>NZ_JAAGLR010001169.1 GCF_010548245.1 Streptomyces sp. SID11385
CCCGTGCCGGCCGGGACGCGCCATGCGGAGCCCGCGCCGGCTGGGGTGGGCCGTGCCGCGCCCGCGCCGGCTCAGCGGGGCAGGAAACCGTCGCCGTGCGTGACTATGTGGGACTCCACGGCCTCCAGGGCGCGCTGCGTGGCCGCAGGGTCACCACTGCCCCTGCGCTCCGCGTAGTACGCGGCGCCGAGTTGCTTCAGCAGCTCGCTGCCCGTGCGCTGGGTCTGCACGTCGTCGTACTTCTGCTTGCCCTGCGCGAGGCCGCGCTGCGCCTGTTCCTTCGCCCGGTCGAGAAAACCCGCCATGAGAAGACCCCCTTCTGTTCCCGCGCCCTGCCCGTGACGTGTCAGCGGCGTGGCTCCGCCCTGTTCAGGTCACTTGTCCGCGAGTGCGCTGTGTGTGTCTGTGTGTGCTCGTGTGTCCGTTCCAACGGCCGTCGGGCGGGGCGAGTTCCCGGCCCGCGAAAAAGATCCGTACGGGATGCGGAGGGGTGTGTTCCGCATCCCGTGAAAGATTTTTCGCACGTCAGGGTTGGAAGGGCTGTCCGGCGGGGAGTACCTCGACAGTTGTTCGCATAGATGGCGAACAAGTCGTACGGAGGGGGGCGCGCAGGGCGCCCGTCGCGCGACGCGGGAGGAGCGAGGGATGTACGGGGGACACGAGGCCAAGGGGCCGGGCGGGAACGGGACGGGCGGGCCGCCGGGCCCGGGCGGCGGTACGGGGGCCGGGGGAGGCAGAGGCGCCCGATGGCCGGGCGTACTGCTCGAAGTGGCGCCGTTCGTCGCCGGGTTCGCCGCCACGATCGCTTTCTTCCTGAGTACGCGGGACAAACTCGGCGACCGCATCGCCACCCACTTCTCCGGCGGCGGCACGGCCGACGACTGGGGCGCCACGAGCGGCTACCCGTGGGTGTGCCTCGCTCTCTTCGGCGGCCTCGCGCTTCTCTTCGGCCTGGGCGCCGCCCTCCCGGGAGCGGGCCTTTCGGCGCGGAGCGGCTGGACGGCGACGGGCTGGGGGACCGCGGGACTGCTCGGATACCTGCTGAGCGCGGTGCTCCTCGTGAACGCGCACGCGGTCGCTGACGGCACCGGAGCCCGGCTGCCCTGGGCCCAGTTGGTGGCGGGTCTCGCTGCCGCGCTCCTCGCCGCCGGGGCGGGAACGCTCCTGCGGCGCCTCCTGCCCCCGGCCGCGCACGGGGCGGAGCGCGAACCGCTGCCAGGCGTCCCGGAACGGCTGACGCTGCGCCCGGGAGAGCGGGCCGGCTGGTCGGCACACAACACCTCGGCGGTGCTCGCCGGGTTCGGGGCGGGGGCGTTTCTGCTGGGTACGTGCCTGCTCGCCGCCGGACTGGTCGGCGTGGGACTCCCGCTCATGCTCGCGGGACTGCTGACCTTCGGTCTGAGCGCCGTACGCGTCACCGTCGACCGGCACGGCCTCACGGTCGCCGCCGGCTATCTGCCCTGGCCCCGCACCCGCATCGGCCTCGACCAGGTCGCCGCGGCCCGCGCGCAGCGCGTGAGCGCGCTGGAGTGGGGCGGCTGGGGATACCGGGTGAGCCCCCGCGGGACGGGGGTCATCCTGCGCTCGGGCGAGGCGCTCGTGGTGCGCAGGGAGGACGGGCGGGACTTCGCCGTCACGACACGGGACGCCCGTACGGCGGCGGCGCTCCTCAACACCCTCGCGGCCGACGAGGACGGCTCCTCCCCACGACCAGGCGGCGGCTGATGCTCTTCCGCACCGACCCCTCGTCACCGGTCCCGCTCGGCGAGCAGATCGCGGCCTCGGTCCGTGCCGCCCTCGCCGAGGGCTCTCTCACCGCAGGCGAGCGCCTCCCGGCGGCGCGAGCGCTCGCCGACTCGCTCGACGTCAACGTGCACACGGTCCTCCGGGGGTACCAACGGCTGCGGGACGAGGGCCTGATCGAACTGCGCAGAGGGCGCGGGGCCGTCGTCGTGGAGGGGGAGGGCGCCCGCTTCCGCGCCGGCCTCCTCGCCCGCGCCACCGAACTCGCCGCCGAGGCCCGCCGCCTCGGCGTCACGGAGGAGGAACTGCTCACCCTGGTCCGTCAGTCCTTCACGCGCGGTCCCGCGCCGGTGAGCGAGACCTGACGCCGCCGAACCGCACGGGTGATCCGCTCCGCCGCCGAGGTGGACGCCCCGGACACGGCGGGCGGCGCCGGTCCGGTGGGTCCACCACGGCCATGGGGCATCAGGCGCCGACGCCGTTCCCCGTGGGCGCGCGGAGGCCGGGTCAGCGCCGTACCGTGCGCAGACCCACCGCGTCCTGCTGTTCCACACTGCTGTCCGCTGCGAGATGGATGGGGACGAACACGATCATCCAGTAGAAGCCGAACAACCACCGGGCGATGAGACGGAAGAAGTCGGGGCGGCGGCCGTCGGCCGCGCGGACCACGCGCAGGCCGGTCAGCAGCTTTCCGAGGCTGGCACGGACCGCGTACGTGAGCAGGACGTGATTGAGGAAGGAGAGACCTACGGCCGTGCCGAGCGCGGCCCCCCACACCGTCGGGGAGCCGGGGCGCAGCTCCACGACGCCGTCGGCCACCTCCACCCCGGCCGCGGCCCCGGCCGCGAGGCCGCACAGCAGGGCCACGACAGCGTCGAGGACCGCGGCGGAGACACGGCGCGCCTGTGTGGGGGCCAACCGCTGCCGTGCCGTGCGCTGTTGGTCAACCATGGCTTCGCGCTCCCTCACTTCCCCGCTCCGGACCTCTTCTTCTCCGCCTCTTCCTGCTCCACACGCTTGAGCGCGCGGTCCATCGCCGCCCGCGCGTGCGCCAGGGCGTCCTTTATCTGCTTCTTGTGGCCGGAGAACTCGCCGCGGAAGCGTTCACTCTTGGGGCCCTTCCATGTGTCCGTGCCGCAGAGCTTCTGCACGTTGTCGACGGAGTTCTCCAACTCGTCGGCGTATCGCTTGAGTCGGCGCAGGTCCTCACGGCATTCGGCCTCTCGTGACATGGTGTCGGCTCTCTCAGCTCGGGTTGATCAGCTTGGTGACCATGGCGCGCAGCGTGTTCTTGCCGACCGGGCGCGCTTCGATGCCGGTCGGGGCGTTCGGTTTCTCGACGTACACCGTCCACAGGGCCTCGTCGGTCGCGTACGTCGTCAGGAGCGGGCCGGGAGTGTCCGCCAGAAGGACGGTCTGCCCGACGACCAGGGCATTGTCGATGGCTTGGCCGAGCGCCCTGCCCACGTTCTCCTGGCTGATCTCTTCCGGGGTGAGCCGCTGGGTGGGGCCGTCCTTGGCGGCGACCTCGAAGGGGTCCATGAAGAGCAGCGCCATGTCCGCCGCGTCCTTCGCCGAGCCGGCGAGGGTGAACATGTGCAGGCCGCCGGACGTGACACGCTCCACGAGGTACAGATCCTCGGCGTGGATGTAGACGAGCAGGTGGGTGAGGCCGCTCGACGTGTGCTGCTCGACGACGAGGGCCCGCCCGGCGGTGCGGCGGAGCGTCAGGGCGAGGCTCACCTCGGGGGTGACGCGCAGGTCCAGGTCGACGCCCGAGGGGAGCGTGCCCGGGTCCGTACCCGCCACGGCGGCTCGCGTGTCCTGCCGCGCGCCCGAGCCCCGGAGTACGGCGTCGAGTTCCTCGATGTTGGCGACCTCGACCGCTTCTCGCGAGACGAGGGAACGAAGGGCGGTGGCGTACACCCACTCGCGTTCCTCGCCGGAGAGCGTGGCGAGTCGCGGAGTCGGGGCGACGCATTCGGTCAGCGATTCCGGATCGAGGATCGCGATCTCTTCATCGGTGAGGCGCAGCAGAGGCTGTGTGCCCCCCTCCGCGAGAGCCTCGGACAGAGTCCCGCGGAACTCTTCGAGGTTTATGTCGATATCAGGGTTCGGCATGAAGACGCGTCCGATTCTCGTTTACCAGAATGCGTATTTTTTGATGGTGTCGGGGACCAGATTGGTGACCGCTTTTTTCGCCCCGTGGACGATTTCCTTGCCCTTGTCCACGGTCTTCCCGCCCCACTCCTTGGTGGCATTCCAGGCTTTTTTGGCGCCGGCCCCGATATCGTCGCCCCATTTGTCGTACGCCCAGCTGCCCAGGAAGTACGTGCCGGCCACTCCGAGGGCGACCCAGCCGACGACGGGGACGGCCGCGGCGACGGCGGCCGACGCGCCGAGGGTGGTGGCCATGCCGGCCCCGCCGAGCACCGCCACCGCCCCGCCCGCCTCCAGGAACCCCATGGTCCGGTCGGCCGCGCCGTACGCGCCCGTGTGCGTCGGGAGGAACATCTGCTTGACGCCGTCGACGACGCTCAGCGGCAGGAGGACCTTTCGCGCGAGGAACCCGGCGCCCGGCGCGTTGCCGAAGAGCTTCGCCGCGTAGGGGATCTTCAGGCGCATGGCGACGCGGCGGACGCTCTGCTGCCACTTCCAGGGCTCCTTGTACCAGTTGCGGATCTTCTGGTCCTTGAGGAGTTCCTTGAGCAGCTCGCCCCGCTTCGCCTTGATGCGGGCTTCCGGCGACCCGAAGTACTTGTTGAGTTCCCACACCGCCCGGGCCCCGGCGACGTTCTGGCCCTGCTTCCAGCGCTCGTAGAGGTGGATCGAGGCTTCGATGGCCGTAGGGATCTTGAGGAGTTTGAGGGGGGTCTTGATGTCCTTGAGCGTGCCCTCCTTGAACTCCTTCCACGTCTCCAGGGCGCCGGACAGGCTCGCGAAGGTCAGGACCGCCTCGGGGTCGTCCTTGGCGAGGCCGAGGCGGCGCCGGATGTCCTTGGCCTCGTCCGTCGCCCACGAAGCCTTCTTGGGGAATTCGGACACCCCTTCGGCCTTGGCGTCCCATTTGGCGAGAATTCCGTCGATCAATCCGCCTTGGACGGTGAGTGTCCCGCCCATGACGTCAACGGCGGCGGCCAGCTTGGGCGCCTGGACGTCGTTCATTCCCTTGAAGCCCACGTCCTGCTCCCCTTGAGGTCCTTGAGCGTGACGAGGGGGCAACCCCCCGGTGTGCCGACGATAACTGCGCGCGAAGTAATTCCACCACACGGAATATGAGGGCATTCGGCGCGTATCGCGAGGAAATTGCGTGCGAGCAGGGTGATGCGGGCGGCAGGAGAGGAAAGGTCGCGGTGCGGCGGACCCCGCGAGGGCGCAGGCCGGGTCCCGGTCCGTCATGACGGGCCCCCGGGCGCAATAAGAACCGCACCCGGCCCCCACGGCCACAAGGGCCGTAACGGAACCGGGTGCGGAAATCCTCTCCCCCCATGGTCCGCCGCCGGGCGGGCCGGGAGGAGCAGGGGCGGCTGAGCGGGGCTCAGGCCTTCTTGGTCTCCCAGTAATGGGGCGGGGCGGTGACCTGCGGGGATCACTCCTGTGGGGCGCTGACCTGGCCTTTTGGTGATTGATGGCGATGGGGTGCGATGGTCCTGATCGGGTGTCCTGCGGACTGTGTGCGGACTGCCCAGTTGTAAGCAGGGTGGGGCAAGCCGGCTCTGGTGGGGCGGATGCCCCGGACTGGGGCGAGGCCACTACTGCCGCAGGATGCTCATGATTTCGCTTGTCTTGGCGACTGCAGCTCGGGGCCCGTACGCCACCACTGAGGCCAGCACGGCAGCAGTACCAGCCAGCACGACATCGACACCCGCTGGAAGCCCCAACAGCACCCCAAGACACAGTGCGCCGGCGGCGGTGACGACTACAGCCACCAGCCGCAGCCCCTCCCGATTGGTCACTGGGGTGGTGCCGCGCAGGCTCTGCTCGGGAAGGAGCGTGGTGACCCTTCCTGCAGCGAAGGTGCTCCCGATCTTCGCCAGAAGTGCAGCCAAGGTGCGGAGCGCTCCAGCGCCCTTGGCGTCGACCTGCGCTTCGGCCAGCTGAAGCCTGGCCACGACGAGCGTGGCGTGGTTCTTTGCGTTCCGCTGCCTTGGAGACCCGCGGCCGACGCTGTTCGTGATCCGGTGTACGCGCAGAAGTGAGCGCCGAACTGTGGAGCACGTGTCGTCAAGATGCCGGAGGGCCTGGGGCCTGTCGCCCGTTTCTGAGCGTGCCACGGCATCACAAGCCTCGATGGCAGCCATGATCGAGAGCATCAATCTGTAGCCCGCTATGGCTTTGTTGCGCCGAGCTGCCCACATCAGAAGAGGCAGGGTGACAGCAGCGAGAACAAGCGCGGATGGTTGAAGGCTCGGCTGAACCTTCCGTGTCTCGATCGTTTTGATCACTGCCATTAGGAGGTCCCCTGCACCGAGACCAATCGTGAAGGTCAGCAGCCAGTAGCGCAGCTTGACGCTTCCGGCTATCTTCTGACCTGCCTCCCGGAATGATTGAATTGGCAGGTCCGCGAGGCCAAGATGCTGGAGCGCCGCGACTGTTGGCGCCAGGTCCCTTTCCGCAACTCTGGCGTTCCAGGCAGCCCAGCGCACCTGCAGCGGCTGGATTCGGCGGGCGACCCACGCGAGGGCGCGGTAGATCGACACCACGATCGCGGCCAGGAGTGCACCGCCAACCACCAGCCGCTGAATCTCGGCTGCGCGCTCCCAGTCAATGTTCATGGGGAGATACTGGCGCAGGGCACTGACATCCGTGCCGGATCTCATTGGCCAGCAGGGAAATTGGGCCGTGCTTGTAAGCACTCGATACCTGGCCGAGGTGGCGCGCGCCCCTACCCCCAGCCATCAAGTGAGACTTCTGGCCCGCTACCGAGATACCGCAGGAGGGCGCTCGAAGTGGTGTCCACGAAGTTCTCGGGGATGGCGTCGGCGTCGACCCAGCGGACCTGGGCGTGCTTGCCGGGCTCGCGGTTTTCGGGTTCGCCGGTCCATTCGTGGGTGGCGAATACGACCGTGAGGAATCCATTTGGGGACTCAACGCCCCAGGCCCCGTGGATGATGTGGGCGACCTTGAGGGAGTCCGGCTTCACGGTGAGGCCCGTCTCCTCGTAGAGCTCGCGGACGGCCGTCTCGGTGATGGGCTCGCCCGGTTCGCTCTTGCCGACGGGGAGGTCCCACATGCCCTGGGCGAACTTGGCGTTCGCGCTGCGCTGGAGGAGGACGACGCGGTTGGTGGCCTTGTCGTGGACGATGACGGCCGCAACCAGCAGAGTCATGGATTCGAGCGCCGGCTTGAGGGCCTTCGGCTGGTCGTTGGTCTGCTGGGCCACGGTATTCCCTTCGTCGGGCGGGTTGTTGGGCATGTTAGGCGAGGGCCTCGCGGGCTCGGCGGGCGAGATCGGCGGCGCCGGGGACACGGCGGCGCTGGTAGACCGCGAGGGTGGAGCGGATCGAGGTGATCGCCTTATGGGTGCGGTCGGAGGTCATGCCTTCCATGAGGATCAGGGCTTGAGTCCAGGCGGCGACGGCTTCGTCCGCGCGGGCCTGTGCGGCGAGGCTGTCGCCGAGGTCGGCGTGGGTGAGGGCGTGGACGCGCTTGTACTTCACGGGGTCCCAGCGGGTGAGGGCGTCGCGGTGCTGCTGCTCGGTGCCGATGTGGTCGGCGAGGTCGGTCAGGGTGCGTGCGGTGTGGCTGGCCACGGTGCCGGCGGCGGGGCCGCTGACGCGGGAGTAGCTGGGCTGGGGGCCGTCGTCCCGTAGGAGGGCGTCCTCGGCGGCGAGCAAGGCGCCTGCGGCCTGGGGGTTCTCGTTGACTGCGGCGTAGGCGCGAGCGTGGGTGATGTGGAGGAGTGCCTCGGTCCGACCGTCGACGTGGCCGAGACCTGCGCGTAGGGCTCCCTCGACGAGGTCAACGCAATGGTGGGGCTGCTTGAGGCTCAGAGCTTGGTGGGCGAGGGCGCGCATCATCCAGGCTGCGTGGCCGTGGGGGTCGGCTTCGCAGGCGAGCTTGTAGCCGACCTGGTAGTAGCGCTGGGCGGCACCTTCCTGGCCGAGGTCGTGGTGCTTCCACCCCGCGAGATAGGCGAGTTCGGCGACGGCGCCGAACGCGGCCCGGCGTAAGACTTCGTTGGGGAAGCGCCCGCGCAGCATCGGGGCGGCTGTGTCGGCGAGGTACGCGGTGACGGTGGTCAGGCCGTGCCCGCCGCCGAGGCGCTCGTCGGCGGCGCTGAAGGCCGCCGTGATCTGCCGTACGACGTCCACGTCCTCCGCCCCCACCAGGGAAGTGCCGGTGCGGGCCCGGAGCATGCGGGTGGTGGCTTCGTGGTCGTATCCGAGCGGCATGGCGACGCCGGCGGTGGTGAAGGCCGCGATGGCGAGGAAGCGGCGGCGCTCGACATCGGCACGACCCAGGTCGGTGGCGGCGAGGACAGGGTCGGGTTCTGCCGGCGCTTCGTCATCGCCGGCCTGGAGGCCGATCTCGGTCCGGGTGATGGTGCGTCCCGATCGGCGGGACAGCGCCTCGGCCAGGTACTGACCCACCCGGCCCGACGGGGCGCGGGTGCCGTTCACCCAGTGCGAGATGGCCGACTTGTTGGTCTGGAGGATCTCGCCGTTCTCGGCGGCGATGCGCCGTACGTCCCTGGCGAGGGCCTCGTAGGTGCAGTCGACCGCCGCGACGACCTCGCGCAGACGGGAGTTGGGGTCTCTCTGCGCCGTCACGATCGCCTCCGTCCTGGAGCTGTAAACCGCGTATACCGCTTCGACTGCCTTCCACCGTACCCACTGAGCGTGACCGCCGGTTCACTTATCAGCAGCCGCCCGGAACGGCGCGACCGTGATCCAGGCTCCCCCTTGGTCCGGGCGGCACCCCGAAGTTCCGTACGTCCACACCGGGTTCGGGCATTCCTGTGCCCGAACCCGGCCCATCAGAGACGGAGAACCCGGTGACCACCATCGACACCACGGCCATCACGGTCGAGCTGCCCGAGGCGTTCGACCCGCGATGGAACCGCCGGCCCGGCATCCAGGTCGACGGCCGACGCATCACCGCCGACCCGGCCGATTACTTCTTCCGCTTCGAGTCGAACACCTGGCTCGTCGCCGACTGGGAGCTGGTCAAGGCCCAGCTCCTGGAGGTGGACGAGACGACCGAGAGCGCGGTCGAGCAACTCGCGCTCGACTTCATCAAGCAGCACAGCGAGTCGACCTCCGACGCGGCCCGCGTCCTGGCCACCGCGTACGAGGTGTACGCGTACCTCTTCCGCGAGGAGCACCTGGCCGGCCTCGGCCTGCCGCAGATCACCGCCGAGCACCTGCGGATGCTGCGCGAGGCGGCCACGTTCATGGCGCTCAACAAGGTCGAGGTGGACGGGCACATCTCCAACGTCGGGCCGTGCTGGTTCTTCCCCGCCGCGACGTCCGTCGTCTTCGACCTGGACGACGACATGGGCGGGATGCTCGACGAGGTCTACCACGGCGGCTGGTTCAACGAGCACCGCCGGATCGAGTCCATCAAGGCCCACGCCGCGCTCGGCGGTCGGCTCGTGCACGGCTGCCAGTCCGTGCCGGACCAGTCCGGCGGCGTGGTCGCGCCCTACGGTGCCTCGATGGCGAACTTCCGTGACGACCTCGCCGCGTTCAAGGCGGGCTGGATCGAGCAGGTCTACGCCCACCGCGTGAACCCCGCCGCGTAACCGCCACCCGATCAGGCTCCGGGGCGGGCCGACCTCCCTCGCCCGCCCCGGACGCCGCCACCTCCCCGGAGCCTCCCCGTGACCACGAATCCCAGCGCCGAACTCCTCGACAACCTGCTCACCGCGACCGGCCAGACCACCGCCGTACGGGAGGAGGTGCGCGTGTGGTCCATGTCCGGCGTCGAGCGCGTGACCTTCCCCGACGGCTCCACGGCCATCTTCAAGTACGCGAAGAAACCCTTCGATAGCGAGGACCAAGCCCTCCGCCTGGCCCACACCCTCGGCGTTCCCGTCCCCCAAGTCCACGCCTCTGCCGTTCTGAACGGATGGCTCGGCATGCTCATGGAGGACCTGGGGCCGTCCGTCCGCGAGGCCGACGATCTCGACGGCGTCACCGCGGCCGTGATCCTGCACGGCACCCGTACGGCTTCGCGCTTGCCCGTGCTCGACCAGGAGCGGCTGCGCGTGCTGCCCGCCCGGGCGCTGGACCACCTCGACCGGCTTCGTAAGGCCGACCGGTGGCAGGACGCCGACGATGTCGAAGACGCGCTCGACCGCATCGCTCAGGCCGCCGGGGCCCGCTCCGCCGGCGCAAGGCTGGAACCGTTCGGTTGGGTGCACTCCGAGTTCCACCCCACCAGCCTCCACATCGGCGAGCACGGCTGGCGGTTGCTCGACTTCGCCCGCGCCTTCACCGGCCCCGGCCTGCTCGACCTCGCCAGCTGGCACGGAACCATCGATGCCCCACACCCTGTCCGCCTGCGCGTCCTCCTGGAGCAGTACGTCACCGCCGGCGGCACCGCCGATGCCCTCGCCCCGCGCGGCGGTCTCACCGCCGAGAACTGGGCCCTGGGCTGGCACCGCATGTGGGCCGTCGAGTGGTTCATGGAACAGGCGATCCGCTGGATCAACGACCCGGCCACCGACCCCGCCTACATCAAGGCCGTCCGCCGCCACCTCACCGACATCCTCCACCTCCTGGAGATCTGACGTGCTCGCCCAGGCATCCCCCTGGCACGCCCACGCCCTCCAGCGCACCGCCGCCGGACCTGCCCAACCCCTCGCCGTACCCGCCCGGATGGAATGGACCACGAGACCCGGCCAAGGGCCCGGAGCCGAGATCCTCGGCCCCGACCTTCGGGGCAAGCGGCTCCTGGAACTCGGCTGCGGCCCCGGCCACAACGCCGCCCACCTCGCTACCCTTCCCCAAGGTCTCGGCTTCGCTCGAGCAGGGGACACCCCAATCGGCGCCCATGTCACCGGCGTCGACCTGGTCGGTCTCCAGGTCCGCCGCGCCCGCTCCCACTACGGACGGCTGGACAACCTCACCTTCGTCGCCGGGCACGCCCTGCACCACCTGCGCGCCTCCGACGAGCCGTTCGACGCGATCTACTCCGTCTTCGGCGCCATCGGGCTTGTCGCCCCCGAGCTTCTGCTCCCGGCCATCGCCCAGCGCCTCACGCCCGGTCGGGTGCTCGTCTTCGCAGTTCCGCACCCGCAGCGTGGTGGCCGAAGCCCCGCCGGAGACGACCGTCCTCGCCGCGACCACGTCACCCTTCCTGACCGTACCCGGCTCCCCATCGCCCGCTGGGAGTTCTCCGCGGACCGGTGGGAGAAGCACCTCCGTCACGCGGGCTTCTGGCTCACCTCGGCCCAGGAGTTCCACGACCCCCGCATGGGCCACTGGCCCACCACCCTGCTGATCCGCGCCCGCAAGCTCTGACCAGCCACTCGCCCCGGGTTTCCTGGAGGAACCGATGCGCCTGCCCTACCTGCTCCTCGACATCGACGGTGTCCTCATACCCTTCCCCAACGCGGACGGCTCGACCCCGGCCACCCACGTTCGCCACGACGTCGTCCCCGCCGGCCGCAGCGCCGACAATCCGGTCACCGTCTGGCTCAACCCCGACCACGGCCGCCTGCTCATGGACGTCATCCGCACAGGCTTGGTCACCCCGGTCTGGTGCACCAGCTGGCGCCAGGACGCCACCACCCTCATCGGCCCGCTCCTCTGCCTTCCCACCCTGTCGTACGTAGATCTCCCGCGTCCGCAGATCACCACCAGCCACCCCGACGGCTACCTGTGGAAGCGCGACCACGTCGACGCCTGGCTGGGCGACGCCCCCACCATCTGGATCGACGACGACTTCGCCGACCTCGACCACACCTGGGCGGAGGAGCGCACCGCCCGCGGAAAGGCGACCCTCCTCGTGCAGCCCGACCCGCACCTCGGGCTGCAGCCCGAGCACCTGACTGAGGTCGCGACGTGGATCTCACAGTTGCCCGCGGCCCGCGCCGCATGAGGACTGGTGTCCTCGCTGCCACGAGCAGCGAGGACACCAGAGCGTGGTGTGGGCCCTGCCTGCCTATGAAGGGATCGGTGAAGCGGCCAGGGCTCTTCGCTCCATTCGGGCCGCCGCTCAACGGCATGGAGATCCTCGACGAGCATCACGCGGCGTTGGCCATAGCCGCCTGCTAGGACTTGTCCCTGGTCGGTCTCTGAGACGGCAGCGCGTGAACCCCGTGAATCCCGTTGCAGAGGGTCTCGTCAAGTGAGGTAGAAGGGCAGCATGGACACTGCCGTACTTGAACAGATGCTGGACGAGACCTTCGATCACGCGGTCGTGCACCACGGATACACCAACTACATGCGCGACTACGAGGTCGTCGTCTATGCAACGGCTGATCCCCGCACCGGCATCGCGCCGGCCCGCCTCCGGTATCTCTTTCGGTACTGCGTTGAGGCGCGGTGCGAGACGTCAGTGCCGGCGGAGACCTGGCGGGTCTCTTTGGATGACCGGCTCATCGACCATGAAACCGGTGTCGATCTCGACGGATACGTCTGGGGTGTGAAATGGCATGACCTGTATCCGGGAGCCAAGATTCTGCCTGAGTCGGAGGCGACCCGTCGCTGGTCGAAGGCCGTCGGGATCGACTTCCACGAAGTACGCATCGAGACGAACGCACACAAGCTGACCTTGATCTTCTCTGACGTACAGGTCAGCGAGGTCCCGGCTGGATACGCACCCTTCGTCGCTGAGTAGGGATCAGGGGTCGTGTAGTCACGCGACCGTAGGGTGGTCGGATTCGCTCAGACCCCCTGGACGATGAGCCCGTCCTACGGTCCGTACCCAGTGCCTTCTGCGGCAGGACGACGCCTATGGATCAGGGGGTGGCAGCCGTCATAGCGGCCGGAGTGGCGGGTGTCGTCGGTGTGACCGGCAGTCTCATCGCCATGAGGTGGGGCGCCGACATGTGAGCGACCAGGCACAAGTCGAGCATGAGCAGTGGCTCCGCGGGCAGCGGCAGGAGGCGTACATCGCCGTCCTGGATGCCTGGGACGCGCCCGTCAAGGGCCTTCGACGGATGATCGAGGAAGAAGCCGCGAACCAGGTCCTTGGGACTCGCTATGAGGAAGAGCGTCACGGCCACGAGGGGGACGTCTGGAGCGCTCTTGGCGTACGGGTCCGTGCGGAAGCTGATGACCTCAACGTCGAATCTTTCAAGGCGCTGGAGCGGGTGCAGGTCCTCGGCCCCGAGTCCGTCAGCAAGACCGCGATCAGCTTGGAAAACGCCCTGCACCTCATGTGCGGTGCGATACGCGCCAGAACAGGCACCCGAGAGTGGCCGGACTACGCCGGCTTCTCAGAAGACCGCACCCGGTCCGTGATGGACGCCGTTCTCGGCGGCCTGCGGACCGGGTGCGGACCGGTAGGAAGTCTGACCAGCGAAACCGCAGGTCAGACGGTCCAGCCGTAGATCAGGCCTTCTTGGTCTCCCAGAAGATCTTGTCGATCTGGGCGATCAGGTCGAGCGCCTTCTGGCCGGTGGCCGGGTCGTTCGAGCCCTTGGCGGCCGAGAGGGCCTTGAGGGTGTCGTTGACGAGCTGGTGCAGCTCCGGGTACTTCTCGAAGTGCGGGGCCTTGAAGTAGTCGCTCCACAGGACCGAGACGTGGTGCTTGGCCAGCTCGGCGCGCTGCTCCTTGATGATGATGCAGCGCGTGCGGTAGTCGGCGTCCTCGTTGGCCTGGTACTTCTCCTGCACGGCCTTGACCGATTCGGCCTCGATCCTGGCCTGCGCCGGGTCGTAGACGCCGCAGGGGAGGTCGCAGTGGGCGCTGACCGTGACCTTGGGGGCAAACAGGCGGGAGAGCATGAAAGCTGTCCTTCCTCGTGATCGTCTTCTCAGGTGGGACATTACTCCGTGAGGACCTGGTTTTCTCGGGTGCCCCCGGGGGCCTAGGCCAAAAGTCCGGGGTGAGACTAGGGGCCGGCCGGTCCCGAGGACGGTGCCGGACGGGCACGAGAGTGGGAGGTTGGGCGATGTCGGAGGCGGAAGGGCGCGTGCGCATAGGGGAATCGAGGATTCCGCTCGGCGTCGCCGAGGTGCGGGGGCCCTCGATGCTGCCCACGCTGCGTCACGGGGACCGCTTGCTCGTCCGTTACGGCGCGCGGGTCAAACCGGGTGACGTGGTGGTGCTGCGCCACCCGTTCCAGCAGGATCTGCTCATCGTCAAGCGGGCGGCGGAGCGCCGGGGCGCGGGCTGGTGGGTGCTCGCCGACAACCCCTGGGCCGGGGGCGACAGCAATGACTACGGCGTCGTGCCGCAGGAACTCGTCCTCGGGCGGGTGCTCGGGCGGTACCGGCCGCGCCGGCCGGAGAGCGAGGACCGGCTCGTCGCCGCGACGGCGAGCGGCGCGGGAGCGGGCGGTGCGGATGCGGGCGGCTCGGATACCGGCGGCGCGGGAGCGGGCCTCGCGGGTGGCGGTACGGGGCCCTCGGGCCGGGACTCCTCCCGTCAGGACTCCTCGGGGCGCCTCGCGACCGCCGTCTCCTTCGTGCGCTGGGGGCTCGGCTCCGTGCGCTCCGTCTCCGGTTCGGCGGCGGCGCGGCGTTTGCGGGCGCGGTAGGCGGCGACGTTGGCGCGGGTGGCGCAGCGGTCCGAGCAGTAGCGGCGGGAGCGGTTGGTGGAGGTGTCCAGGTAGGCGTTGCGGCAGGGCTCGGCCTCGCAGATGCCGAGGCGGTCGACGCCGTACTCGGTGAGGTGGAAGGCGAGGCCCATCGCGGCGACGGCGGCGTAACCGGCGGTCGCGTTCGAGGGGTGCTCGGCGAGGTGCATGTGCCAGCGCGGGCGCCCCGAGGCGTCGAGGTACTCGTGGCCGGAGATCTGCGGCGAGACGGGGTATTCGAGGAGCAGCGAGTTGAGCAGGTGCACCGCCTCGTGCTCCTCGCCGCCGTCGGCGGCCTCGAAGATGGCGCGGAGCCGGGTGCGCACCCCCCGGAAGCGGGTCACGTCCGCCTCGCCCGCGCGCCGGGCCGCCTGCGTGTCCGCGCCGATGAGCGCGCGTACCGCGTCGACCGAGGTCAGCGTGTCCTTGCGGCGTCCCGGTTCCTCGGTGTTGACGAGACGTACGGCGTAGTCCGAGTAATAGGCCAGTTCCACTTGTTG
Organism: Streptomyces sp. SID11385; assembly: GCF_010548245.1. Taxonomy (GTDB): domain Bacteria; phylum Actinomycetota; class Actinomycetes; order Streptomycetales; family Streptomycetaceae; genus Streptomyces. The sequence continues at coordinate 14,941 of NZ_JAAGLR010001169.1, forward strand.
TCCTTACAGGGGCGGACTAGGGTGCGCATGTCGACCGGCCGTAATGGTCGGACATCTGTAGAGAGTATTACTTCTCGGGCGGGTTCCCGTGCGGGTCCCGCGCGGACGAGGCGGAGGCGGAGATGGGTACGGGCGGCGGTGGCACCGACTTCGGGGCCTGGCAGGAGAGCTGGGACCGTCAGCAGGAGTGGTACATGCCCGACCGCGAGGAACGCTTCCGCGTCATGCTCGACATGACCGAGGCGCTCGTCGGCACGGCGCCGCGGGTCCTCGACCTCGCCTGCGGTACGGGAAGTATCACGGACCGCGTGCTGCGAAGGTTCCCCGAGGCCCGCTCGACGGCCGTCGACCGCGATCCGGCGCTGCTCGCGCTCGCGCGCGGCACCTTCGCCGGGGACCCGCGCGTCGACGTCGTGGACGCCGACCTGACGGCGCCGGGCTGGTACGAGGCACTGCCGCACGCCGCGTACGACGTCGTGCTCACCGCGACGGCGCTGCACTGGATGCCCACCGGGGCCCTGCGCACGCTCTACGGGCAGCTCGCGCCGCTCGTGCGCGAGGGCGGCGCCTTCATGAACGCCGACCACATGCCCGACCCCGCCACGCCCCGGATCAACGCCGCCGAGCGCGCCCTGCGCCACGCCGTGATGGACCGGGCGCTCGCGGCGGGGGCGCAGGACTGGGACGCGTGGTGGGCGGCGCTCGCCGAGGAGCCCGCGTTCGCGGAGCCCGTCGCCGCGCGCATGAAGCTCTTCGGCGCGCACTCCGAGGGCGATACGCAGCCGCCCGCCTGGCACGCGGCGACCCTCCGCGAGGCGGGCTTCGCGGAGGCCCGCACGGTGTGGGCCTCGCCCTCCGACGCGCTGGTGCTCGGGCTGCGCTGAGCACGCGAAGGCGGGGCGGCGACGCCGGTACGGGGCGGACGGGGCCGGGGCGCGTGGCCCGGCCCCGTCCGCGTGCCGCCTCATCCGCCGACCGCCCGCCTCACCGCGCCCGCGGCCTCACAGCACCTTCGAGAGGAAGGCGCGGGTGCGCTCGTGCCGTGGAGTGGTGAGGACCTCGCGGGGGTGGCCCGCCTCGACGACGACACCGCCGTCCATGAAGACGAGCGAGTCGCCGACCTCGCGCGCGAAGCCCATCTCGTGCGTCACGACGATCATCGTCATGCCGCTCTCCGCGAGGTCGCGCATGACGTCGAGGACGTCGCCGACCAGCTCGGGGTCGAGCGCCGAGGTCGGCTCGTCGAAGAGCATGAGCTTCGGCTCCATCGCGAGCGCGCGGGCGATCGCGACGCGCTGCTGCTGACCGCCGGAGAGCTGCGCCGGGTAGCTGTCGGCCTTGTCCGCGAGGCCCACGCGCTCCAGGAGAGCGCGGGCCTGTTCGCGCGCGGCCGCCTTCGGGACTCCCTTGACCTGCGTGGGCGCCTCGATGATGTTCTCCAGCGCGGTCTTGTGCGGGAAGAGGTTGAAGCGCTGGAAGACCATGCCGATGTCGCGGCGGCGCAGCGCGACCTCGCTGTCCTTCAGCTCGTACAGCTTCTCGCCGCGCTGCCGGTAGCCGACGAGTTCGCCGTCGACGTACAGGCGTCCCGCGTTGATCTTCTCCAGGTGGTTGATGCAGCGCAGGAACGTCGACTTGCCGGAGCCCGAGGGACCGATGAGGCAGAAGACCTCGCCCTGCCGGACCTCCAGGTCGATGCCCTTGAGGACTTCGAGGGGGCCGAAGGACTTGTGCACGGACTCGGCGCGGACCATGGGCTGCCGCCCGCTCGTCCCCGTCGCCGTCCCCGTCGCGGAAGTGCTGTCGCTCATGCCATGCCTCCGTTCGGGCGGCCCAGCGAGAAGGCGCTCGCCCGGAGCTTCTGCCAGGGGGTCGCGGGCAGGGCGCGGCTGGAGCCGCGCGCGTAGTACCGCTCGATGTAGAACTGCCCGATGCTCAGCACCGAGGTGAGGATCAGGTACCAGGCCGCGGCGAGGAAGAGCATCTCCACGGGCGCGCCGGAGACCTGGCCGATGTCCTGGGCAGCGCGCAGGAGTTCGGGGTACTGCACGGCGGCGACGAGCGAGGTCGTCTTGAGCATGTTGATGACCTCGTTGCCCGTCGGCGGCACGATGACGCGCATCGCCTGCGGGATCACGATGCGGCGCAGCGTCTTCGCGTGGCTCATGCCGAGCGCGTGGGACGCCTCGGTCTGGCCCTCGTCGACCGCGAGCAGCCCGGCGCGGCAGATCTCCGCCATGTACGCGGCCTCGTTGAGGCCGAGGCCCAGCAACGCGGTGAGCAGCGGGGTCATGAAGCTGGCCCAGTAGTCCTTGTAGAGCGGGCCGAGGTTGATGTACTCGAAGACGAGGCCCAGGTTGAACCACACCATGAGCTGCACGAGGACCGGCGTGCCGCGGAAGAACCAGATGTAGAACCAGGCGATGGACGACGTCACCGGGTTCTTGGACAGGCGCATGACGGCGAGGACCACGCCGCCGACGATGCCGATGAGCATCGCGATGACGGTGAGGAGCATAGTCTTGCCGAGCCCGCTGAGGATGCGGTCGTCGAAGAAGTAGTCGGGGACGGCGCCCCAGTTGATCTTGCCCTGCGAGAAGGCGTAGACGAGCGCGCCGAGGGCGGCGAGCGAGACGACCGCCGCGACCCAGCGGCCGTAGTGGCGCACGGGGACGGCGCGGATGGCCTCGGCGGGTCGCGAAGCGGGACCCGGGGCGGTGTTCGGGGCGGTGTGCGGGGTTTTCGTCACGGGGGCCGGTGCGTCGGCGCCGGGCGCGGACTTGTCCAGGTCGGTGGGCCTGGCGTCGTCCCGGGGGCCGGACGCGGGGTCCGGCTCCGGGGGAGTGGTGGGGTCGTCGGGGGACACGCGTACTGCCTTCGCTCCGGGGGGTGGGTTCGGGTGCGCGGGCGGGCCCGCGCGGGGCCGGGGCGGCGCGGTTCCGCGTACGGGGACGGTGGCCCGACCCCGTACGCGGAACCCCGCGCCCCGTCAGGTCACTTGCCCGCGTTCACGGCGGCCTCGGTGACCTTGCCGTCCTCGACGCCCCACTTGGAGATGACCTTGTCGTACGCGCCGTTCTTGATGATCGCGTCCATCGCGGCCTTGATCGCGTCGCGGAGCTGGGTGTTCGACTTGGCGATCGCGATGCCGTACGGGGCGGCCTCGACCTGCTCGCCGACGAGCTCGAAGTCCTTGCCGCCGCCGGAGGTCTTGACGGCCCAGGCCGCGACGGGGAAGTCGGAGGAGCCGGCGTCGCCGCCGCCCGCGCGCAGGCGGGTCTGGGCCTGCTGGTCGTTGTCGTACGCCTCGATGGCGATCTTCTTGCCGCCCGCGCACTTCTTCGACTCGGCCTTGGCGAGGTCGTGCGAGACGGTGCCGCGCTGGAGGACGATCTTCTTGCCGCACAGGTCGGACCAGGTCTTGATGCCCTGGGTCTTGCCCTTCGGCGTGTAGATCGAGACGCCGGCCGTGAAGTAGTCGACGAAGTCGACGCCTTCGCCGACCTTCTTGCCCGTGTCGCCGTCCACGCCGTTCTGCCGGTCCGCCGTGTCGGTCATGGCGGACATCGCGAGGTCGTAGCGCTTGGAGCGCAGGCCGGTCAGGAGCGTGTCGAAGGTCGCGTTCTGGAACTCGAACGTGACGCCCAGCTCCTTGCCGAGGGCCTCGGCGAGGTCGATGTCGATGCCGACGACCTTGCCGGACTTGTCCTTGTACTCGACGGGCGGGTACGCGATGTCCGAGCCGACCTTGATGACGCCCTTGTCGCGTATCTCCTTCGGGAGCTTGGCGTTGAGGGAGGCGCCCGCCGCCTTCGAGGAACCGGCCGAGGCGGCCGGCTCCTTCTTGTCGTCGTCCTTCGTCTGGTCACCGCAGGCGCCGAGGAGCAGGGCACCCGCGACCACGACAGCGGCGGCCGTCGCTGCGCGGGGCTTCACGGCGAACAGGCGACGCGGGGAGTTGGTGGTCATGAGGGTCCCTCCGGCGGAAGTCTGGAATTGCCGACGGGGGTCACGGTGAACGCGTCTTCGAGTGTCGTGACCCAGTGCGATGCACGGCATCTTGCCATTCGGACAAGACCGCTCAGGGGGTCGCCGATGTCAAAATCGGATAACGGGATCGGACGGGGGGCTTGTGCACAGGTAACAAGTGCGATGCGAGGACGAGTTGACGGCAGGTCGGCCGGGCGGCGATTTCGGGGTGCGGGTGGGCGCGGGGGCCGGGCCTGGGCGGGTATCCCGGGATGCGAGACGCTATGCCGGTTCTCGGCAGGGCTGCGCGGCTTGCCGTGCTGTGGGTCGCTTGGGGACTTCCTCGTGCCTTGGGCGGTCTTGAGCGGGCGTGAGGTGGTTCGCGCGCGGCGGCGAGTCGGTGGGGGAGGGGCGGGGAAGGCGTGCGAAGCGCGAGGCGGCGCCGCGTGTGACCCGGCCCTCGTCCGAAAGGACTCGTAGGAGGCGGGCACGATCCGGTAGAAAAGACGGCTACACCCCTCATCAGGGGCCCAGGACGCGTGTGCGGCGCGTCCGCGCGCACGAGCCCGTACCCGTGGCCTATTCCTACGCGCAAGCGTTTCCCCTCCCGGAAGAGCTGCGCGGAAGCGTGGAAGCCGTGGTCCCCGACCGGGGACCCGGGTCGCCGGCGGGCTGCGCGGTGCCCGCCCGCCCTCCTCACCAGGGGGCGGCCACCCTCAACTGACGATGAACGAACAAAGGGGTTCTCCCATGTCAGCTCAAGCGGATATTGCCGACGCCACACCCGATACCGACGCTTGTGCGGGCGTCACGGGTACGGGCGACGGCTCCGCGCACCACCCGGCGGAGCCGGACGCGGCCCATGCCGACGCCGGCCGCCACCCCGCCTTCGCCCTCCACCGGGGCGGCAAGATGGCGATCGCCGCGACCGTCCCCGTGCAGAACCGCGACGACCTCTCCCTCGCCTACACCCCCGGCGTCGCCGAGGTGTGCACGGCCATCGCCGAGCGCCCCGAACTCGCCCACGAGTACACGTGGACCTCGCAGGTCGTCGCCGTCGTCACGGACGGCACGGCGGTCCTCGGCCTCGGCGACATCGGCCCGGCCGCCTCGATGCCGGTCATGGAGGGCAAGGCGATCCTCTTCAAGCAGTTCGCGGGCGTCGACGCGGTGCCGCTCGCGCTGGACACGACCGACCCGGACGAGATCGTCGAGACCGTGGCACGGCTCGCGCCCTCCTTCGGCGGCATCAACCTGGAGGACATCTCCGCGCCGCGCTGCTTCGAGATCGAGCGGCGGCTCAAGGAGCGGCTCGACGTCCCTGTCTTCCACGACGACCAGCACGGCACCGCCGTCGTGACCCTCGCCGCGCTGCGCAACGCCGCGAGGCTGACGGGGCGGGAGATCGGGGAGCTGCGCGCCGTCATCTCGGGCGCGGGCGCGGCGGGCGCGGCCATCGCGAAGTTCCTGCTGGCGGCGGGGATCGGGGACGTCGCGGTGTGCGACCGCAAGGGCGTGCTGAGCACCGGCCGCGCCGACCTGACGCCGGTCAAGCGGGAGATCGCCGAGCTGACCAACCTGGCGGGCCTGAGCGGTTCGCTGGAGGCCGCGCTGGCGGGCGCCGACGTGTTCATCGGGGTCTCGGGCGGCACGGTGCCGGAGGCGGCGGTCGCGACGATGGCGAAGGACTCCTTCGTCTTCGCGATGGCCAACCCGAACCCGGAGATCCACCCGGACGTCGCGCACAAGTACGCGGCCGTCGTCGCGACCGGGCGCAGCGACTACCCGAACCAGATCAACAACGTGCTCGCCTTCCCCGGCATCTTCGCGGGCGCGCTCCGGGTGCGCGCCTCGGACATCACGGAGCACATGAAGATCGCCGCGGCCGAGGCGCTCGCCGACGTGGTCGGCGCGGAACTCGCCGCCGACTACGTCATCCCCTCGCCCTTCGACGAGCGCGTCGCCCCCGCCGTGACCGAGGCGGTCGCGCGCGCGGCCCGCGAGGACGGGGTCGCGCGGCGTTGAGGTGAGCCGCGGCGCTCCGCGCGTGCGGTGGAGGGCTCCGGTACCGGTGCGGGCACCACCGCGCCGGTACGAGGGGCCCTTCGCCGCGCTCGCGGCGACCGCCTCTCCCGGCGCGCACCGCCCGCCTCAGA
>NZ_JAAGLR010000875.1 GCF_010548245.1 Streptomyces sp. SID11385
CCCCCCCCCCCCCCCCCCCCCCCCCCCCCGGAGCCCCACATGGCGCGCGGCCACGGACGCATCCTCACCACCATCTGGGAAGACCCCGACTTCCTCGCGCTCAGCGAGGCGGCACAACGCTTGTACTTCTTCCTCATCTCGCAGCCCAACCTCAGCCACGCCGGGCTGTTGCCGCTCACCGCGCGGCGCTGGGCATCGACGGCACGTGCGCTCACCGAAGACCTCGTACGCGAGCGCCTCGCCGTCCTCGACGCTGCCGGGTTCGTCGCCGTCGACCCCGACGACGAAGAGGTCTTCATCGTCGACCACTTCACGCACCACGGCACCGGCCTCAACCCGCGGCTCGCCGCAGCCGCGTACGACGCCATCACGGTGTCCGCGTCGCCGCGCCTGCGGTCGCTTGCCTCGATGCAGTTGGGCCTCGCTGTAGCGAAGTCTCCTGACACCGCGCCGCGCGGCGTGCGGGCTCTCGTCCTGGAGCGGGACGGCTGGCAGTGCCGCCACTGCGGCTGGCAGCCCGGCGACCCCGTACCCGCCGCACCCACCGGCCGACCGCTCGCCCGCTGCCTGGAGCTCGATAAGGGGGCTCGGATCTGATGTGGGTCCGGCTAGATGACCGCTTCCCCTCCCACCGCAAGATCGCCCTGCTGTCGGACGCGGCTTTCCGGCTTCACGTCTCGGCGCTGTGCTGGTCGGCCGAGCACCTGACGGACGGCCGGATCGGCGACCGCGAGCTGCCGCTCGTCGCCCGGGTCCGCAGCCTGAAGGCCACCGCGCGTCGGCTGGAGGCGGCCGGGCTGTGGCTGCGGCAGGAGGACGGGTGGCTGATCCACGACTACCTCGACTTCAACCCGTCGCGCGAGCAGGTCGCCGAGCAGCGGCGGAAGAGCGCGGCCCGTCAGGAGGCGTACCGGCGCCGCCACCAGACCGCGCCCCCGGAACCGGCCGAGCCCCACGAGCCGGTCGAGCCCCAGGAACTCCGCGAGCCGGGCGAGCGCCCTGAGCCCCCTGAGCCGCCTGAGCCGGGTGACATCGCGCCCCGTGACGGAGGTACTGACGGCGTCAGTAACGGCGTTACGGGCGAGCCCCCCGAGACCGGGAAATGCACGACGGCGACACGACGGCGACACGACGGCGACACGAGCGCGCAGCGAAATTGCATCAACGAATCGCAAAACGCGCAGGTCAGCGAGTTGCGTGACGGCGTTACTGACAGCGCCCCGTCCCCCACCCCTACCCCTACCTATGTGGCTGACGTAGTAGAGCTCTCTACAGGTAGGGAACATCCCGAGCCGCTGCCGCTCACTCCGATCGAGATCGACGGCTTCCGGCTCACCGACGCCATGCGCCGCTGGGCCACCCAGACCTACCCCGACGTTCCCCTCGACCACGAGACCCAGAAGTTCGTCTGGCACTGGCAGGGCAAGGGCACCCGCCACCCGAACTGGTACACCGCCTGGCAGAAATGGATCGCCAACGCCAACCAGTACCTCCACCGTGCTCCCGCCCGTACGCGCGAGCACGGCCCGCATCTCCCTTCCGGCGACGCCCGGCAGATGGAGCACCAGGCCCTCATCGCGCAGATGCGCGCTCTGGAGCAGGAGGCCGGGCGATGACGCTGTCCGAGGCGACGGAACTCCTCGCCTACCTGAGCCGGTTCGACAACCGGCGCCCGTCCGCCGCCGCGTCCGAGGCGTGGTCGCGGGCTCTCGCCGACGTGCCCCTCGACGCCGACACGAAGGCCGCGGTCGACGCCTTCTACGGCTCCATCCCCCTCGGCGGCGAGGGCTACCAAGCAGACCGCAGCCGCTGGATGCAACCGCACCACCTGCGCTACCACCGCCAGCAGATCCGCAAGGCCCGCGCTGACCAGGCCCCGCCCTACACCGGCGTCGGAGGCGACGTCCGCCAGGAGCTGGTCGCCGCGCGGCAGCACGCCGCCGCAGCAGCCTCCGGACGCCTCCCGCCCGCGCCGGCGCTTCCCCCGCCCGGAGACCAGCCCCGCTTCGAGACCACCACCCGCGGCGCCGCCCTCGTACGCGCCGCCGCCCGCGTCCCCTCCCGCCGCCCCGAACTCAACGCTCCATGCCCCTACTGCCGGGCGAAGGCAGGCGCCCCGTGCCGCAACCGGCGCGGCCCCCTCGGCACCGTCCACGACGTCCGTCTGCGCGCCGCCCAAGATCTCGCCGACGGCCGCATCCCGCCCTCCGCCGACCAGCTCGCCGCCGAGATGGAGCAGCGCCGCGCCGCCTCCGCCGCCGCCCTCACCACCCGCAAGGACCCCGCATGACCACGAAGCCCCGAAGCCGCCCCCACCCGCAGCGCGACGAGATCCTGCGGCTGCTCACCGAAGGGCTCAGCGCCGCCGAAGTCGCACGGCGCCTGCGCGCCGACCGCGCCTCGGTCCGCGCCATCCGCCGCGCGGCCGGGCTGCCCGCCTACGAGAAGCCCCCGCCGCCGACCCTGGAGGAGAAGTGGCAGGCCCGCGTCCACCCCCTCGACGGAGGCCACCTGGAGTGGCTCGGCGAGCGCGCACGCGGCGCCACCCCCGTCATGCGCTCCCGGGGGAAGTCCGTCAGCCCGCTCGCGATCGCTTTCAGGATGCGCACCGGCCGGGAACCGGTCGGTCAGGTCCGCGCCGAGTGCGACGTCCCGTACTGCGTCGCCCCGGACTGTGTCGAGGACGAGCCCGGCCGCCTGCGCATCCGCGAGCAGCTGCGCTACCTCAAGGGCACCGCCGAGCGACCGCCGTTCTGCGTGCACGGTCACGACCAGGCCGTCCACGGCCGGTACGAGCGGGACGGCACGGCCTACTGCCACGAGTGCAAGGTCGCCCAGCGAGCAGCTCGCGCCACCGTCGCCGAGCAGCTCTCGTGAGGGGGATCAGGAGGCAGCCGACCGCCTCACGGCCCCGACAGACCCGCTGCGCGCACCCCTACGGCCCGCGCAGCCCCCAGCGGCCCACGGGCGCCCGGATACGCACGCTCGCCCTTCCACGGGCCCCGTACGGGACGCCCCCGCTCCCGGCCGCAACGACCGGTGCGACAACCACCCCCAGGAGGAAACCGTGCTCGCCACCACCGCCCGGACACTACAGACACAACCTCCGGACGCCCTGCCCGGACACACCCCGGACGCCCCCGCCGAACCCCGGACACCCCTCCACGACGACGCGCTGACCAGCCCGGACACCGCCCGGACACGCACCGGACACGCGCCCGGCGGACACCGGACACCCCGTCAGCTCGCCGCCCGGCGCGCCATCGACCGCGCCTTCGACCTCCCCGGCGACGACGACCCCACCGCCCTCACCGCGCTCGCCGACCGGATCGAAGACGCACTGCGCACCGTCCCCGTGCACCTCGGCCCGAACGCCCTCGCCCTCCTCCACCACGGTCACACCGTCCCGCTCTCCGGCGGCGAGTACGCAGCCCTCGCCCTCGCCGCCGCGCAAACACTCCTCGCAGACCCCCAACAGCCCCCGCACCTGAAAGCCCGCCCATGATCACCGCCGAAGCCACCGTCGTCCTCGACGGCATCCGCTACACCAGCCGCGCCCTCCTCGACGACACCCTCGCCAACCACCCCGAAGCCCGCGCCCACCTGCGCCACGACGCCGAGCGCCAGCTCATCGCGCTGATCACCCGGGAACTTCCCGTCACCGTCACCCTCACCGACGGCTCGACCGAGGAACCCCCGCGTCCACCCCACCACGGGCACACCCACAGCCTCCCCGACCCCACCAGCGGCCTCACAGCCTGCTGCGCCCAGGACCCCCTCAACCTGCCGCTCGGCGACCGCATCACCACCGAGATCCCGTCCACCTGCCCGGCCAGCACCCTCCAGCACGCCGCCGACCGGCTCATGCAGCCCGGCCCCATCCCCGTCGGCACCCGCTGCGAGCTGTACGACACCTTCACCGAAGCCGCCCGCCTCGCCCGCGCCACCAAGACCACCGACCACCGCCTCCTCCAGCTCGCCCGCACCCTCATCCCCGCCAAGGAGAACTGATGGGATGGTCCAGCGCCACCACCGTCTTCACGCCCATCGCCCAAGCCCTCATCGACGCCGGCACCGACGACGCCACCAAGCGCCGCGTCCTCGCCGGCCTCATCCGCGGCCTCCAGCAAGGCGACTGGGACACCGAAGACGAAGCACTCGAAGACCTCCTCCACGACCCCGCCACGGTCCTCGCCTTCGCCGACTGCGGCGTCCACCTCCCCGACCGCCGGTGCTGCCGCGCCGTCCTCGCCTCCGACCCCCGCCAGCACATCAAGGCCATGCGCAGCGGCGACGTGCCCGAAGCCGAGATCGACCAGGCCCTCGACGACTACGCCCACCAGCTCGCCGACCGCCAGCGCGAACACCTGCGAAGCGAGGGATACGACACCGGATGCGTCTGCGGCGGATGCACCGCGTGCCTCGTCACCGAGGTCATCACGCTCATCGACCCGACCGCGCCGGGCGAGGGGTGACCCGTGGGCTTCTCCCAGACCGCCTTCATCGCCTACGGGATCGAGGCGCCCGACGACCGCCTGACCCCAGCGCAGCTAGCCCGCCGGCTCAAGGCGGACCTGCCCGGCCTGAAGACCCGCCTCAGTGCTCCCGAGGTCGACTGGCTCCAGGCCGGCGACTACGACCAGGACTGGACGTTCCTCGTGACCGAGCACGAGCAGATCGAGCTGGGCCGCTACGGGTGCGTACACCTCGACGCGAACCGCGGGCGGTACGAGGAGTGGGACCGGCAGCTCATCGCTGTGTGGTCGGCGCTTCGCGGTGGTGGAGCGCCGCAGGGCCGGCCGGGGTGGGTGTGTGTGCCGGATCTGTCGTGAGGCCGGGAGAACGGCAGCCCGCAGGAACGGGACACGACACCCACTTATGCCTAATTGGTTTGCATTGCATAGCGAGTAGACATAGTCTTCTCACTAGGCAACGCGCTACACCCGGCAATCAACAGGAGGCATGTCATGGACTTCAAGGACGCCTACGCCCGGCTCGACGCGAGCATGACTTGCCCGGCCTGGACCTACGCCAGCACCAGCGGCACCACCCTCACCATTCAGGCATCCGCCTTCCCGGCGGACCCCGACGAGGGGCAGATCGACGTCACCCTCACCACCAAGGCGCAACGGGTGCAGATCTCGATCCCCACCCCAGACGTGCCCACGGTCCTCGCCCTCCTCACGCAGGCGGGCGCGGAACCCACCACTTGGCACGACCTGACCACGCTGTCCCTCAGCGCCATCGCAGAGCCCGGAGGCCCCCTTCTCCTCTCCGTCACCGGCTGGGACCTCGCAGCCCCCGAGTGGCCGGAGAAGACCGCCGACGTCCTCATCGACGCCCCCGCCCGGCAGCACATGCTCTCCGCCATGCAGCGCGCCCTCGACATGGCGCGCGCCTGGGAAGAGTGACTGCCCATCCCGTCCGGGTCTACCTCTAGTCCGCCCGGCGGGGCGACGCCCACCTCGCCCCGCCGGCGGCCCACCACTTCTGGAGCCAGCCATGCAGCACTCCTTGTCCACCAACGCCGGACCGATCACCGTCGAGGCCACCGAGCCCGTACCCGGCCTCCGCGTCTTCGAGACCCCGCCGGGGGTCTCCCCCCTGTCGTCGCACCGCTGGGTCCTCGCCCACCACGACAGTGCCGCCCTCGCCAGCTTCGAGACCGAGGCCGCCGCGACCGAGGCCGCCCACGCCGTGGCGCCCCTCGCCGACTGGACGCGCGCCTCCATGACGGCGGCCCAGGAGATCAGTTTCGGCGGGAGCGTGGAGCGCCTGACCGTGCTGCTCACCGCGCACGGCGGCGCCCACCCCAACGCCTAACTGCTCCGAAAGGACCCGCATGAGCACCATCCGCCTGACCTGCCACACGACCGCCAGTGCCGCCGCCGTCGTCGCCGACTACTTCGACAAGCGCTGGCCCCTCGACATCGCCGAGTGGGCGAGCGACCAGGGCCACGCCTCCGACGCCCACGCCGCCCGCGCCCTCGCCCAGATCTGACCGAGACTGAAAGAGCGTTCATGTTCAGCAGCGAAAAGTCCCCGGCCGACGAGAAGAACTCCGCCGAGCGGCGGCACCGCGCGAAGCGCGACCCCGACCGGTACCTCGCGGGTCAGCGCTGGGAGGACGCGGACCGCGCACGCGAGCGCGGCGCCCCGGCCCCGGCCCAGCGCCGGCGCTGGTTCGGCTGACAACATGCCCAGCCGCCCGTACGTCGCGTCAGCTGCCTTCTGGCACTTCGCCGCCGTGACGCCCGCAGATCCCGTTGCGGAGGCCGACCGCCGCACATCGCTCGCCGACGCGCGCACCGGGATCTGCCTCGCGGCCGGCGCCAATCCCGCTGACGTCGACCCGGCGACCGGGTACAACCTGTCGCGCCACGCGTACGAGACCGCCCGCGCCTCGTGGCTGGCACACATCGAGCACCACGGCCTCACCGCGCACCGCCGCCTGCGGCTGGACCAAGCCTGCAACCTCTGGGCCGCCCGGCGGCCCCGCTTCGTCGCGGGCGACGACTGGACGGCACGGGCTTCCGCGCTGCACCGCAAGTACCAGGCGAGCAGGGGCCCCTGCGGCGACGCCTGCGAGATCTGCACCCCGAAGGAGCCCCACGCGATGGCTGACACCACCGAGCCCTACTGCCGTGGCGACCGGTGCGCCGACTGCGAGCCCCCCGCCCCCGACGACGTCCACGGCGAGGACGACTGCTGCGAGGCCACCTGCGGCCTGTGCCCGCGTGTCAGGGCCCACGGAAACTGCTTCCTCCGCCGAGGCAGCGAGGACGACAGCAAGTCGTGCGACCAGCACGGCGAAGGCTGGCTGTCCCCCCGTAGTCCCGAAGCCGAGCACGCCTACCAGATCCTCCGCAACACCTGACCGAGAGAGCACACGATGACGCTGAACGAACTGATCGAGGCTCTGCGCGCCGTCGACCCGACCACGGTCGTCGAGCGCGGGTTCCACCACCCGCACAGTTACAGGGGGTTCTACGAGGAGCTGGCCTTCGAGCCGACCGGCCGGACCACGGTCGGAGAGATGCTGGCCGCCGCGCTCGACGCGCACGGCACGACCTACGTGGGCTGGAAGGGTGGGGAGTACATCACGATGCACGGCGGCTCGCTGTGCTGGCTCGCCTTGGAGGGGAGCGCGGGCGGTGAGGAAATCACGGCCGAGTTGCTGACCGAGCTGCTCGCGGACGTGGTGCGGTCGGCGGCCGAGACACCCACGGGGCCGCCTGGAACCCGCGCCTTCACCCGCGATCAGCTCGCCGACATTGGCGTGCCGTTCGAGCTGGACGGCGACGAGGGGACCGCTCAGGAGCTGTCCAACCGGATCGTGGGAAGCGAGCGGTGGACGGACGTCCGCGAGCTGGTGTTCCGCGCTCCCGACGACGGCCTCGCCTACCGGGTCACCTACGAGGTGGGATCGACCGAGAGCGTGGACGGCGTCGAGCCGTTCCATCGTGCGGGCCCTGTCGTCTTCGCCGAGCACGTTGAGGAGCGCGCGGTCGTGACGCGCGAGTGGCGGCCGGCCGTGGAGCGGCCCGCGCGCGGCCGGGAGGTGTCCCGGGCGCTCACGGAGGTGCGTACCGTCCTGTCCCGCGCCGAGAGCGCGCTCCTCGGCGACGGGCCTACGGAGTACCTGTACGAGAGCGACGGGCGCGGCCTTCTCATGGACGCGGCCGGGGAGTGGGTGGCCGCGTACGACCCGGAGCACGAGGAGATCAACGCGGCGCTCCAGGACGTGATCGCGCTGCTCGGGCCGTGGCAGCGGACCGGCCGCCCGAAGGGCACCGAGCAGCAGCGGCAGGCCGCGCTCAAGGGTGTGCCGTGCGCGTGCGGGCGCCTCTGGGCGGGGCGGGTCGCCACCGGGCACAGCCAGCACGGCGCGCGGTGCGCCGCCACCGAGTAACTTCCGCCACATTCACCGCAATTCGACGCGGGCTCGCTCGGCGACCTGACATGCTGTCACCAGCCGTGCACCGCACGACACCCCCCACTGGCGCGTGCGTCCTACCGCGCCCGGGCGAGCGCCAGGCCGTGAAGCCCCACCGGCCCGCTCGCCCCTCCCGGCCGCCGAATCCGCGCGGCCAGCCTTCCCGCAAGCACGTCTTGGGAGACCCCCATGTCCGAACACCTCTCGCGCGAGGCCCTGCGCCTCGTCAAGCTCGCCCACCGCTTCAGCTACGGCGACGGCGCCGACCCCGTCGCCGGCCAGGCCCTCGCGACCGAGGCCCTGGTCTACGCAACCCTCGCCGCCCACACCCCCGCACCCCTCACCGAGGTTTGGCACGCTCAGGGGCCGGGCATCGCCCCGCTCAGCCTCTACACCCACCAGGGAGCCGCGCGCGACCACTGCCTCCGGTACGCGCGCAGCGTCCGGCCCGAGGCCAGGGACGGCGACTTCACGTGGTCGACCCCGGGAAGCGGCGGTCCGGAGGAGTTGCTGCACGACGGGACGACGACGGGGGCCTTCGTCGTCCGCCTCTCCGTCTCGGCCGCCGCGAGCCAGGGTCCCGTCGGTGCCGCCCCCCTGAGCCGTGCCTTCCGGGCGCAGTCGGGTTCTCTCCCGCTCGGTACCTACACCACCGCGCGGGCGGCGCAGAAGCACTGCGAGGCCGATCTCGCAGACCGCCATCCGGGCGCCGACATCCAGACCGACTGGCTCGGGGACGACTCCGACACCGAGCAGCCGTGGGAGCTGGTGGCGCGTATCGACGGGGGGCCCGAGCGGCCGGTCGGCTACGAGGTCGTCCCGATCGAAGTCGCTGTCGAGTACGACCCCCTCACCAGCGCCTGACCGGCCATCACCAGGGGCTCGTCCCGGCCGAATCAGGACGGGCCCCGTTCCAAGGAGATCACGACCGTGTCCCACTCCCGCTACCCCCTTCTCGTGCAGCTTCGCGGCGGCCGGGTGCAGCACGCCGCGCGCCGCTTCCAGGACGGCCCCCGGGTGACGACCCTGTGCCGGAAGTCAGGCATCCCCGTTGGCGAGGGGGCCGACCTCCCCTACTGCCGAGCCTGCTACGCCCGGCCCAATCCGATCTCGCAGCAGGCCGGCGCCGTCGCCCAGTGCGCCAGCGCGCCTTCGGCGAGTCCGCGATCTCGAGAGGAGTTGTGACATGCACTTCTGCCACTGGTGGGAAGACGAGCACGGCGGCCGGTACCTGATTCCGGGGTGCAACAGCCGTGCCACTGACCCGGATTCCACGGCGTGCACGTGCCCGTCCCTCGCTCGACAGCTCGACGCTGCGCGCCGGTCCATCGAGCGGCTTCAGCGCGCCGCGCAGGGGCGAACGGAGTGGCACGACGCCGTGGTCCGCGCCGTCTACGACCACCCCGACGGCGTCCAGATCATGAAGGCCGCAGCGGACGCGGCAGCTTGACCGGCCCCTTGACCACCCACCCACCCAAGAGCAGGAGACATGGCCACCGACGTCGAAGCCCACATCCGGCGCCTTCAGGCGCTGCGCTGGACGCAGGAGCAGATCGCTCGCGCCGCCGGAATGCCGCGGCCTACCGTTTCGAACATCCTCAACCGCCGGGTGTCCGTGACCAGCGCCCGCGCCGACGCCATTCGCCGCATCCGCATCCGCCGCGCCCCGGCCACCACAGAGGGATGGACCGACCCGACCGGCAGCCGGCGCCGTCTGCGCGCGCTTGCGGTCCTCGGCCACACATCCGCCGCCCTCGGCGAGCAACTCGACCTCCACGTGAGCTGGCTGTACCGCATCGCCTCCGGCGAGGCCCGGCATATCGCCGGGGCGGACGCACTCCGGATCGCGGCGCTCTACGAACGCCTGTCGCAGAAACCGGAGTTGCCCGGCGACGGGGCGGACCGGGTACGCGCTCGGGCCGCTCGCCTCGGCTGGTACGGCCCCGGCGCCTGGGTCGCCGTCGACATCGACGACCCCGACTGCGAACCCGCGGGATACCCGCTCACCTTGGGTCCACGGCTGCGGCCCGGTGATGAGCAGATCGTGCGGCTTGCCGCTGAGGGGCTTTCCACTCCGCAGATCGCCCGGTCCCTTGGCCGCTCTCCCACGGCGATCGCCAGGGCCCGGGCTCGACTTGGTCGGGATGAAGGGGCCGAGGTCAAGGAGGACGCCTTGTGCTCGCCGGGGGGCGTCGGCGAGCAGGACCGGCGCGCGCTACGCAACGTACGCCTAGCTATTTGACTTTGCCTACCGCTTAGGCATTGAATAGTCACAAGACATTTCCGCCTGGTACACACCCTCGCCACCTGGATGGAGCCCCACATGCCCGCCACCACCGTCTGGCTCCTGATGAGCGGCGAGGACTACCGAGGCGGCCGCGTGCTGGGCGCCTTCGCCACCTACGAACTCGGCATGCCGGACTTCCAGAGCGAAGCCGAACGGCTCCCGCTGGCCACCAGCCGCACCACGCGCGGCAAGGACGGATCGGTCCACCTCCACAGCGACGGCGACTGGATCAGCCTCACGCCGCACGTCATCACCACGCAGGCCGAAGACCAGGCCGACGCGGACAGCGACTTCTTCCAGGCGGACACCACGTACCGGCGAGGCCGCTGGCTCTTCCAGTGCCTCTCCCTTGCCCCGGACCCCTTCGACGGCGATACCTGCGCCGTCGGGTTCATCTACCGCCCCGGCGAGCCCGCCGCCGCGACCGCCTTCGACTCCGGCGACTGGGCCCGTGGCGGCTGGACGGTCGAGGACACGGTCTCGCGCACCGAGGCCGCCCCCTCACCGGACCACCCCTAACCCCAGCGGGAGCAGGGCCCGTCCCGCCCGAATCAGGACGGGCCCCACTCCAGAAAGGAAGCACATGACCACCGACGAACGCGCCCGCGCGCTCCCCCAGCTCCAGGCCGCCTGCCCGGCCTGCGGCGCCCGCCCGGGCGAGCTGTGCACCAGCCACAGCGGTACGCGGGTCCGACGGCACGACGTGCACCGGGCCCGGCGCGCCGCGTGGGCGAAGGGCGGTGCCGCATGACCGCCCCGACCTCCGAGCCCCTGACGACGCCCCTCACGGCCGAGCAGCGCGCACAGATCGCCTCGCACCTTCGCGAAGCCGAGACCACCGCGACGACCGGCCTGCTCGTCGACCTCGCCGAAGCGGTTGCCAACTGCCGCAACCACGCCCACCCCAAGTACGCCGACGACATCTTCTGCGAGAACCTGGCGGGCTACATCAGCGCGCGCGTAGGCCCGGTACTGCGCCGCCTCGTCGACATCGAGGCCGAGGCGGAGCGCCTGCGTGCCGAGCTGGCCGCGCGCCCGTCCCGCGCCACGGTGCTGCGGGAGGCGGCGCCGCTCTCCACGACACCCCAGACCGCCCCGACCTTCTGGCTCGCCGACCACGCCGACGACAACCCGACCCTGCACACCTCCCTGGAGGCGGCGCGGGCGGCGTGCGACGCCAGCTACGGAAGCCCTGCCGAGTGGCAGACCGATCACGACGGCGTGCACCGGCAGGTCGTCACCCACCCGGACGACGACCGGGCGGTCCGGTACACCGGCCGCGTCGTCTGGGCCATCACCGTCGAGCCCGAGGCCAGCACGGCAGGAGACCCCCGATGAAGGAGGCCCTTCACTCCCACCCCCGCGACTTCCGCTACCGGGACCTGCACACCGGCATGGCGCACAGCCACATCCGCTGGACGACCGGTGAGCCGCCAACGCCCTACGGCTGCCGCTGGTGCGGCACCGAGCGCGCTCACCACGGGATGCAGTACCTCCGCAGCCGGGGCATGCACGTCTGGGAGCAGCCCACCCAGGCGCAAATCCTCGCGCGGATGCGCGCTCGCCGCAACGCTTTCAAGTCGACGTGCCGGTGCGAGCACCCGTGGCTCCGCGTGGACCCGTATCGCTGCGAGGCCGACGACTGCCTCGGCGTCTTCCCCGAGCTGAACCCGTTCTCCGGCGGCGGGCGCCCCGCCTGGGAACGGAGCGCGAACGTGTCCCGCCTCTGTGCCACGTGCGGCTGGCGAACGTCGGTGTGGCACGTGGACGACGGCAGCGCCGACGTGGAGCTGAAGGGGCACGTGATGGGCGCCCACGGCGGCTACGGCGCGAAGGCCGGTGAGCGCTCGTGACCGCGAAGTCCCGGCCCAGCACCCCCGCCCAGCAGACGTGGAACCAGGGCCGGAAGGACGGGAAGAAGCCCGCGAAGAAGCCGAAGAAGCCGGAGGGCTTGCCTCTCGTGGAGCGCTGCGACCACCCCCGGTGCGGGGTGCCCGCAGTGGCCGCCCCGGCCGCCGACATGGTCCGCGTACGCGTCCGAGGGAGCCGCGAGCCCGCCCGCTGGTACTGCGCCGGGCCCTGCGCCGCCTACGGCGAAGCCCTCGCCGAGATCCGCGCCATCGAGGGAGTGCCCTGGTGAGCCCTGTAAACGGCTGCCGGTGGTGCGGCCTCCCCGGGCGAGAGCACGCCCAGCCATGGGAGCCGCAGGTCGGCTGGCACCGATGGGGACTCCCGACACAGCCGCAAATCCTCGCGCGGATGCGCGCCCGCCGCGCCGCCCGTACGGGGGCACCGTGACACTCCCCGCCCTCGCCGCCGAGCCCGAGCGCCCCGCCCCGGGCTCGGCGGCCCACGACCTGACGCACTACTTCTGCTGCGACCCCGACCGTGCCCTGTGCGGCGCCGTCGTGGCTGGCACGCCCATCGTCACCGCCACCGAGGTCGTCGCGCTCTGCGTCGTGTGCGACGACCTGGCCCAAGCCCCCTGCCCCCTCTGCCTCACGTAAAAGGACAACCCCCGCGATGAAGCGCTTCCTCCTCGGCCTCCTCTGCGGCGCCGCGTCCGGCGCCGTCACCTACCTCGTGCACCCCGCGCCCCCGTGGTGGTGGGTGATCGGCCTCCTGGTCGCCATCGGCATCTGGACCGGCGACCTCCTCCTCGACGCCATCGACGGCGACTGACTCACTCGCCCGGCCCGTACGGGGGCCGGACCCCACACAGGAGCACCACATGCCCATCCGCCCCGCCGCCGCCCCCGAGTGGGCCGCCGGCGCCCTCGTCGTCCTCGTCGGCCCCCCGGCCGCCGGGAAGTCGACCTGGGCCGCCGCCTACCCCGAGACCTGGACCGTCTGCCTCGACACCTACCGCGCCCTCTGCGCCGACACCGAAGCCGACCAGAGCGCCACCACCGACGCCGTGCGCCTCCAGGACGTCATCCTCGACGCCCGCCTCGCCCGGGGACTGGTGACGATCGTGGACAGCACCGCGACCGACGCGCACGTACGCCGTACCCTCCTCGCCCGCGCCCACTACTGGCGCCGGCCCGCCTCCGCCATCCTGTTCACCACCTCGCTCAACGAGTGCCTCGCACGCAACAGCGCCCGCACCCGACACGTCCCGGAAAGCGTCATTCGACGCAAGCACGATCAGACACCCAGCGCCGCCGAGCTTCACGACGAGGGCTTCGACTCGGTCACCACGTGGTGCGCACCGTGACTCAGACCCGCTACTGCGACGCCCCGGCCGGGCACGCGCCGCACGGCGACTGCCCCGGCGCCCCGACGCCCGCCCCGCACCAGGTGTGGCAGGACATCGACCCGCGCGTGGGCGAGCGCTTCCTGCTCATCACCGCCCTCGACGACGGCAAGGCCCGCGTCGTACCCGTCGCGTGGAACCCGTACGCCAAGATCGGCGCCCCCCTGCCCGGGGCGCGCACCACCCGTATCCGCGTGGACCGCTTCCACCCGAAGACGCGCGGCTACGCGTACGTCGCCACCGTGCAGGCCCCATAGCTCACCGTCGCGACACCATTCCCCCTTGGCCCTCAGCGCCGCCACCTTGGAAGGAACGAAACCCCTGTGACTACACGGCAGTTCACCGTCAGCGAGCTGGACGACCTCGGCGTCCCGCCTCACCGCCCCGAAGACGTCGAGGACATCGATACGCTGCTCGCCGACGAATACGTCACCACGCTCAAGTACACCCAGCAGCGCCGCGTCATCTTCGTCGCGCCGGACGGCCGCACGTACGCCGTGGAGTACGAGGCTCAACTTGACCTCGGTGACTTCGAGCTGGGCGACCCGCCCCCTGACTATGGTTGGGACGGCGACACCGTCGAAGCCGTCGAAGTCAAGCCGGTGCCCACGCTGGCCATCCGCTGGGAACCGGTCGACGACGAGCCGGGTCCCAACCGGCCCCGCCTCGACGCGCTCACCTCCCTCGTGGCCCTTCACGAAGAGGCCGGCGCCAGCACGTCCGAAGCGCGCGAGGCCGCCGCGGCGTGGATCGTCGAGCACGGCGCCGAGGTGGCCAACACCTACGACGAGTACCAGGATTCCGCCGAGGGGCACCTGTGACGGCCCACGCGCTGCCGCGCGCCGAGCGTCCGTGCAAGCGCTGCCCGTGGCGGAAGGACGTGCCCCCCGGGGAGTTCCCGGCCTCGCGGTACGAGGAGTTGCGCGTCACGAGCGAGCAGGTCCCCGGGGATGAGCCGGGCCTTGATGCGCCGATGTTCGCCTGCCACAAGACGAAGGAAGGCCGCGAGAAAGCGTGCGCCGCGTGGCTGGCCGCCGTCGGTCACCGGCACATCGGCGTCCGCCTCGCTGTCGCCCAAGGCCGGCTCCCGGCACAGGCCCTGACGCCGGGCGAGAGCTGGCCGCCCCTCTTCGCCACCTACGAAGAGATGGCGACCACGCAGGCCGGAGAAGACCGGTGACGGGGCTGACGCACCCGCAAGGCACGCGCACTGCGACGCCGTGCCGATCATGCCGAGCCCCGAAGCCCGCCCGCCTGTACCTGTGCGGCGCCTGCTGGGCTTCCCTCTCCGAGCCCGCCCGGCGAGCGCTGACCCGCCGCGACAACCGCGCCCTCGTCCGGCTCCGCGAACTTCACCACCACATCGACCGCGGGCTGCCGCTCGCACAACTGGAGATCACCCCGTGACCGACGCCCCCGGCGTGCTCGTCGCCGCCGCCGCGGGCCCGCACCGCGCGGTGCACGCCTCACCCCTGATCTACGCGACCACGCGACCCGAGCTGGGCCTCACCCCGTGGAACCCGCTCTGCGCGACCAGCGTGGTCACGTCCCGCACCGCTGAGCCCGTCACCTGCCGTACCTGCCTCGCCGTCATGCACCGGCGCGGCCTCACCCTCGGAGACACCCTGTGACCACCACCGCCCCACAGTGCGGCGACCAACTCACCGAGTGGACGTGCACGCTCCCGCCCGGCCCGCACCGCGACCACCGTCACCTCGACGAGACGACCGGCACCTGGTGGACGCAGATCCTCCAGCCGGAATCCCTTCGCGAGCGCATCATCTTCGCGATCGGCGAGCACACCGTCAGCGAGTGCAACCGGTGCGCCCCTGACGAGGCCATCGCCGACGCCGTCCTCGCCATACTTCCCGCGAGTCCCGACCGGGCCGGCCTGGCCGCCGAGATGGAGGGGCTGCGCGAGCGAGCCGAGACCGCCGAGGCCGAGGTGCAGCGCCTGCTCGCGAGCGCCGCCCCGTGCGCCTGGCCCACCTGCCTACCCGAGACGGAGCAGCAGGCGCTCTGCGACGAGATCACCCGCGAGGAGCGAGGCGAGCCCACCGCGCCCGCTGGTGACCTCCGTGAGCGCACCTCGGCGCACGGTTGGGACGACGCCGCCGTGGCGAAGGCGCGCCGCTACCGCGCGGCCATTCGCCGCCGAACCAACGAGACGCCCGCCGACGGGCAACTCACTGGCCTCCGCCCCACCCTCAACTGCACGCAGGAGCACACCCGATGAAGGTCACCCTGGACCTGCCCGACATCACCATCGACCCGACCGACTACGGCTCGCGCGACAAGGACGGCGCCCCCTACGCATTGCCCGACTGCCCCCACTGCCACACCGAGTACGACGGCCGCATGGCCAAGACGGCCTACGGCCTCGTCCATGAACGATGCGTTGACGCGTGGCTCGCGCGCCGCGACGAGCGGGACGCGTGGCGGGTCCTCGCCGTGCACGTCGCCCGGTTCCCCTCCCGGCAGTCCGCCGCGGCGATCCGCGCCACCATCCACGCGCTCCTCGCCATGCAGCCCGCGCCCACCCCGAAGGAGGGGCGGTGAAGAAGATCCCAACCCTGTTCGTCCGCGATTCCGAGGACCGGAGCCGCGTGCTGCCGGAGGTGACCCCGGGATGCGAGTGGGTCCTCGACGGCGCAGGCACCCCCACGCGGAAGTGGGACGGCACCTGCGTCATGCTCGACACCGACGGCTCCTGGTGGGCCCGCCGCGAGGTCAAGCCCGGCAAGATCCCGCCGCCCGACCTCGTCCTCGCCGAGTACGACACGACCACCGGGAAGGCTGTCGGGTGGGAGCCCGTCGAGCGGTCGCCGTTCGCGAAGTACCACGCCGAGGCGCTGGCCGAGTTCGCCGCCGAGTCCGTCGCGGGCGACCCGAGCATGAAGCCCCGCACCTACGAACTGCTCGGCCCGAAGATCAACGGGAACCCCGAGCGGTTCGCCAGCCACCTCCTCATCGCCCACGGCTGGGCCCGCTTCTCCGAGCGCCGCGAACTCGCCGCCACCCCGCGCGACTTCGACGGCCTCCGCGCCTGGCTCCTCGCCCACCCCACCTGGGAGGGCATCGTCTGGCACCACCCCGACGGGCCCATGGCCAAGCTCAAGCGCCGCGACTTTCCCGCAGGGGGCCGCTCGTGACCGCCCACCCGCTCGGCTTCCTCGACCAGCTGGAGCGCGACTGGGAGGCCACCCGGACGTGCGCGCCCGACCGTGACCAGCGTCTGGACGACATGCACGACGACGCGCTCGTCCACCACTGCGTCCGCGCCGGGATGACCGTCGCAGACGCCCTCCGCGCCGTCACCATGGCCCGCCGTGCCATGGAAGCCCACCGCCGCCCCTGACCCACCCCGGAAGGCGCACAGATGCCTCCACCCTCGGCTGGCGCCCGCACTGCGCCCATCGAGACCCACCTCTCGGCCACCCGGCCGCACCCGAGAAAGGCCACCGCATGACCATCACCCGCGTCGAGGACCTGCCACCCGACGAGCGCGAAGACGCCCACGGCATCAACCTCCTCCTCGACGAGCCGCCCCGAGAACTCTCTGTCCGCCTCACTGAAGTGAGCACGGCGATCCAGGAGGTCAGGCGCGCGTACGCCTCCGCCCTATGCCCGGCCCTGGAGGAGATCGCCCGGACGATCCGCGCCCTTCGCGACGCCGGACTCATCGACCAGGACGGCAAGCCGACCCAGCCCAGGAACCGCCCCGCGTGGCAATCCCCGTACGGGCCGCCGCCGCGCCGCCGCTGAACCACCGAAGGAGAGCGCCCGCGATGACCCGCAGCATCCCCGCCTACGCCGTCGCCGACACCCTCACCGACACCGGCCACCCCAGCTCCACCCACCGCCACACCTGGGCGCCCGGCCACCGGGTCCACCAGGCGAGCCCCCGCACGGTCCGGCTGTGGCACGACGGCCCCGACGAACAGCAGCACCTCGACCTGTACGCCGCCGTACTCCGGGCTGCGGGATACATCGTCATCGCCGAGCATCCGCGCGGCCAGCGTCCGCGTCTTCGCGTCACCCACCGCTGAGCCCGAGCGCAACAGGGGCGCGCCTCCGCGTCTCCCCAGACCAGGCGCGCCCCTCCAAACGCCGCACCACAGACCGACCTCCAAGGGATCTCATGCTCCGCCCCTACCTCGCCGCCGCCCTGGCGCTCACCGCCGCCCTGCTCACCGCTTGCGCTCCGCAGGCCGAGCACGCGATGCCCTCTTGCCCGCGCGCGTCGCACAGCGCACGCGGCGACCTCGTCCCGCCGGGCCCGCGCCCGTGTCGCCTCGACGTCAAGGCGCCACCTACAACCGCCGGGACCAGCTCTCGCCTCCGGGAGGGCGCCGTCGCCCCGGTGCGGCGCGGCGAGGCCCTGCGGAAGACCCGACCTGCCCCGAAGCCCCAGAAGCCGGCGGCGCCGCTGCGGAAGCCCGCGCCACGGGTTCACCGGCGGTGAACCGGCTCTCCCGCGTTCTCTTCGGCGCGTACGTCGGCGGCGTCGTGTGGCTGGGCGCCCTGGTCGTCGGGCTCGTCCTGTACGACGCGTACGAAGCGGCTGTCGGTACCGGCGTGGCCGTGCTCCTCCTGGCGGTCGCCGCGCTGCGAGAGGCACTCGCCGCCGAGGACCGCGTCGTACACGCCGACACCCTGCGCAGGCTCGGCGCGCTGGAAAGCGCCGTCGCCGTTCGGCACCGGCAGGAACGTCAGCGCGCCGAGCACCTCATCGCGACCGCTTGCTGCCTGCCCGCCGCCGTCAGCGGCGGCACCCAGCACGAGTACCCCTGCTGCCCCGACGCGTGACCGGACAGTGTCCGGCCGCCCCCGCGGGAGCGGATTGAAACGGCGCGTCGCGCAGCTCCGACCTGGGCGGACGTGCTGTCCGGACGGTCCGGACAGCACGTCCGCCCCGTGCCAGGAATGGAGAAGAACAGATGCACCCCACGACCCCCTCGCTTCCCCCGTTCTCGGGCTGGGAGAAGCGCTGCCCGAAGTGCGGAGCCGACGGCCCCCGCGCCCTGTACCGATTGCCCTTGCGCCCCGGCGCGCTTCTCGCGGTCGACAGTGGCCAGCAGCGGCGTGGGCCGCTGCCCGAGCGCCTGGAGCGCGAGTGCGCCACGTGCTCGTACACCTGGGACGAGGCACTCGCCGAGGAGCCGCCCCAATGACGCCGTGGTCCACCACCTCGGCGGGCTGTGGCGCCGAGCAGTCCTTCGCACGCCCAGAGAAGGTGCCTCCCCAGCCCGCCAGTGTGTCGGGCATCACACCCCGTCGGCGCCATCGGACCGGAGCCGCTCCGAGGCGGCGGCAATTCTGAAGATGCAGAACCACAAAAAGAGGAGCCCCATGAACCCCCAGCAGAAGCAGCACCCGGCAGTCCAGGCCGCCGTCGCGTACGCGGCCCTCACCGCAGCTCACGAGGTGGGCGACTACATCATCCAGCGCGACGCCGACGCCAAGGCGAAGGGCAAGCACGGCCCGGCCGGCGCCGCGGCCTGCGCCCGACACGTTGCCTCGTACACCGCGACCCAGGCGGTCGCGCTCCTCGCAGCCGACCGGTACCTCCGCCTCGGCCTGAGCTGGCGCCGCGCCGCCGCAGGACTCGCGGCGAGCGCCGCCACCCACTACGTCGCGGACCGCTGCGCTGGCCACTGGGCCGACGACAGCAAGGGCGCGCCGTTCCTGGTGCGGGCCGCGCACGCAGTCGGGAAGGGGGGCTGGCTCAAAGCTGACCCCACTGCTGGCCCGCTGCTCGACCAGGCGTGGCACAAGGGCTGCATCGCGGCAGCAGCTCTGATCGCTGCCGGTCCCGCCCCGCAGAGCGGGCGCTGATCGGGGCGAAGCGGACGCCGCAGCCGACGGTGCGCGCATGGAGGCCGGATCGACGCCTGGGAGTGCGGTCGCGGCCTCCGCGCTGTGCGAGTGGCGATAGTTCGGGCGGCAGAACCGAGCCATACGCCTACCTTGTTTGCATTGCCTAGCGCTTAGACATAGTCTTCGCGCTAGGCAGTTCAGTTGCGGCGAGCCGCACCACGGAGGAGTCCCCATGGCCAAGATCTACACCCGCACCGAGAACGGCACGACCGCCACCATCACCCAGGCCGAGGGCCTCGCGGAGATCAACAACGCGATGATGAGCGGCCGACGCCAGGTCCGGACGATGTCCTCCATCACCGCAGGCACCGACTACGCCATCGAGTACAAGGACGGCCGGAGCGTCCGCCTGGTCCTGGTCGACGCGCCCGCACCGGAGGCATTCACCCAGGGCCAGGCGGTATTGGTGCAGCGCCCCGGCCAGGCCCCGCGCACAGGCACCGTTGCCCACATTCACACCGCACCCGGGTACGTGGCCGTCCTCGACGACAAGTACCACTCCGTCTCCAGCTACCCGATCAAGTTCGTGACGGCCGTCGAGTCCGAGAAGGAGTCCCCGGAAGAGCTGGCCGAGAAGCCGCCCGCGCGGCCGAACATCCAGACCCACGCGGGCACCGTCCACGCCCCTGGGCGCTACGACAAGGTCTTGAAGACCGAGGCGCCGAAATGCTGCGCCAGCCGCTCGGCGCTCCTCCGGTACCACTACCTGGTGCCCGTTGATGTGCCGGTCACCTGCCGCAGGTGCCTGGCCGCCCTGGCGAAGGAAGCCTCCCGCAGCTAACCGGAGAGGCGGCCCGGTGGCGGGCCGCCTCCCTCACCCACGCCAGAAGCCCGCATGGAAGCCTGCCGCACCGCCCCCCCACCGCTCGACCTGGACGGCGGGGTGTTGCCCACTCGCGCCCGGTAACAACCCGCCCCTCCTTGGGGCAGCCCCTAGACTCAGGCGCGAGGTCCGGCTCGCGACGAGCGAACGGCACGAAGCCGCTGACAGCCCGCTGACCAACCGCCTCTGTTGAGAAGGAAGCAGATAGTGCTCACCGAAGAAGCCGCCCGGTCCCTCCGCGACGCCCTGGCCGACCAGACACCGATGCGGGCGCACAACCTCCTCACCGCCGTCGCCGAGGCCCTGCTCTCCCTGAAGAGTGAGCCGGAGCCGACTCGACAGCAGCAGCTCCTCGCCCTCATTCGCTCCGAAGGCGGGGAGTGGACCCGCGAGCGTGCCCGCGCGGCGTACCGGATGCTCGGCCACACGCACCCCAACGGAATGGAGCTGCGGCTGTCCGACGCGACGGCCGATCTTCAGGACCTCGCCGACGCGGGGCTCATCAAGCAGTACGGGAAGATGCGATTCGGGAGCGTCTGACGCCCTGACACCGGGTTTGCACGGAGAACGGCCGGCTTCTCCCCGGCGGCAAGGCGCTTCCTCCGCCAGGCCACCTCACCGCTGAGCAGCAAGCTCGCGGAGCGGAAGCCGCACGGTGCGCAGAACGGATCGCGCGCGAGGCTCGTCGGCGCGGCGTAGATCACTGAGGTTTCACTGCAACCCTCGGCGCCCGCCGCTGGTCATCCAGGCACTGCCGCTTACTGGCGGGCGCCGACAGCAGAGGAGCCACATGGAACAGAACGCAACCCAGCAGGCATACAAGCGATGCGCCGACTGCGGCGCGCCCGGCCTCCGCGCCGACAGCGTGCACACCGAATGCCGTCACTGCCGCAAGTGCTTCCAGCCCGCCAACTGCGGATACGACCACGACCAGTGGGCTGACAAGGCATAGCCCGAGCGCGGCGACGCCCCCGCATTGCGCTGGTGGGGGCCCCAGCTGAGCGGTCTCTGGCGCCGGATGGGAACGAAGAACGGCCGGGCCCCTGCGGATTATCCGCAGGGGCCCGGCCGCCGTCGCGCGCGCGTCAGGTCGACGAGAGCAGCAAGCGAAGATCGCGCGCCGCGTGCCCGTGGGCCTGCCGCTGGAGCGCCGTAGCTGCGGCGTTCACGGGATCGCTCGGCTGACAACCGTGGGAGATCCCGCGCTCCCTCCGCACCAGCCACGCCGTCACGTCGGCGTGAACGCGGGTGGGTTGCGCCTCATCAGCGACGGCCTTGGCGTGACGCCAGAAGGCCGCTGCGGCCTGCGCGGTGACGAGGCGACGCAGGAGCGTTACCGCGTCGCTTTCGCAGGGCGGGGTAGCAGTAAGCCGTTCCTTCGTCCAGATGTTCCGGGCGGTCGCCGTCGCCGCGCGCCCCCGCGCTGCGAGCGCCGCTCGGACGAGGTCGTCCGTCTTCGTAGTCGTGGTACTGCGCACGGTCGCTTCTTTCGACAGGGCCGAAGCCTCGGCGGGGGCGGGGAGGGAGGGATCAGAGGCCGGGTGGGCTTCGCCCAGCAGCACGCCAAGGCGGACCCGCTGGCAGCCGTTCAGCTCGCGCTTGGCGGCGGTCCAGACCTCATAGCGGTAGGGCTGCTCGCCACGTGCGAGTGCGTCGTCGCGCGCTTGGCGCGCGCCCGGGGACCGGCACGGCTGGCGGCGCAGGAGCACGTGGTCATCGCCGTGGCGCGGAGCTACCCACCACGTCAGCTCGATAGGCGCCTGTGTGACGACCTGTCCATGACGCTGTTGTTCCTCGGAGTCGGTCCAGAAGATCCAGGCGCCTCGGGTGAAGGGGGCAGAAGGAAGCGGGCGGCGGGGCATGGTGATGTCCTCCAGGCGGGGTTCCGGGTCAGGGGTTTTTGCGGCGGCGCCAGGCGGAGACCGTCCTCACCGGGTCGGTGACCAGGAGCAAGGTGAAGAGTGCGAGCAGGCGAGGACGGGTCGTCCACCGATCGAGGTGGAAGCGGACCTGCCAGTCCGCCCAGTCGGCGAGGCGGTCGTACGGGCGCGTGCGGCCAGCCATGTAGCCCACGATCAGGGCGGCGAGAAGAAGTGCGAGCACGTACAAGATCGTCTCCGTCGGATGGGTCAGTCGTCGCCGAGCAGGGCGTCGGCGACGGCGCATCGGGTCTCAGCAAGGGCGCGGCGGCGGGCGCGGTGGTGGAGGTAGCGCTTCCCCCCGTCGCCGGTGATCTCGTCGTCCCAGAAGCCGAGTCCGGCGCCACGTGCGCGGAGGGAAATGCCGGAGCTGCGGGGGCGGCGGCGGCCGGGGCGGCGTGAGGCGGCGTTCGCCTCGGCGGCGAGGGACGGCCTCTTCTCCGGTCCCGCCACGAGGGTGACGTGGGCGACGGGCACGGGGAGCGGGGACGTAGCGGCAAGCTTCATAACGACTCCTTCCAGAGGGGCGGACAGGTGCGGCGCGTTGGGGGTCAGGCGGTGCGGGAGTGGACGGGGACGGTGCCGGACGGTCGCATCAGGAAGGGGTCGTCGCTGGGCTCGCCCTGCACGAAGACGTGGATCGTGCGCCCGGGGAGGGTGGTGGGGAGTTGCACGGCGTCTCCTTCGGTGGAGTGGTGGGGCGGGCGCTGGCGGGCGCCCGCCCCGTGTGGGGGTCGGTCAGGCGGCGAGGGTGAGCATCTGGGCGGCGGCGACGTGGTAGCAGCGGCGGCCCTGGTGCCCGGCGGGGCAGGTGCAGTGCCCGGCGGCGGTGGTGAGGTGGAGGGCGGTGCCGTCGGTGCTGACGGCGCGGTAGACGAGGCCGATGCGGGTCTCGCGGGTGGCGACGATGCCGCCGTCCTCGATCAGCTCGCGGGCGGCGTCGAGCTGGGCGGGCTTGAAGTCGGGCAGCTCGGTGCGGGTGGCGCGGCGGATCTGGCGGATGCACTTGGAGCCGTAGCCGGTGCGGCGGGCCTGCTCGCTGCGGACGGGGCGGCCACAGCCGATGCAGTGCGTGTAGGTGGTGCTCATGGTGGCCTCCCGTGCCGTTGCGGTCTGGGCGGCGCCCTGACCTGCTGACAAGAGAAACTTTATGCCTAGATACTAGGCAATGTCAAAGCACTAGACATTGCATGGTGTGTCGACACTCACTACGCGCCCGGCAGTGCCGACACGCAAGGCATAGCAAGTAGGCGATCCGCCGTGCGAACATGACGACATGAGCACCGACGACAACGCCGGCTACGGCCGACCCGAAGACCTGCCCGACCTCCCACTGGAGGAGCACTACGCCGAGATCAAGAAGGCCCAGAAGCGCGCGGCCGAGCTGGAACGCAAGGCAGAGGAAGCCCGCGTCGCGCTGCGCCGCGCGATCCACGCGACCTTCCCCGAGAACCACGGGCGCCGCATCCAGCGAGGGGTCCTCACGAAGGTCATCGAGCTGAGCAGGTACTCACGGCAGACCGTCACGGACATCCGCGACGGCAAGATCCCCGCCGAGAAGCCGGCGAAGAAGTAGCAGCGCGGCTACGCGCCCGGCAACAGAGACTCCCAGTCCCGCACCTGGCCGCGGCCGTCGCAGTCCTGGCACTCGACCGTCACCGGCTCGCCCCAGCACAGCGCGCAGTCACCATCGTGCGCGTAACGATTGACGACTCGCCCCATGCCGTCGCACCCCCAGCAGATGACGAGCGGGGGCAGTGACGCGGCAGCGGACCGATGAGCCATGCCCGCATCATGACGCCAAGGCGCCCGTACGCACAGGGGAGTTCAGGAGCCCGAAGGTTGTGCCGGATGCACGTCCGGCGCACTCGACGAGGGCGCACGCCTCCCCGCGCTGGCGCGGCTCGCAGCCAGGAAAACAGCGAGGGCCCCCACCTTGCGATGGGGGCCCTCGCCTCTCCGCGTCAGCCGCTGCCCTTCACTCCCACGGCCAGGCGGCGTCTCGCCCGCGCTCCAGGAGCGGGATCATCCGGAAGGCCGCGTCCGTGAGCCCGCCGAAGGCGTGCCGGTTCCGACCGCCCGAGGGCGCGTGCCCACGCTCGTACCCGGCGAGGTTCCACGTGTACATCGGCACCGCGGCGGGGATCGCCGTGTTCACCTCGGCCGGGTCGGCGCCGGACTGCTCGTCCGTGACGATCACGACGCGGTCATGCCCCCGGTACAGCTCGCGCAGGGCCGCCGCCGTGTCCGTGCCGCCGCCGAGGAAGTATCCGTCCCGGTCCCATCGCTCGACCGCCCGAAGCAGCGCCTCGCCGCCGCGCAGCGGGAAGACGCGCGTCTTCGCTCCCGGCGCGTCGCGCAGGTAGTAGCGCGCCGAGGAGTACGACACCACGTCAGCGCTCGCGCAGCGCTGCCCGAGGGCGATCCCGAAAAGCGCGGCGGCGTCCCAGCGGGCCACCGTCCCGTCCTTCGAGAAGCCCTCCTGCATCGAGGTGGAGGTGTCGACGAGAACGAGGGTGCGGCCCGGCAGCTCCGGCACGGCGGCGAGGGACGCGGCGAGCGCCTTCTCCAGGGCGTGCCCCCACCGCAGTGACGGGGCGGCCTTGTAGGCCGAGTAGAACCGCATGGGGAGCTGGCGGGAGCGCGCCACCTCCTCCGGGTCGCCCAGGCGCGCGGCGACACGCTCGGCGACCTCGTCGCGGACGCCGGCCTCGTCGAGGTTCCGGAGGTTGCGCAGGAGCGCCATGTACCCCATCGACGGGACCACGGCCTCCCACGCCGCCGCGTCCATGGGCCCCTGGAGCCACCCCGCGAGCGCCTCCCAGGTCATCCCGGCGTGAGACAGCCGCTCCGGCTCGCGAAGCACCTCACGGCGCTTGGCGACGGGCAGCGCGGCGAGACGCTCGCGCTCGACGAGGAGGCGGAGCGCGGCCGGAGTTCCCTCGCGGCCGTGGCGCCGGTCGATGGCGTGCTTGAAGAGGTCACCCTGCGTGGGCCGGTCGGCGGCCGGGCGCGCGTGCACCAGCTCCAGGACGTCCCCGAAGCGGAAGCCGCGCGAGGCCGTGTCGTACTTGAGCAGGGACCGCTCGGTGTAGAGCCGCTGGACGGCGTCCGCGACACCGCGCTTCACAGGCTGGGGCAGGCGGGCGCCGAACCGGCTTCGCCAGTAGGCGAGCAGCTCCCCCGGCTCGTCCGCGCGCTGGAGCACGGAGGCGATGAGGCGGCGGTTCGAGTACGGGACGGCGCCGGTGACGGCGATCGGTCCCGGGCGGAGGGAGGCGGCGCGCTCGGCCTCCAAGCGGGCATGGACGGCCTCGGCGGCGCCGACGAGCGCGGCGGTGCGCAGGTTGCCTTCGCCACGCAGCCAGCCGAGGAGGCCGGCTGCCCAGACCGGGTCCTCGACGGCCAGGCGTCGCACGAGCTGGGTGAAGCGGTCGTCGCGCGTCTCGGCCGTCTCGTAGGAGGTGTGCTGCCCGACGAGGTTGGTGACGGCCAGGAGGAAGAGTTCCCCGCGCGGGTCCCGGGCGTAGCCGACGCCGCCCTCGTGCGTGCGTGCGGGGCCGGGGATGGTGGCGACCGGCGACGTGGCGGCCGTGCGGACGGCGGGACGGTTGAAGCGGGACATGAAGAACCCCTCCTTCGGGGGAGGGGAGGCGAGCAGCAGTGGGGCGCCCGAGATCGGAAGTGACGGCGGAGACGAGGATGCTGGGCCGCTGCACCACGGCCCGACGCATGGTCGAGCCGCCGGGATTCGAACCCGGGTCCCCTGTGTGAGAGACAGAAGTATCCGCATGTCGGCGCACCGGGCGCCCCGGTGCTGGTGCCTCCCGAGATCAAGGCGACGTGCGGCGGTTCACGAGAAGAAGTAGCCGCGGTGTCGGCGCACCGGGAGGTGCAAGTTGTGGTGTCCAGAGATCGAGTTGGAGCGGGTAATAAGCGCTCTGCCGTTGAGCTACACCACCCGAGGTGGTGACGGGATTCGAACCCGCAGCCTCTCCATTACCAGTGGAAGTAACCCGCGCCTTCGCACCTGGACGAGGTGAACGTACCGCCTCAACTCGGCCTTGCGCACTCGTTTTTATCGACCGCTCACCCGGACGGGTGAGGGGAGTGAGGGAGATCACTCGGCCTCCGCGACTCGCTCGCGACGCCAACACGCTCGACATTGAATAGCGCTTTGACATTGCCTAGTGGTTAGGCATAACGTGTTCTCTGTAAGGCCCACCGGCCAGAGGAGGCACCCGTGGCACGCATCCACATCACCAGCACCGAAGACGCCGTCGCCGTCATCGCCGCCTACAGCACCCGCGCGATCGCGCAGGGGGACCACCCCGGCCACGACCTGACCACCGTGGGCACCCACCTCACCTCCGACCTCGTCTTCAACGCGATCCGCGACGCCTACGAGCGCCACATCGCCAAGGGCGCGACGCCGAAGGACGCGATCATCCGCGTCGGCCAGGCCCTCATCGCCGCCTACTGCACCCGCGCGAACATCCCCGCCACCCGCTGACCCGGCCCTCCGGCCGCACCTCACAGATCGGACCCTCACGATGCGCACCTACGCCACCGCCCAAAACGTCGGCCTCCGCCAGTACCAGTGCGACGCCACGGCCTTCCGTACCGACCCCGTCAGCGGCGCCCGCGCCTACGTCGTGCTCGACGGCATCGGGGACCGCCCCGACATCCGCGACTGGGTCCGCACCGCCGCCGCGCGCCTCGCCCGCGCCGCCGCCCGGCGCCGCGACGCCGAGGCCGGCCTGCGCGCCGTCTACGACGCGTACGCCGCCGACCCGCTGCGCCAGGACGACTACACCCGTCGCTATGAGCCCAGCGCCGCCGCGATCGTCGCCGTGCACCTCCCGGGTCAGCCGCTCGCGATCGCGTGGGCCGGTGACTGCCGCGCCTACGCGATCCAGTCGGGAACTGCACGCAGGCTGACGCAGGACCACAATCTCCGCCGCGTCTACCCCCCATGCGAGTGGCGCGACGGCGGTAACCGGAACGTCATCACCAGCTACCTCGGAAACAACCTCTCCGACGAACAGGCCCGGACCGAGTACCCCCACCCCGCCATCGAGACCGCGACGGTTTCGAACCCGTCCGGCCTGCGCCTCCTGCTGGCGAGCGACGGAGCGTACGAGCCCCACGAGGACGCCGGACACGCCCTTCCCGATCTCCTCACGGGTACGCCGGGCGAGGCCGCGCGCCGCTTCGTGACCACCGCCGTCGAGACCTCCCTGAAGACGTCCGAGGACGACGGCCGCCAGTACGCCGACAACGCGACGGTCCTCGTCGCCGACCTCTAGCCCCCCTTCGCCGGGCGCGCGCCGACGCGCGCCCGGCCCCGCCAAGGAGAACCCCGTGCGAACCAACGGTCCCCTCGTCCTCATCCCCTGCTCCGCGAGCAAACTCCCCACTCCGAAGCCCGTCCCCGCCCGGGACCTGTACACCGGCGGCTACCACCGCGCCGCCCGCCGCACCGCCGAAGCCCTCACCGCCGCCGGAGGAACCGTCCAGGTACTGTCCGGCCGCCACGGCCTGGTGAGCCTCGACACCCCGCTCCTCCCGTACGAGACCCGCATCACCGACCCCGACGCCATCACCCCCGCCGAACTCCGCGCACAGGCCGCCGCCCTCGGCCACGCCGACGCCCCCGTGGTCATCGTCCTGGCCGGGGCCGACTACGTGTCCGCCGCCCGGGAGGTGTGGCCGCACGCCTCCGCGCCGCTCCTCAACCTCGGGATCGGCCAGCAACTCCAGCGTCTCGCCGAGATCCGCGACACCGCGAACGCTCCCCGCAGGCCGATCCAGGACGTTGCGCACGACGCCCTGGTGTCCCACCGCGTCCCCTTCGCCCACATCGAGTACGTGGGTGATGACGATTTCCTCTTCCACACCTCGGGCGTGAAACTGTATGGTGCCGACGCCGACGGGGTGTGGCTGGTCGCCCACGGCAGCGACGAGGTGAGCCCGTTCGATTTGGACTCGGTGGAAGGGCTTCTTCGTGCACGAGCGCGTACGGCGCTCGCCTGCGCCGGGCTGACCGCGAACGGTGATGCCGACGACCACTTCTTCCGCATCACCCGCTGACGACCCCGCCAGCACGGCATGGCGCGGACGAGTCCGTGCGGAAGGCCCCGACATCCCCCGTGTCGGGGCCTCTTTCGTTTCCGGCCGGTCAGCTGGCCGTGCGGTCCACCTCGGACACGCGCACGGAGCGGATATCCGTCATCTTCCCGTTCCGGATCTCGACGTCGAGCGGCGCCGTGTCCCCCGTGCTGGTCTTCCCGGCACCGAGCTTGTCGGCCGTGATCCCCGTCGTCCCGAGCACGTCCTTGTCCGCGTCCAGGAATTCGAGCTGCGCGAAGTAGCCCGCCGCACTGCGGCCGTGGTTCGTGATCTCGTAGTGGACGACGTACGCGCCGGGCCCCCAGGTCGGGTGGTTTTCCACGCCGCTCTTCACGATCCGTACGTCGGCGCTCGCGGCCGGCGCCTCCTTCACCGGAGCGGGGAGGCTGCTGGTGGTCTTGCGGGGTGCGGCGTCGCCGGTGGTCGCCGGGGTGGAGCTGGAGCAAGCGGCGAGCGCGAGCGCTGCGCCGAGCCCGCAGGCGGCAACGACTGCCGCCTTGAAGTGGATGTGCACTGGTCCTCCGGTAGGCAGGTTCGAACGGCGGGACCGTACCGGCAGCCAGGGGCACAAAGAGGCTTGTTCGAGGGCGAGTTACCCGAAGGAGCGATTACCCGCAGTCACCCGTACCGAGGGCGCTCACGCCCCTTCCCGGGGCGCAGGGCATCGGTCTACCTTGACGGTTAACCGGTCCAATCGGAGGTTGTCGTGGCTGTGCTGAAGTACGAACAGATCGTGGACGCGCTACGGGCGCGCATCACCGGGGGCGAGTTCGGGCCCGGCGACCTCCTGCCCTCCGGACGGGACCTCGCCGAGGAATGGGACGTATCGCGCGCGACCGTCGTAAAGGCGATGGACGTACTCCGCGCCGACGGCGTGGTCGTCGCCCGGCAAGGCGCGGGCTTCGTCGTCGCCGAGCAGCCCCTCGCCCGCCCGGCAGGCAGGCGCGGACCGGGCGCACGCACCACCGGGGCCACCGCATACCGCATCCTGGGCACACCCGCCGAGGAGGTCCCGCCCGCCGACGTCGCAGCCGCCCTCGGCCTCCCGGACGACGGACCCGCCCTTCGTCGTACGCGGCTGCTGCTCCTGGAGGACGGCACCCCGCTCTCCCTCGTCGACGCCTGGTTCCCGCCCGCCGTCTCGGCGCGGTGCCCGCGCCTCACCGACCCCACCCCGCTGGCCGAGGGCACCACCCGGTACATCGCGCAGCGCACCGGCCGAACGCCCGCACAGGGCACGGACGTGACGACGGCCCGGCTCGCCACCACCGCCGAGACAAGCACGCTCGGACTGCCCGCTCCGGCGACCGTCGTGACGACCCTTCACCACGCCCGGGACCGTGAGGGCCCTCTCGTCTGCGAAGTCGGCGTGACCCCGGCGGAGCTGTGGGAGGACACGCAGACCTACCCCATGGGGTAGGTGCCGCGCGCTGGCCGACTCCGCTCGGTCGGCACACACTCATACACTCCGTGTCATGGCCAGTGACGCAGAGTCCCCCAAAGGCACCGGCGGCCGCGGTGCCAACGGCAGGTTCATCCGGACCCCCGAAGGTGCCGCGCGCGACGCCCTCGCCGCGCGCCTCCGCGCCCAGGGCCGCAGCTTCCAGCAGATCGCCGACGAGCTGGGCCTCAAGTCGAAGTCATGCGCGCACGAGGCCGTGGGGCGCGCCCTCCACTCGATCGTCGCCGACGACGCCGAAGCGCTCCGCCAGCGTGAGGCCGCCCACCTTGACGCCCTCACCGAGGAGGCTCTCACCGTGCTGGAGCGCACCCACTACGCGCACTCCCACGGCCGCCTCGTCCTCGACGCCGACGGCGAGCCGCTCCTCGACGACGGACCGAAGCTCGCCGCGCTACGGGAGCTGCGCGCGATCCGCGAAAGCTACCGGCGCCTCCACGGCCTCGACAGCTCCGCGAAAATCGAGATGGGCGGCGAGCTGCGGTACGAGGTGGTCGGTATTGACCCCGCCGACCTCGTGTGACTACCCATCAACAAGCTTCGTCGCAAAGGCACTTACAGGACAGCAAGGTAGAATTGCACACGAATAACCCCGGCGGGTGCGGGAACACCCCCGGGGCGTGACCGACTGGTTGGAGTCGATGTGCTCAAGCGTACCTGCGGTGTGCCCGGGTGCCCCCGCTTGCATCTGGCGAAGGGCTACTGTTCCGCGCACTATCAGCGTTGGATCAAGACCGGCGATCCGGGAACGGCAGCCGTGAAACAGCAGCACAACCGCTGCTCAGTCGAGGGGTGCGCCCTGCCCCACTACGGCAACGGCTTCTGCGCGGGCCACTGGCGCCGCTGGCGGCGCACCGGCACTCCGGGGCCGCTGGCACTCCCAGGCCCCCGACGGCGGGGCGCCTGCTCAGTTGAGGGGTGCGAGGACCCGCACTCCGCCCGAGACTTGTGCGGCAGCCACTACGCACGGTGGCGGAGGTCTGGCAGCGCTGGAGGGGCCTTCACCGTCCGCCGCCGGAACCCCAGCCAGCGAGACGCGGAGGGGCGCAAGCAGTGCCGAGGCTGCGACCGCTGGCTCGAAGAGACGTGCTTCAACCGAAAGCGCGGCACCTCAGACGGACTGGCCGCCGAGTGCGGCGACTGCGTGCACGCCCGCGTGATCAGCCGAAGGTACGGCGTCGATCTGACGTGGTATCTCGCGACTCTGGAGAGCCAGGAGGGTGGCTGCGCCATCTGCGGCTCGCGATCGAACGGCAGGCGTCTGCACATCGACCACGACCACACCCACTGCGGGCCGCGTCGGGGCTGCGCAGGCTGTGTCCGAGGGTTGCTGTGCTCGTCCTGCAACACCGGGGTCGGGAACTTCCGGGACAATGTGGATCTCCTGAAGGCTGCGATCAGCTACCTCGAACGGGAGTGACATGAACGGCACCGTCGTCAGGTACGAGCCTCGCGGCGGTGCTGTGAAGCTGCTGACCTGCCGGGACGCGGAGGTACTGATCTGCGGCCCGGCAGGCACCGGCAAATCTCTCGCCATGCTCCAGAAGCTCCACTTCACCTGCCTCGCCGTCCCCGGGCTGCGCGCGCTTCTCGTCCGGCAGACGCACGCCTCCCTCACCGGCACGACCCTCGTGACCTTCGAACGGACCGTCGTCGGCGAAGCGATCGCCGCTGGCCTCGTGCGGTGGTTCGGGGGCAGCGCCCGACAGCCACCCGCGTACCGGTACGCCAACGGCTCCGAGATCCTGGTCGGCGGCCTCGACAGGCCCGAGAAATTTCTCAGCTCAGAGTTCGACCGCATCGCTGTGGACGAGGCCACCCAGATCAGCAAGACCGCGCACGAGACACTGATCACCCGGCTGAGGGGTGGCGCGCCCACGTACAAGCAGATCGTGTGCGCCGCGAACCCGGCCCAGCCCACGCACTGGCTCAAGCAGCGGGCCGACACCGGCACCATGCGGCTGATCAACTCCCGCCACCGGGACAACCCCGCGTACATCAAGGCTGACGGCTCCCCCACGGAGATCGGAGCCGCCTACCTCGCGAAGCTCGACGCCCTGTCCGGAGTCCGGCGCCTGCGTCTGCGAGATGGCCAGTGGGCCGCCGCCGAGGGCATGGTCTACGACGGCTGGGACGACGCGGTCCACCTCGTCGACCCGGCGCCGATCCCGAAGGAGTGGCCGCGCTGGTGGGTGGTCGACTTCGGCTTCACCAACCCCTTCGTCCTCCAGTGCTGGGCGGAGGACCCTGACGGCCGCTTGATCATGTACCGGGAGATCTACCGCACCCAGCGCCTCGTCGAGGACCACGCCCGGGACATTCTGCGCCTGGTCCGCGCGTGCGCGCAGTGCTGCGGGTCGAAGCGCGAGGCGCACGACTGTCAGGCGTGCAAGGCGTGCCGGCTGGAGTGGACGGAGCCGCGCCCACAGGCGGTGATCTGCGACCACGACGCCGAAGACCGCGCGACGCTGGAACGGCACCTCGGGCTCGCGACGACGCCGGCGAAGAAGGGGAAGTCGACGGGTATTCAGGCTGCGCAGGGACGGCTGAAGGTGGCGGGCGACGGACGGCCCCGGCTGATGCTGATGCGCAGCGCGCTCGTCGAGCGGGACCAGGCGCTCGACGAGGCGAAGAAGCCATGCTCGACGGAGGAGGAAGTGCCCTCGTACGTCTGGGCTGTGAAGCCGGGCGGCGAGGAGAAGGAGGAGCCCGTCAAGCGCGACGACCATGGCATGGACGCCATGCGGTACATGGTGGCACAGCGGGACCTGGTGGGAGACACGCGGGTGTCGTCTCCGGCGGTCGCGCGGCAAGCGCCGCGCGTGGGTACGGGAGTTGCTGGACGGTACGGCCGGCACATCAGTGGAGGGGCCGGGCCCCGCACGGCGTGAGCGGCGAGGACGACTGACCGGTACGTCCCCAGGGGTGTCGCCACCATCCGTGATGTGCGGGAGATTTTGCGGCCCAACCATCATTGAACAAAAGAATCTTTCGCATGACGCTACGATCGGGCCTCGCAAGCCAGAAGATCCACTGCGGAGGTCCACGTGATCGCGCTCACCACCCTCGCCCTCCTGGCCCTCGCCGGATATCGCGCGACCCGGCTCATCGTGGCTGACTCGATCCTCGACCCGCTCCGGGACCGACTCTTCGCCTGGCACGAAGCCCGGCTCGACTCGAAGGCCCGGGACTTCGTGATCACCCTGCTCTCGTGCACCTACTGCATCGGCTGGTGGCTCTCGGGCGCGATCCTCGCGACGTACCTCTTCGCATCGGGGCAGTGGCACGACGCCCCGGTGCTCGTGCACGGCGTGGAGTGGCTCGCCGTCGCGGGCGGGCAGGCGCTCCTCTCCCGCATCGACGACACCCTGCCGACCCGGGACGCCTGATGGGGAGCAACCTCACGCTCGTGCTGTGCCTCGGGCTCGCCACCGCGTACTGGGCGTGGACAGCCTGGCTCGACAAGCGCCCACCGCGCCCGCGCCGCCCGCGCCGCAGGGACCGCCGATGACCCGCGAACTCGTCAGCGCGGCCGCCCGCTACACCACCCGCACGGCGAAGACGACCGCGCAGAACCCGGCCCGCTCGCAGCAGGCGCGCGCCTGGGGCTTCTACCGCACTCCCGAGGTGCGGTCCTTCGCGAACTGGATCGGCAACGCGATGAGCGGCGCCCGCTTGTACGCCGGCCGCTACCGACCCGACGGGAGCATCGAACCGGCGCCCGACGGCCACCCCGCCGCCCTGCACGTCGCCGGCATCGCCGGAGGCGCCGACGGGCAGTCGCAGCTCCTTCGGGAGTACGGCCGTCACCTCGCGGTCGCCGGGGAGGGCTGGACGGTCATCCGCCCACGCGAGGACGGCCGCGCCGACTGGCACGTGGTGTCCGTGCTGGAGATCTCCTCGAAGGGCTCCAGCGGCCTCGAAGCGGAGATCGACGGCCGGCCCGTGGCCATCCCGGCGCACGATCCGGACGTCGTGGTCCCGGATCTCGCGCCGGTCGCGATCCGCGTGTGGGACCCCAGCCCCGAGCGGCACCTTGAGGCCGACAGCCCCGTGCTCGCCGCCCTTGACGAGCTGGAAGAGCTGCGCCTCCTGGGCGCCGTGGTCCGCGCCGTGGCTCAGTCGCGCCTCACCGGGCGCGGCGTCCTCCTCATCCCGCAGGGCACCCGCTTCCCCACCTCGCCGGGGCAGTCGGACGCGGAGGACGACCTCCTCGATGTCTTCATGCAGGTCGCGGAGACCGCGATCCGCGAGCCGGACTCGGCTGCCGCGACGGTCCCGATCATCCTCGAAGTCCCGCCGGAGTCCATCGGCCAGATCCAGCACCTGGTCCTGCGGACGGACTTCGACGAATTGGCGATCAAGCTCCGCGAGGAGAACATCCGCCGCTTCGCAACCGCTGCCGACATCCCCGGCGAATTCCTCCTCGGCCTTGGTGACGTCAACCACTGGGGCGCCTGGGAGCTCACCAGCGAGGCGATCCGTCTCGGGATCGAGCCGCGCCTCCGTGTCGTCGCCCATGCCTACACCGAGCAGTGGCTTCGCCCACTTCTGGAGGACGAGGGCGTACCCGACGCCGTGGAGTGGATGGTCCTGGCCGACTCCTCCCCGCTCCGCGTCCGCACCAACCGCTCCAGCACGGCGATCGAGGTCCACAAGCTCGGCGCCATCAGCGACGCGGCCCTACGCCGCGAGACGGGCTTCGACGAAGCCGACGCACCGACCACCGCCCCCGCTGAGCAGACGGAGGACACCGTGCCCACCACCCCCACCACGCCGCTGCCCGCCGACGAGGCCACCGACATCCCCGACACCCTCCCGGCCTCCGCCCACGCGCCCGCCCCGGCGCCGGGCGACCCGCTCGTCGCCGCCGTTGACGGACTCCTGTGGCACGCCCTCCACCAGGCGGGGGAGAAACTTCGCCGCTCCGGAGCCTGCCCGCGCGACCGCCGAGCGGAGGCGCGCCGCATCACCGCGTCCCGCCGCCACACCGTCTACCCCGTCACCCGCGAGGAGGTCGACGCCCTCAACCTCCTCGACGG
The DNA here is from genome assembly GCF_010548245.1 of Streptomyces sp. SID11385. GTDB lineage: Bacteria > Actinomycetota > Actinomycetes > Streptomycetales > Streptomycetaceae > Streptomyces. The sequence continues at coordinate 34,735 of NZ_JAAGLR010000875.1, forward strand.
CGTCCTCGACCGCGCGCCGGAGATCGCCGCCCGCTACGGCGCCGACCCGACCTGCCTCCAGCGAACCCTCACCGCCTACCTCCGCGAACTCATGGCCGCTGGGGTGGAGTACGACCACACGCACGTACGCCCGGTCGTCGCCGGGTGCCTCACGGAGGCCGCGTGACCACCCCCATCTACGACGCCCCGGTCGGGCACAGCCGCGCCGCGCACCGCGTCCACGGCTGGTGCTCGCACTGCCCTGGCCGAACGGCGGCGGAGGAGGTCATCGCGTGGCGGTCCGAGGCCGCCGACCGTCATGCCGCTGAGGACTGGATCGGTGACGAGGGCGGGCCCTTCGACGCGTCCACCGCCTGGCGGAAGTGCCCGGAGTGCGGCGTCGCCGGCGCCCTCTCCGTCGTCACGGTGACGGTCCAGTCCACCAGCAGCCCGAAGCGAGCGGGCGGCTGGGCGTACTGCCTCAACTGCGAGGCCGTGCCGCAGGAGCGGGGGGTAGCCCATGCCGGGTGACCCTCAGCGCGCTGTCGTCCTGCACAGCCGTCCCGCGCACCGCGCGCTCGGCTGGTGCGGGCGGTGTCCGGGCCGCGACCTGGGTGACGAGGTCAGGGCGTGGCGGGATCGTGAGGTCTCCCGCATGCTTGCCGTGAGCACCTCCGTACCGGAGGAGGCCGCCCGTGCCGGATCGTGACGCCCTGCTGGCCCAGGCCGAGGACGACATCGCCGCCGAGGTACAGGCCGTCCTCGACGAGGTCACCGCCGACTTCGCCACCGAACTCGACGCGGCTACCGAGCTGGTCGCCGCCCGGTTCTCCGTGGCGGCCATCGGCCGCATGTGGAGCCGCCAGGTTCCGCGTCTCGTGCGCCGCCTCCTCGGCATCACCGAGGCAGCAGCACAGCACGCCGCCGGCACGGTCGACGCCGAGCTGCCCGAAGGCTGGGAGAACCTGCCCGGCCGCTACGACAGCGACCGGCTCCCGGCTGGGCTCGGCGCCTACGTCGAGACGACCGAGCACCTGCTGCGCGCAGTCGGTGACCGTCTCTCCAGCGCGGCCGTCACGGAGCTGGCGGCCGGGCTGGACGCGGGCGAGGACATCGAGGCGCTGCGGGCCCGCCTGCGGGCGGCCTTCGGCCGGGAAGGCGCGCAGCTCGGCCACGCCCGCGAGGAACGGATCGCGCGGACCGAAGCGGTCCGGGCCTGGAACTCGGCGACGCTCGCCGCAGGCATGGCACTCACGGGCCGGGACCGGCCGCTCGTGAAGCAGTGGCTCACCCGCGGGGACTCGACGGTCCGGGACGCCCACGAGGACGTGGCCGGGCAACTGCGGCTGCTGAACGAGCCGTTCACGGTGGGCGGGGTGGAGATGTCCGGCCCTGGCGACCCGGGCGCCCCGCCCGCTCTCACTGTGAACTGCCGGTGCGTCCTTGCATTGGCGCACGCGGACCGTTCCGCAGCCATGGAATCCAAAACGATCTCCCGTGCCGCGTCTTTGAATCGAAAGGATCTCGCGATCATGGAGTCACTGACCGCCGCGAGCGGCGAGCACACAGGCGCGATGATCGCGCTCCTGCCCACCCCAGCCGACGCCGCCGGCCTCGCCATTGACGAAGGCGAAGACGTCAGCGAGCTGCACCTCACCCTCTACTACCTCGGCGAGAGCGCCGACTGGTCCGACGGCGAGCGCGCCGAGCTGGCCAACGCCGTCCGCGCGCGACTCGCCGACATCCCCGGCCCGCTGCCCGGCTACGCCTTCGGCGCGAACCACTGGAACAGCAACGGCGACGACCCGTGCTGGGTCTGGGCAGTCGGCGACGACCGCGACGCGAACGAGGACGGACCCACCCTCACCACCGTCCGCGCTGCCGCCGCCGACGCGCTGCAAGAGGCTCACGGCCCTGAGATTCCCCGGCAGCACAGCCCGTGGGTGCCGCACGTCGCCGCCGCCTACTCCCCCGATCCCGCGCTCCTCGCCGAGCTGGAAAGCCGCCTCGGCCCGATCATCTTCGACCGGGTCCGGCTCGCCTTCGGGGGCGAGCACATCGACATCCCCCTCGGCCCCGCTGATGTTCCCGCCGAGCAGACCGCCGCCGCGCCGGTCGCCCTCCTCCCCCGCCCCTGGTCCACCCCCGGCGACGCGGCCCTCGCATACGAGAACACCGAGACCGGCGACGGCCGCATCTTCGCGCCCGGCTCCGTCACCTGGGGTACCGGCCCGTGGCCCCTCCAGTACGCCGACGAGATGCTGTCCGGCCACGAGGGCGCTGAACTGGCCGGGTCCATCCAGGAAGTGAGCCGCGACGGCGACCGCATCGCCGGTGCTGGAGTCCTCTACCCCGGACGCCCCGCCGGCGCCGACGCCATCCTGCTCTTGGAGGACGAGGCACCCCTCGGCGTCAGCGTCGACCTCGACGACGTCGACGTTGAGTTCATCGACCGGCGCCCGCCCGAGGAGCAGCCGCAGGACGACGAAGTGCTCCTCGTCGCCTCCCTCGCCTCCGCGTCCGTGCTGCGCCTCGCCGACGGAGGGTGGATGGTCCGGGCCACCGCCGCCGCGCAGTGGACCGCGAGCGGGCAGGCCATGCTCCGTACGAGCCACGCCGCCGAGTGGACGACCGCGGCCGACGGCACCGTCCCCGTCAAAGCCGTACGCGCCGCGCTCACGGACGCGCGGATCACCGCTGCCGCCGGTGACCCCGACGATCCCGAGCGCGGGGAGCTGGTCCACCAGGAGTCCGCAGGCGATGTCCTCATGCGGATCACCCGCGCCCGGCTGCGCGGCGCGACTCTCGTCGCCATGCCCGCCTACGACCGGGCCCGCATCGTCCTCGGCCCGGAGCCGGACCCCGAGCAGACGGCAGCCTGCACTCCCACGGTGCAGGCCGCCGGGGACGCGATGACCCGCGTCATCCGCTACGTCTCCGGTGCCCCCGTCGCCGTCACCCCCCGCGAGGTCGCCGAGGCCCTGCGCATCCCCCTCGCGCAGGCCCGGTCCCTGCTTGCCCGCGCGGTCACCGCCGGGCACCTCGTACGGCTCGCGCGCGGCCTGTACGTCGGCGCCCCCGACCTCCCCGAGGGGGACGTGTCGGCCTCGATGTCGGGCGACCTCTCTCTTCCCGTCCATCCCGACCGGGACGCCCCCTGGGACGGCGACGCCGCCGCCTCCCGCGTTCTCGCCTGGGCCACCGCCGAGGACGGCACCGTGAACGGCCAGCGCCTCGGCGCGGCGTTCCTCTACCGCGACGACACCGCCGATCCGGCCACGCTCGCCGCGTACAAGCTCGGCACCGCCGACGTCTTCGACGGCGAACTCCACATCGTGCCGGGCGCGGTCTTCGCGATCGCCTCCGTTCTCCAGGGCGGCCGAGGCGGAGCCGACATCCCCGAGACCGAGCAGGACGACCTCCGCGCCCGCGTCGAAGACCTCTACGCCCGGCTCGCAGACGCACTGGACGACCCGACGCTGCGCGCCCCCTGGGACGACGACGAAGAGGAGACCGGCATGCGCGAGCTCGAAGCATCTGCCTGGAACGCGATGAGCCAGGCGCCCCCGATGCCCGCCGCGTGGTTCCGCGAGCCGACCGAGGAGGAACTGCCGCCCGGCTCCGGCGGCGTCCACTACAAGGACGGCAGGGTGTACGGCTGGGTCGCCCAGGCCGGAGAGCCGCACGCCGGATACCCGGGCAAGAACCTGACGATCGAGAGCCTGGGGCGCATCGACACCACGCATTTCCTCCGCGCGCGGTTCCGCCTCGACGACGGCAGCACCGTCAAGGTCGGCACCTTCACCATGAACGTGGGGCACCACCGCGACGGCGCGGAGTGCGAGACCGCCGTCTGCCAGTTCGACGACACGCGCACCGTCGCCGGAATCGTCACCGTCGGCATGAACCAGCGCGGCATGTGGTTCAGCGGCGCGGCATCCCCGTGGCTCGCCGAGTGGGACCGTGCCGTTTTCCAGGCGTGCCAGCCGAGCTACCACATGCGGCAGGGCCGGGGCGGGGCCTGGCAGCTCCGCGCCGTCCTGTCCGTGCCTGTGCCCGGACACAGCTCTCCGCTCCTCGCGTCCGCCGTCGCTGAGCGCTCGAACCTCGCCCTCGTCGCCTCCATGTCCGCGCTCGTGACCAGCACGGACACCCCGGCCGGACAGCCGGACACCACCCCAGGCGGACAAGCTCCGGACCTGCCCGGACAGGCTCCGGACGAGTCGGCCACCAGCGCCCTGGCAGCCGCCCTCGCCTCCCCTCCCGTCCTGGACCGGCTCCTGGACGCCCTGGACCAGCGCGCGGCGGATCGGCAGGCAGCGCGCGCCGAGATCGAGCAGCTCACCCAGCGGCTCGCCCCTGCCCGGATGGACCTGGCCGCATCCTTCGCGGCGAAGGTCAAGGAAGGAATCTGATGCCCTGCTCCTGTGCGAAGAACCGCAAGACCTTCGAGGTCGTCGCGTCCGACAAGGTCGTCTACTCCTCGACGTCCGAGCCGACGGCGAAGGCCGTCGCGAAGCGGTACCCGGGCTCCGTGGTGCGCGAGCAGGCGAAGACCGGCGCGAAGGCGTCCTGAGCCGAGGCGCTCCCGGCCAGCCGATGGGCTCCGGCCTGGCCGGGGGCACCTCACCCCCTTCGCACGCCACCCTCTAACATCGAACGCGTGAGCGAATCGAGTGGAGTGCCGCGCATCGAGCTGCTGCGCTTCGCCGAGCGCGTCGCCGAGCAGCACCTCGTCCGCGTGCGCGGCTGGCGCGTCGCCGAAGAACAACGCCTCGCCGCCCAGGCCCAGCGCGCTCGGCGCCGTCCGCCCGCCCCCGACTGGCTCCTCGAACGCGGCATCGGCGTCGGCGCGCGACCTCAGCTCATTCACAAGGGCGACTGCTGGGACCTCAACGACCGGTGCCGCCCCATCACCCGCGACGAGGCCAGGCGATGGATCGTCGAGCACATACCCGCCTGCGGGCAATGCCGCCCGGACACGGCTCTCGAACTGCTGGACTGACGCGCCGGGAAGTGCGGCGGCGCCCAGACAGCGCACCCACGCGCACCGCGCCCTGTACGCGGCCGAGGCTGCCCACCGCTCCCCGCGTCCTCGCCCTGGGATCGCTATGATCAGTTTGACCGGGGCCCTCAGTGATCCAAGCGCCCCAGCCCCCACCGCCTGGAGACACCACAGATGGCAGCCGGCCTTCCCCCCGCCCTCGACCGACCGCACTTCATCGGGATCGGTGGGGCCGGGATGTCGGGCATCGCCCGGATTCTCGCCCAGCGCGGGGCGAGCGTCGCGGGCAGTGACGCGAAGGACTCGGCGACCGCCGCCTCGCTGCGCGCCCTCGGCGCCACCGTCCACCTCGGCCACGACGCGGCCCACCTCGCCGAGGACACCTCCGCCGTCGTCGTCTCGTCCGCGATCCGCGCCGACAACCCCGAGCTGGTCCGCGCCCGGGAACTCGGCATCCCCGTCGTGCACCGCTCCGACGCCCTCGCCGCCCTCATGGCGGGCACGCGGCCCCTCGCGGTCGCCGGCACGCACGGCAAGACGACGACGACCTCGATGCTCGCCGTCTCCCTCACGACGCTCGGGCTCGACCCCTCGTACGCGATCGGCGGCGACCTCGACGCGCCCGGCTCCAACGCGCGCCACGGCAGCGGCGAGATCTTCGTCGCCGAGGCCGACGAGAGCGACCGCAGCTTCCACACGTACGCCCCCGAGGTCGCCGTCGTCCTCAACGTCGAACTCGACCACCACGCCAACTACGCCTCGATCGAGGAG
>NZ_JAAGLR010000028.1 GCF_010548245.1 Streptomyces sp. SID11385
CCGCGTACAGGACCTCCCCACAGCCGAGCAGGAACGTCACGACGGCGAGCAGCCCCACCGACGACTGCCCCGCCGCGACCGCCCAGGCGAGGAGCCCCGCGAGCAGCGCGCGGCCCGCGTCGACCCCGACGAGCACGGGACGGCGGGGCAGCCGGTCCGCGAGCAGCCCGGCGAGGGGGCTGAGCAGCCAGGACGCGTGCCCGGCGACCGCGACGAGGGCGATGAGCCGGGGATCGCCGGTCACGCGCGAGGCG
>NZ_JAAGLR010000065.1 GCF_010548245.1 Streptomyces sp. SID11385
GGGCCTTTCGGTTGGATCAGGCTGGATCAGGGAGCGGGGTCTGGTGCCGTGCATCGCAAGGCGGAGGATTGAGGCAACGCGGAGCGTTGTTGATTGACGACAACGCCGCGAGGTGCGGCACCAGGGCACGCGAGCCCAGCCTGATCCAAACGAAAGGCCCTAGGTGCGGTCCTTGACCAGGCCGGCGACGATGCGGGCGATGTCAGGGGTGCGCAGCAGGTCGACGTGGGCGACGTC
>NZ_JAAGLR010000096.1 GCF_010548245.1 Streptomyces sp. SID11385
TACCGGCGCTCGATGTAGCCCGGCTCCATCGACCAGCCGTCACCGATCCAGTTCGCCTGGTTGTTCGTCGCCGCCGTACGGCCGTCCACCGACTGCGAGTTGTAGCCCAGGGACAGTTCCGGCTCGACACCGCCCGGAACCTCCGGGGTGTCAATGTCGTACGACCACGAGAAACCACCGTTGGAACCGCCGGCCGACCAGTTCGACGAAGGCGCCAGCGACGTGGCCCCGAAGTCACCGGAAGCACCCGACGCAGACGCCGTGGCGGCCAGCAGGACCGTACCGCTCGTGGCCGAAAGACCCGTAGCCGAGCGCGCCGTGGACGGCGCGGCTTCGACCGGATCGGACTGCGCGTGCACAGCGGCTTTGCCCAAGGCGACGACGCCGGAGACAGTGCCGGCGGCAGTGTCGTTCACCACCGAGTCGAGTGTTTCCCCCGTGCCGCACTGGGCGGAACCCGGTGCGTCGAGCACGCAGTCGGGCAGCTGCTTCAGCGTCAGACGCGAGGCCCAGTCGGCTCCGTACGCTCCACGAATCGCGCTGTAGTCCACCTGCACGTTGGCCTTGCCCGCCGCGCCCGAGGTCGGCCGCACGGCGAGGACCATCCCCTCGATGCCCATGCGACGCGACGTCTCGCGGTCCAGGAGCTGGACATCAGCCTTGCTCGGCCCCGCCTTCGCCGTGGCGCGTTGAATCCCGACCGGCAGCCCGTCGGCCTTCACCCGTGCCCGTGCTGTCTCGGGCAACGACACTGCTGCGACACCGGCCTTCGGCCAGGCAACCTTCGGGACCTTCCAGGCACGCCCCCGCGTCTCGTCCTTCACGTGCAGGCCGTGCGTCTTGGCGGCAGCGGTTGGCACGGGTTTCTGTCGCGCGAGATCCACCAGATCCAGCCCGGCCGCCTCAGCCACCGGCCCTCCGATGAGCCCCGCGCCCAGCAGGCCGGCAAGGCCACCCGCCACCCACCTGACCCGGCGTAGGCGCCTTCCCGGGGCCGCCCCACGGCGACGCCCTCCGCCTCGCGCGGCTCTTCGCTTTTCGAGCACAACACACCCTTCCTCTTCACAATATGCAGTCAGGAAATTTAGCAACACTAAAGGGGCGCGCGAAAGAGAGCGTGACGCCTCATCCAGTTTCGACCTACACGCACTCAACTTCCGGACATGGACTACTTTTTCCGTTATTGCAGTCAAGCAGCCCGACCTGGCATTTTTGACTGATACACAGGAGGGGCAGCTACTGGCAGGCCACCGGAATGGGGCATGAAACCGCTGACCCCTCACAGGCGAGGGCGCACGTTCCCGACTGTGGCGGTAAAATTCGCCGCGATCGCATTCGTGAAGGTTGTGTATAGGAGAAGTGATGAAGAGAACTCTTGAGAGGCGAAAGAGAGCCGCAACTCGCTTTCTCCTCCCTCTTGTTGCCGCATCGGCGCTCACCGCGGCAGCCATTCCAGCGACCGCCGCAGCCGCCCCTCCGGGGCCGGGCCTCGCAGCCAGCCCGGAGGCCGAGGCGGCTCAGCGGGCGGCCGACAGCGGTGAGTCGGTGGAGGTGCTCGCGCGCAGGACCGAGACGTCCCAGGTGTTCGCCAACCCTGACGGGACGTTCACCGAGGACCGGTACGCCGTCGCCCAGTGGACGCGGCAGAACGGCGCGTTCGTCGACATCGACACCCGGCTCCACCGGGAGGCGGACGGCGCGATCCAGCCGCAGGCGACGAGCGTCGGCATGCGCTTCGGGGGCGGCGGCGACCGTACGCTCGCCTCGATCACGCGGGACGGCCGCACGCTGACCTTTACGTGGCCTGCGGCCCTGCCTTCGCCGACGATCGCCGAGGACACCGCCACGTACCCCGACGTGCTCCCGGACGTCGACCTCAAGCTCCGGGCCGGAGCCACCGGCTTCGCTCAGCTCCTTGTCGTCAAGACGCCCGAGGCGGCCGCCGACCCGGCCCTCAAGAACCTCACCTACGCCCTCAAGTCCGACGGCGTCTCACTCCAGGCCGACGAACACGGCAACATGAGTGCGCTCAACCCCGCCGGGCAGCTTGTCTTCACCGCGCCCACCCCCCGCATGTGGGACAGCACCACCGCCTCGGCCCCCCTCGCCGCCCGCACCGCCGAGGAGACGGGCCCCGCCGCTGACACGAGTGAGTTCGAACCGCCGCACGGCGCCAACGAGGCGGCGATGCCCGTGAGCATCGACGGCGACAACCTGCGACTTCACCCGGATCAAGACCTGCTGACCGGTGAGAAGACCCAGTACCCGGTGTACATCGACCCCTATGTCGACGGCTCCCGCTACTCCTGGACCATCGCGTACAAGAAGTACCCCAACAGCTCGTTCTTCAACGGCGCCGGCTGGGGCGGCTCGGGCAAGACGACCAACGAGGCGCGCTCCGGCTACGAGAACGAGACGAACGGCCTGGCCCGCTCGTACTTCCGCATGAACACCAAAAACCTCTGGGACACGAACAAGCAGGTCACCAAGTCCACGTTCCGGATCAAGAACACGTGGTCCTGGTCATGCACCGCGCGCAAGGTCAACCTGTGGCGCACCGCCGTCATCGGTGCCTCCACGACCTGGAACAACCGCCCCACGCGCCGCGAGAAGATGGATGACGCCACTGACGCCAAGGGATGGGGCTCGGGCTGCCCGGCCGGGAACCTGGCGTTCGACGTCACCAAGGGCGCCCAGGACGCGGCTTCCAGCAAGTGGAACTCCATCACTCTGGAGTTGTCGGCGGACAACGAGAGTGACGTCTACGGCTGGAAGAAGTTCGACGCCAAGTCCGCCGTCATGTCCACCACGTACAACACACCGCCCAGCGCCCCCACCGCACTGGACACCATCCCCTCGACGAAGAACAGCAAGGGCTGCGGTGACACGGCGCCCTACGGCCTCATCGGCAACACC
>NZ_JAAGLR010000132.1 GCF_010548245.1 Streptomyces sp. SID11385
CACGCGCGCGCTGCTCGCCAAGGGCGGCACGGCGGAGGAGGCGCTGTGGGAGCTGTGGAACGGGACGCGCTGGCCCGCGCGCCTGGAACGGGCCTCGCGGCGCGGCGGCGCGGCCGGGCGCAACGCGGACCGCGACCTCGACGCGGTGTGCGCGCTGTTCGCGACGGCCGCGCGCGCCGAGGAACGCACGGGCGGGCGCGGCGCCCTCAACTTCCTCGCCGAGACGGAAGCGCAGGAGATAGCCGCCGACACCCTCTCGGGCCGCACGGTCCGCCCCGACGCCGTCCGCCTCATGACCGCGCACCGCGCGAAGGGGCTCCAGTGGCGGCTCGTCGTCGTCGCGGGCGTGCAGGAGGGCGTGTGGCCCGACCTGCGGCAGCGCGGCTCACTCCTGGAGGCCGACCGCATCGGCAGCGACGGCCTCGCCGAACCGCTCACGCCCGGCGCGCTGCTCGCCGAGGAACGCAGGCTCTTCTACGTGGCGGTCACGCGCGCCGCCGACCGCCTCGTCGTCACGGCGGTGAAGGCCCCGGCCGAGGACGGCGACCAGCCCTCGCGCTTCCTCACCGAACTCGGCGTCGAGCCGCGCCACCTCACCGTCCGCCCCCGGCGCCCGCTCGCCGTGCCCGCGCTCGTCGCCGAACTGCGCGCCACGACCGTCGACCCGCACGCCTCGCCCGCGCTGCGCGAGGCC
>NZ_JAAGLR010000167.1 GCF_010548245.1 Streptomyces sp. SID11385
TGCTCGCGCTGCTGTGCTTCGCGGTGGGCTTCTGGGCGCTCACCCAGGCCCCCTGAGCGGTGCTCAGGCGCCGCGCCGCCCGCGCAGCCGCCAGGCGCCGAGCCACCCCACCAGCGCCAGACCCGCGGCGAAACTCCCCACCGCGAGCCACCGCATCCCCTCTCCTCCCGGCGCCGCGGCCCGCCGCTCCCCCTGCGGACCGCTCGCCGCCCGGTCCCCCTCGGCCTGAAAGATCCCCGGGTCCCCCGGGTACGTGACCCCTTGGCCCGCGCGCCCCTCGTCCCGCACCGCGACCCGCAGGACGACCCCCAGCGGCTCGTCCCCGTAGGCGTCGGCGAGTTCCGGGCTCAGCGAGACCCGCACAACGTAGGTGCCCGGGAAGCGCAGCGCGCGCAGGCCGCCGCCCGCGTAGCGGTTCGCGAAGGCGACGGGGGCACCCGCGTCGAGGTGCGCCGAGGACGGCGCGCCCGCGTAGAAGGCGCCGTCCGAGACGACCTCGGCCCGTACGGGGCTGTCGAGCGCGGCACGCAGCGCCGACGCGACGGTCTTCCTGCCCGAGCCGCTCGCGACGGCGCTGCCCAACTCGACGTCCACAAAAGCGCGTCGGCCCCAGTCGAGCGGCAGCGCGTAGTAGCGGGTCGTGCCGGGGCGCAGCCGGTCGCGCCAGGTCCCCGGGCCGAGGCGCGCCTTGTCGCCGAGGTCCGCGGGGCCCTTGCCGC
>NZ_JAAGLR010000207.1 GCF_010548245.1 Streptomyces sp. SID11385
CGCCTCAGTCCCGGACCGCCGCCGCGATCGCCTCGTCCGCCTGGGGGAAGGCGAAGCGGAAGCCGGAGTCGAGGAGGCGGCGGGGGAGGACGCGCTGGCTGCCGAGGACGTCGCCCGCGAACTCGCCGAGGGCGAGGCGCAGGGCCGGGGCCGGGACGGGGACGGGCGTGGGGCGGCGCAGGACGCGGCCCATCGCCGCGGTGATCTCGCGGTTGGTCACCGGCTCGGGCGCCGTGAGGTTGACGGGCCCTTCGAGGGCGGGCGTGTCGATGAGGTGGCGCAGCGCCGCCACGTGGTCGTGGAGCGCGATGAAGCTCCAGTACTGCCGCCCGTTCCCGATCCGGCCCCCGAGCCCCGCCTTGAAGAGCGGGAAGAGCCGCCCCCATGCCCCGCCCCCGCGCGAGACGACGAGCCCGGTCCGCGCGAACACCGTCCGCACCCCCGCCTCGGCCGCCGCCCCCGCCGCCTCCTCCCACTCCACGCACACGTCCGGCAGGAAGCCCTCGCCCGGGCCCGCGTCCTCGTCCACGGCGCGCTCGCCCGTATCGCCGTAGTAGCCGATCGCGCTGCCGCACACGAAGACCTCGGGCCGCCGGTCGAGCGAGGCGACCGCGTCGGCGAGCGTCGCGGTGCCGAGCACGCGGCTGTCGCGGATGGTCCGCTTGTACGCGTCCGTCCAGCGGTGGTCGCCGATGCCCGCGCCCGCGAGGTTCACGACGGTGTCGCAGCCCGCGAGGGCCGCGGTGTCCACGTCACCGCCCTGCGGGTCCCAGCGCGCCTCGTCATCGGCCC
>NZ_JAAGLR010000238.1 GCF_010548245.1 Streptomyces sp. SID11385
CCGCCCCCGCCTCGGCGGCGGGCTGCTGCCCCGCGTGCAGGACCCCGACATCGCCCTGCTGCGCCGGCTGCGCGACGCGCTGGAGGCCGCGCTGTGATCCGGGGGCTGAGACAACGCGCCGAAAGGAGACAACTCATGGCGGCGGAGACCGAAGTCCTCGACGAACTGCACCGCTTGCGGGCCCGCGTACCGCAGTTGACCGGGGCGCTCGCGGGCAGCGTGGACGGGCTCGTGCTCGCCCAGGACACCCCCGGCGTCGAGGCGGAGGGCCTCGCCGCGCTCACCGCCGCCTCGCTCGGCGTCGCGCTGCGGATGGCCGAGGCGACCGGGCGCGGCGGTCTGCGCGAACTCCTCGTGCGCGGCGAGCGCGGATACGTGGCGACCTACGCCGCGGGCGGCGCCGCCGTGCTGACCCTCCTGGCCGACGCGCGCGTCAACGTCGGCAGGCTCCACCTGGAAGGACGCCGATCCGCGAGCCGGATCGGCGAACTGGTCGACGCGGCGCTGGAACGCGGCGCCGACCAGCGAGAGACGGTCCGGTCACCGAGGCCGGCCACGGAAAGGATGTAGCGACTCATGGCCAACACCGAAGCCTCCCTCAAGGACGCGATGGCATCGATCGACGGGGCTGTCGGAGTCGCCCTCGTCGACTACACGAGCGGTATGGCACTCGGCACGATGGGCGGCGGCAAGGACTTCAACCTGGAGGTCGCCGCCGCCGGGAACACCGACGTGGTCCGCGCCAAGCTCCGCACGATGGAACACCTCGGGCTCCAGGACAGCATCGAGGACATCCTCATCACGCTCGGCACCCAGTACCACATGATCCGCCTGCTCAAGGCGAAGGGCGGCAACGGCCTCTTCCTGTACCTGGTCCTCGACAACACGCGCGCCAACCTCGCGATGGCGCGCCACCAGTTGAAGAAGATCGAGGCCGAACTGGAGGTCTGAGCGCGGTACTCCGGGATCAGCGGCGCCGTGCCCCGCCGGGCGCGGCGTCGCCCGCCCCGGTCCCCGTCGTGGCCCAGCCCCCGGTGGTACGGGAGACGGGACCGCCGCCGCGCCCGTCGAGCCGGTCCGCGGGCAGCCAGTACAGCGACTCCGCGCGCCGCTCCGCCTGCCCAAGCCACCGCGCCTTGAGCCACAGCCCCATCCCGCAGCCCGCGAGGACGAGC
>NZ_JAAGLR010000275.1 GCF_010548245.1 Streptomyces sp. SID11385
GGGACGAGGAGGGCCACTGGGTCGACTACTCCTACATCAACCACTACGTCTGCAACGGCGGCGTCGTGCTGTGCGGCTTCGACGACCCCCGCGACGAGATCGCGGCGGGCATCTTCCGCCGCCTGTACCCCGGACGCACCGTCACGCTGGTCGACGCCCGCACGATCTTCGCGGGCGGCGGCGGCATCCACTGCATCACCCAGCAGCAGCCCGCGGTCCCCGGCTGACCGACGCATCCGGTAG
>NZ_JAAGLR010000306.1 GCF_010548245.1 Streptomyces sp. SID11385
CTCCGGGCCCGGCGGTGCGGGGGTGCGGGCCGGGGGGACGGGGCGGGCCGGTGGTCATTGGCGGGGGTCGCGGAGTCTGCCGATGCGTTCGCGGTCGAGGCGGAGTTCGGTGCGGAGCAGGCGGGTGATCCGCCCCGTCAGCCGGTGGGTCAGCTCGTCGAGCTGGAAATCGTTGAGCGCCCGGGGATCGAAGACGGCCTCGGGGGCGGGAGCGGCTTCGGGGACGGGCGAGGCCGCCGAGGAGCCGGCGGGGCTCCGCC
>NZ_JAAGLR010000335.1 GCF_010548245.1 Streptomyces sp. SID11385
CGACGGGGCGGCCCGGATAGCCCGCGCGCAGACCGCTGATCACGAGCCCCGCGGGCGTCCCGGTGGTGGTGGTCATGGCAGCGGTCACGCCTTTCCGGAGGTACGGCCCCGGTCCTGGCGGAGCAGGACCCAGAGCAGGAAGGGGCCGCCGAGCACGCTCGTGACGACCCCGGCGGGTATCTCGACGGGCGCCACGACCCGGCCGAGCGCGTCGGCGGCGGCGACGAGGAACGCGCCGGTGAGGGCCGCGCCCGTGACGGGTACGCGCGTCGGCCCCGCGAGCCGCGCGGCG
>NZ_JAAGLR010000370.1 GCF_010548245.1 Streptomyces sp. SID11385
GCGTGCGCCGCCTCGCGCAGCGCCGCGGGCGCGGCGAGGACGAGCCGGTGCTCCGGGTGCGCGCGCCGCAGCGCGCGGAGCGCGGGGACCCCGGCGAGCAGGTCCCCGAGACCGAGGGCGCGCAGCACCAGGAGGGTGGCGGGCGGCGGGCTGGAAGGCATGGCGGCTCCGGGGTCAGGGGAAGGAGCGGGTCGCGGCACGGTGGGCGAGGGCGGTCGTGGAGTGGCCGGCGAGGTACGGGACGAGGACGACCTGCCCGCCCCAGCTCTCCACGAGATCCGCCTCGGGGAGCCCGTCGCGCGTGTAGTCGGCCCCCTTCGCCCAGACGTCGGGCCGCAGCGCGCGCAGCGCCCGCTCAGGGGTCTCCTCGCCGAAGACGAGGACGGCGTCGACGCAGCCGAGCGCGGTGAGCAGCCGGGCCCGGTCGCGGGCCGGGACGAGCGGTCGCCCGGGGCCCTTGCCGCGTCGTACCGAGTCGTCGGAGTTGAGGCACACGACGAGGCAGTCCCCGGCGGCGCGGGCGGCTTCGAGGAGCGCGACGTGCCCGGCGTGCAGGAGGTCGAAGCACCCTCCCGTCGCCACGACACGCCCGCCGCGTGCCCGCACCCGGGCGGCGACCTCGTACGGGTCCCCGTACGCGTCGTACGCAAGAGCGTCCGCGGGGAGCGGCGCACGGGAGCCGGAGCCCGTGCCCGCGTCGGGGCCGGAGGCGGCCTCCCGGCCGGTCCCGTCCCCCGCCTCCCGCCGCGTCCCGCCCGCCCGTTCCCGTACCGCCG
>NZ_JAAGLR010000455.1 GCF_010548245.1 Streptomyces sp. SID11385
CGACGCGGACGGTGAGCCGTACGCGACCGTCCGGCAGGGCGCGTACGGCGGTCAACTCGCCTTTGACCACGATGCGTTGGGAGTCGCAGCGCTGCACGGCCTTGGCGGCGGCCCGGTCGGCGGCCGCGCCCCCCGCGCTGTCGGCGTCCCCGCCGGAGGTACGAGCCACGACGGTGACGAGCGTGACGCAGGCTGCGAGGGCGACGAGGGCGGAGCCGACGGCCCGGGCAC
>NZ_JAAGLR010000484.1 GCF_010548245.1 Streptomyces sp. SID11385
CAGCCGGGCCTCGGCGTCATGGCGGCGCTCGGCGGCCTGCTCGCCGCGATCAACGACCGCCCCGGCAGCCGCCGCACCGCGGGACTCCGCCTCGGCGCCCCCGCCCTCGCCGGTACCTGCGGGCTGCTGCTCGGCAGCGGGGCCACGGCACTGCTCCCGCACTCCGCGCAGCCGTTCCTCCTCCCGCTCGTCCTCACCGTGCTCGGCCTCCTCGCCGGCGCCGTGAGCGCCCTCGGGCCGGTCGCCTCGGGGATCGGCACCCAGATACTCGTCACGACCGCCATCGGCGCCGGGATGCCCCTGCCCGAGCCGGGCTGGCAGCGCGCCCTCGCCTTCCTCGCCGGAGCGGCCTGGCTCCTCGCCCTGCGCCTCCTGCTCCCGTCCCCGGACGACGGGGCCCGGCACCCGTACCGGCTCGGCACCGAACGCGCCGCCGTCGCCTCCGTCTACACCGCGATCGCCGCCCTCCTCGACGCCACCGGCACCCCCGCCGCCCCCGCCCGCCGCGCCGCTCTGACCGCCGCGCTCGACCAGGCCCAGGACGCCCTGCTCGGCCCCCGGCTGCTCCGCCTC
>NZ_JAAGLR010000518.1 GCF_010548245.1 Streptomyces sp. SID11385
ACCGCGGCGGAGGCGAAGGCCGCCGCCGACGACGCCGCCGCGCAGGCCGTGGACGCGCGCGACGACGAGCGCGTCGCCGCGACGCGGAAGCTCGGCCAGGCGCAGAAGGCCACCAAGGCCGCCCTCGCCGACAAGACCGCCGCCGACAAGGCGCTGGCCGAGGCCCTGGACTCGCCGGGCCAGGGCGAGGAGACCGGCGGCGCGGAGTGTGTGCCGGAGGCCGGGCTCACCACCGTCGTGCAGGGCCTGCCGTCCACCGTCGTCGCCGGGACGAAGGTCGCCTTCACGCTCCGGGTGACCAACGGGACCGACAAGACGATGGACAAGGTGCTGCCCTTCGCCTACGTCCACGCGACCGACAAGAGCGGGCTCAGGAGCAGCGACGAACTCGTCCACCTCCAGTGGTCCTCCGGCTCCCCCTCGACGTGGAAGACCGTCGACAACAAGCACTACATGGACCCCATCAGCCCGCTGAAGGCCGGGGCCCACACCGACGTCAGGATGCGGCTCAAGGTCGACGCCTCGGCCCCCGCGGGCAAGGGCGTGACCTTCGTCGCCGGTGACTACTTCAACGCCGACGGCTCCTGCGGCGGCAGCCCGGACCTTGAGGACTACGAGTTCGTGATCGGCGCGGCGGGCAGCGGGCCGATCGAGATCGGGGTCGCCACGCCCCGCACCACCGGCCCGCACACGGCCGCGCCCACGCCTGGCGCCTCCTCCGACGTCCGGCCGCAGGGCGGGACCGCGCAGCCGGTGAGCGGGAGCCTCGCCGCTACGGGCTCCTCCTCCACTCTGCCGCAGCTCGCCCTCGCGAGCGGCGTGGCCCTCGCGGCGGGCGGGAGCGCGCTCGTCCTCGTACGCCGCCGCAAGGCCGGTTCGCACGCCTGAGCCGGCGC
>NZ_JAAGLR010000561.1 GCF_010548245.1 Streptomyces sp. SID11385
TGCGAGGCCGAGCAGGGCGCCGTCGATCAGTGCCATGTTGGCGCCCTCTCCCACCGGTGGCATCAGGTGTGCGGCATCACCGAGCAGCGTGACGTCCGGCGCCGACGGCCAGGTCAGGCCGGCCGGGAGCGTGGTGATCGACCGCGGTACGACCGTGTCGTCGCAGGCCGCGACCAGTGCGGTGAACCGTGCGTCCCAGCCGGGGAGCAGGCCGATCAGCCGCGCTC
>NZ_JAAGLR010000590.1 GCF_010548245.1 Streptomyces sp. SID11385
CGCAGCGCCGCGTCGTCGTACCCGGCGGCGGGCACCTCCTGCACGACGGCCCACAGGTCCCCGGCCGCCATGAGCCGCACCTCGCCGCCGTCCCTGTGGCCGGTGAGCCCCGCGGGGAGCGCGGGCCCGCGCCCGCGCCTTACCGCGAAGACGCAGACGGCCGTCGCCGCGTCCGTCATGCCGTCTCCTTCTCGCGCCCGG
>NZ_JAAGLR010000617.1 GCF_010548245.1 Streptomyces sp. SID11385
ACGTCGTTGTCGAAGGCCCGCTTGGTCACCGTCTCGTGCTGGTACATCACCTTGCCGAGCTTCTTCACCTGGGTGACCGAGAACGGCTCGCGCTGCTGGCCACTGGCCGCGAACGTGGCGTACGCGCCCGCCATCCGGATCACGCTCGGCGAGGACGTACCGATGGAGAACGACGGAACGGTCGAGTTCGCCATGTTGTCGTCGTCCTTCAGGCCGGC
>NZ_JAAGLR010000646.1 GCF_010548245.1 Streptomyces sp. SID11385
CCGCCTCGCCGGGCTGCTCGCCGACGAGCCGCAGGCCCTGTTCCTGCTGCGCGGGCGCGATCCGGTGACCTTCACCGCCGAGCTGAGCCGCCGTCACGCGCGCCTCGCGGCCCGGGGCGACGCGGGCGCCACAGCGCTTCCCGGCGTGAAGGCGGCAGAGTTGTACGGGCGCGATCCCGGACCGCTCCCACCGGACCTGCCCGTCCCCGCGGCGACGGAGCCGCCCCCGGCGTACCCGGCGGGGACCTCGGTGCCCGACCCGCTCACCCTGGACCGCCTCGCGAGCGACGCGGGCACGCGCGCCCTCGCGCTCCTGCGCACGGGCACGGACCCGCTCGCGGGCCACGGCGTGTGGGAGGACGCGG
>NZ_JAAGLR010000679.1 GCF_010548245.1 Streptomyces sp. SID11385
CCGCTCCGCCCTGCTGCTCGCCTCCCTCGCCCTGTGCGCCGCCACCCGCCCGCCTCGCCCTCGCCGTCCGACAACCGCCACGCCTTCACGCTCCTCGCCTCGGGCGATGTCCTCCCGCACGACTCGGTCATCCGGCAGGCGCACGCCGACGCGGGCGGCAAGGGCTACGACTTCCGCCCGATGCTCTCGGGCGTCAAGCCCGTCGTCTCGCGCGCCGATCTGGCGATCTGCCACATGGAGACGGTGTACGGGGACGACGACGGCCCCTACACCGGCTACCCCGACTTCGTCTCGCCCCCGCAGGTCGCCACCGCGCTCGCCACCACCGGCTACGACTCCTGCTCGACCGCGTCGAACCACAGCCTCGACGACGGCACCGCCGGCGTCGCGCGCACCCTCGGCGCCCTCGACCGCGCGGGCGTCGCGCACGCGGGCACCGGGCGCAGCGAGGCGGAGTCGCACCGGCCCGCGTGGCTCACGGCCGGCGGCGCGAAGGTCGCCCAGCTCAGCTACACGTACGGCACCAACGACA
>NZ_JAAGLR010000742.1 GCF_010548245.1 Streptomyces sp. SID11385
GGGGTGGTGGACCCGGGCGCGGGGCTCGTCGTGGAGGTGAACGAGGCGCCCGCGCTGCGCGGCTACCCGGTGGCGCGGCGCCTGGAGGCGCTCGTGGGGGCGCCGGTGCGCATCGAGCACCGGGCGAGGGTGCAGGTGCTCGGCGACCGCTGGTTCGGGCCGGGGCGCGGGCGGCGCTCCTTCGCCTCGGTGTCGACGGGCGAGGTGCTCGGGGTCGGCATCCTGTACGCGGGTGAGGTGCTGGCCCCGCCGGGCGGGCGCAGCGGCGCGCACATGACGGTCTCGGCGAGCGGGCGCCGCTGCACCTGCGGGCGGCGGGGGTGCTGGAAGACGGTGGCGACGACGCGGTGGCTGCGCGAGCGGGCGCGGGCGCTGGGGCTCGGCGGCGAGGTGTCGCTCGGGGCGCTTGTCACCGCGCCGGGCGAGGAGGCCGCACGGCTCGTCGCGGAGTACGCGGAGAACCTGGTGCTCGGGCTCGCGACGGTGCAGCAGCTCTTCGCCTGCGGCCTGTTCGTGCTGCACGGGGAGGCGCGCGAGGGCGGTGAGCGGTTCCGGGCGCTGGTCGAGGAGCGGCTGCGCGCCGACGT
>NZ_JAAGLR010000773.1 GCF_010548245.1 Streptomyces sp. SID11385
CCGCCGCGCAGGCCCAGGAGGCCACCGAGCACGCCGAGCGGCTGCGTACGTCCGCGGTGAGCGAGACGGAGGAGGCGCGCCGGCAGGCCACCGAGCAGGCGCGGGCCGCCGAGGAGCGCCTCGCGGAGGCGGAGCGGACGCTGCGCGAGGCGCGGGCGGCGGCCGAGAAGGTCACGGGCGAGGCCGACGAGCGGGCCGCGAAGGTCCTGTCGACCGTCGAGGCGGACAACGAGCTGCGTACCCGTACCGCCAAGGAGCAGATCGCGCGCCTGGTGAGCGAGGCCACCAAGGAGGCCGAGGCGCTCAAGGCGGACGCGGTACGGGAGCGGGACGAGGCCGTCGCCGAGGCGGAGCGGGTGCTCGCCGAGGCGGCCGAGAAGGCCCGCAGCTCGGCGGCCGAGGACGCCGCCGCCGCGCTCGCGAAGGCCGCGCGCAGTGCCGAGGAGGTGCTGAGCAAGGCCGAGGAGGACGCGCGCGCGACGACCGGCTCCGCCTCCGAGGAGGCCGAGCGGATCAAGGGCGAGGCGCAGGCCGAGGCCGACCGGCTGCGCGCCGAGGCCGAGGCGGCGGCGGACGAGCTGCGCGGCGCGGCGAAGGACGACACCAAGGAGTACCGGGCGCGGACCGTCGAACTCCAGGAGGAGGCACGGCGGCTGCGCGGCGAGGCCGAGCAGTTGCGCGCCGACGCGGTCGCCGAGGGCGAGCGCATCCGGGGCGAGGCGCGCCGCGAGGCGGTGCAGCAGATCGAGGAGGCCGCGGGGCGCGCCGAGGAGCTGCTGACCAAGGCGCG
>NZ_JAAGLR010000806.1 GCF_010548245.1 Streptomyces sp. SID11385
ACCGGCAAGGTGGTCGCGAACGAGGAGGCCGAGCAGACCGAGCGCAGCCTGAGCAGCCTCAACAGGCTGCTGCTCGGCTTCGCGGGCATCGCCCTGTTCGTCGGCATCTTCCTGATCGCCAACACCTTCACCATGCTGGTCGCCCAGCGCACCAAGGAGCTGGCGCTGCTGCGTGCCGTCGGCGCCTCGCGCCGCCAGGTCAAGCGCTCGGTGCTGCTCGAAGCGGCCGTGGTCGGTGTGATCGCGTCCGTCATCGGCTTCGCGCTGGGCATCGGTCTCGCCACCGGGCT
>NZ_JAAGLR010000843.1 GCF_010548245.1 Streptomyces sp. SID11385
GGCCCGCTGCCTTCGGCCCGGCTCCCGCCTTTGGTCCGCCGCCTTCGGCCCGGCGCCCGCCTTCGGCCCGCCGCCTTCGGCCCCTCCCGCCTTCGGCTCGGCTCCCGCCTCGGCCTCCCGGCCTTCGGCCGCTCGCCTTGAGCCCCGCATCCGGCTCTCCGCGCCCCGCTTCCGGCCCCCGCCTCCCGCCCCGGGTCCTCCCGCCCCGGGCCTCCCGCCTACGGCCCCTCGCCTCCGCCCCCCGCTTCCCGCTTCCCGCCTCCGCCCCCTCCTCCCCGCCCCGGAAACCCCGTACCGTTGACACATGACGAGCCTCGGTGGTCCCCAGATGGTCGACTGGAATCTCGCGGTCACCACCGCGACCCGCCTCCTGCGCCCGGGCCCGGAGGTGAGCCGCGACGAAGCCCGCGCGGTCGTCGCCGAACTGCGCGAGCACGCCAAGTCGGCCGAGGAACACGTCCGCGCCTATACGCGGATGAGCCCCCCGCCCTCCGCGGACACGCCCGTCCTCGTCGTCGACCGGCCCGGCTGGGTCCGCGCCAACGTCGCCGGGTTCCGCTCGCTGCTCGCGCCGCTGCTCGACAAGATGCAGGGCCGCAGGAACGAGGGCGGCTCCTCCAGCATCGTCGCCGCGCTCGGCGGCAAGGTCACCGGCGCCGAACTCGGCGTCCTCCTCTCCTTCCTCTCCTCGCGCGTCCTCGGCCAGTACGAGACCTTCGCCCCGCCCTCGCGCGACCTCCCCGGCGGCACCGGCGGCGGCCGGCTCCTCCTCGTCGCGCCGAACATCGTCCACGTCGAGCGTGAACTAGG
>NZ_JAAGLR010000872.1 GCF_010548245.1 Streptomyces sp. SID11385
GGCGCGGTGTCCTCGTCGTCACCGGTGGCGGCGGCCTCGGCGGCGGCGCGCTCGGGGGTCTGGAACTGGAAGGTCGGCTCCGTGAAGACCGGGGCGCGGAAGACGGGCACGGCGGGCTTGCGGCCGCCGCGGGTCTCCTCGCCGCGCTCCTCGCCCTTCGCGCCGCCCTTGGCGGACTGGCGGGGCTGGATCTGCGGCTCGGTGAAGGTGGCGCG
>NZ_JAAGLR010000902.1 GCF_010548245.1 Streptomyces sp. SID11385
CACGACGGTTCTCCTCAGCTTCGGGTGGTGTAGAGGTGTGCGTCGCCCAGCCGCGTACGCAGGGTGGCGAGCGCGCGCGAGCACTGGCTCTTCACGGTGGACGGGCTGCACCGCAGCAGTTCGGCCACGGTCTCCACGCTCAGGTCCTCCCAGTAGCGCAGTACGACCATCGCCCGTGCGCGGGGCGGCAGTTCGGCCAGCGCGGCCAGCAGGGTGACCGTCAGTTCGGGTCC
>NZ_JAAGLR010000937.1 GCF_010548245.1 Streptomyces sp. SID11385
GCTTGCTGAGGGTCGGGAGACTGTTGGTGAGGTGCCGGAGGGTCGGGGTGGGTTGGGTATTGCGCGGGGTGGGTTTCTGTCGCGGGTGGATGGGTTCGATGCGTCGTTTTTTGGGGTGAGTCCGCGTGAGGCGGCGGCGATGGATCCGCAGCAGCGGTTGATGTTGGAGCTTGCTTGGGAGGCGTTGGAGGGTGCGGGTGTGGTGCCGGGTGGGTTGCGGGGTGAGCGG
>NZ_JAAGLR010000998.1 GCF_010548245.1 Streptomyces sp. SID11385
CTGGCCGTGAGTCCGGAGACCGTTCGCCGCTGGGCCGACGGTGGTCAGCTCGCGATGGACCGGGGCGGTTCGGGAAACCGGGTGATCGACGGCGTCAGCCTCGCGTGCTTCGCCACGGAGCGTGCCGCCGGGCTGCATCCGGTACCCGGGGACGTCCTGACGTCGGTACGGAACTCGTTCGCCGGGATCGTCGTCGCGGTGACGGCCGACGACGTGGTGGCGCAGGTGGAGATCCAGTCGGGGCCGCACCGGCTGGTGTCGCTGATCAGCCGC
>NZ_JAAGLR010001046.1 GCF_010548245.1 Streptomyces sp. SID11385
CCCCGGCCCGCAGGGCATCGGTGGCCTCGTGGCGCACGGCGAGGAGCGTCGACGCGAGATCGTCGGCGGGCGCGACTCCGGTACGTACCGCCGTGCGCAGCGCCTCGCGCACCGCGCCGGAGTGGAGGCCGCGCGCCGACCAGGCGTGGGCGCAGGCCGCGCAGCAGCACACCGAGAGCCAGCGCGCCTCGTCCGCTGTCCAGGCGCCTTCCGTCTTCTCGTGCACACCCGCGTGGACGACGCCCAACTGCCCGCAGCCTTCGAGTGAGACGCCGTCCACGGGGACGCCGTCCAGGGCCTCGGCGGCGAGCGCGGCGGCGTACGCGCGGACGTCGGCGTGGGAGGGGCAGAGCGCGTAACGGTAGTGCTCGCCGTAGCAGTTGACGACGGTGAGGTCCGGGTGCGCGGTGCCGAGGCGTGTGTCGTGGCCGAGGACGAGCCACGCGGTGACCGCGAGACCTTCCGCGCGCAGGAGGCCGGCGGCGGTGCCGAAGGGATCGGGGTCGCCGCCGGTCCACGAGGGGGGCGCGGGGCGCAGCCGGGCTCCGGCCCAGCGGGGCGCGGTGGGGTCGGGCGGGGGCCGGTAGAGCGCGGAGTGGGCGGCGTCGACGAGGCGGCGGGCGGGGTG
>NZ_JAAGLR010001081.1 GCF_010548245.1 Streptomyces sp. SID11385
AGAGACGGCCGAGACCTTCCTGCGCAACTGGTTTCCGGCACACATGCTGGAGGCAAATGACCCGGCGGTCGCACCGTTCCGCCGCGCGCTGCTGGCAACGCCGCGCGAGGGCATCATCGGCGGCTGGACTGCCGTGCGGGATTCAGACCTGCGTCGCACCATCGCGCTCATCTCGCATCCCACGCTGGTCATTGCGGGCCGGCACGATACGGTGACGTCTGCACGCC
>NZ_JAAGLR010001112.1 GCF_010548245.1 Streptomyces sp. SID11385
GATCAAGACGGTCCAGGGCGAGAGCTGAATGCTTATGAGAAGGTTCTCGCGGAGGACCGTCGCGTCGTGCGCGAGATGCTCCGTGTGAGCATCGGCGGCGCCCATGCCGGACTTCTCATAACGGCATTCATCGTGGTCTTGTTCGCAGCCATTGGCGGTACCGGATGGGCTCTGATCGTTGGCGGAGCGGTTGCGTTCTGGTTCACCGTCGCCCTTATCGCGGCTGTCGGTGGCGGCCGCCGCGGGTGGGCAGCAGTCAAACGCGCTTACCTCTTGACCTTCGGCTGGGCCGGTTGGCTGTGATCTCCGCAAGGGTATGGCCAAGGTGAGCATGCAACATCGGTAGCT
>NZ_JAAGLR010001170.1 GCF_010548245.1 Streptomyces sp. SID11385
CCCGCACCCGCGTCCCCGCGTCGCCGCCGCTCTCGCCGTCCCCTCCCGCGCAGCCGCCGACGAGCAGCAGGAGAGCGAGCGCCGCGGCGCGCGCGGGGCGGGGGCGAAAGGGTCGGCTTCGGGCCACGCGGCGAGCATACGGCGGGGCTCCGCCCCTCCCCCGGCGCCCCCGTCCCGCGTCCCCGGAACCGGCCGGGGACGCGTCGCCGCCGGAGCTCAGGGCCGGGTCACCGAGTTGATCGGGAGCATGTGGACGGACTCGAAGCGCACGGCCGCGCCCGGGTGCGGGGCGTGGATGACCTGGCCGCCCCCCACGTACATGCCGACGTGGCTCGCGTCCGAGCGGTACGTGACGAGGTCCCCGGGGCGCGCCTGCGAGAGCGGTACGCGCTGCCCCGCGCCCGCCTGGGCCTGCGAGGTACGGGGCAGGCCGACCCCGGCCCGTCCCCACGCCCACTGCATGAGCCCGGAGCAGTCGAAGGCCCCGGGCCCGGAGGCGCCCCACACGTAGGGGCGGCCGAGCGCGGAGCGGGCCGCCGCGACGGCGACGGCGGCACGCCCGGAG
>NZ_JAAGLR010000910.1 GCF_010548245.1 Streptomyces sp. SID11385
CGAAACCGGCGCGCCCTCGGCGCGGCAGCGCCCGTACGTCGCGACGTGGCGCGAGCGGGGCCGGGGTACGGCACGCGCAAAGGCGGGACGAAAGCCCCCCAAGGCTCTCGTCCCGCCCTCTTGTGCGCGTCCGCGTCGCGTGCCCCGCCGCCGACGGGGCACCCGGCGCGGGAGGCCCGGGGGCCTCCCGCTCGCGGGCCGCGAGACCCGGGTGTACCGGGAGTCTGTGGCCGGCCGTCAGGCGTCGGTGCTCGCCAGAGGCTGCACGCCGCTCGTGCCGCTGCCGCCGGTGTCCACGGAGGCGGCGCTCAGGACCGCGCCGGTGGACTTCTTGCCCGCGCGCAGTCGCTTCTCCAGCCAGGTCGCGAAGCTCGTCAGCGAGAAGTTGACGATGATGTAGATCACCGCGACGACGGTGAAGCACGCGATGGTGTTGGCGCCGTAGGCGGCGGAGAGCGGCCTCACCGAGTTGATCAGTTCGGAGAAGTTGACCAGCGAGCCGCCGATCGCGGTGTCCTTCACGATGACGACGAGCTGGCTGACGATCGCGGGCAGCATCGCGGTGATCGACTGCGGCAGCAGGATCGACCGCATGGTCTGTCCCTTGCGCAGCCCGATCGCGTGCGCGGCCTCGGTCTGTCCCTTGGGGAGCGAGAGGATGCCGGCGCGGACGATCTCGGCGAGCACCGAGGCGTTGTAGAGCACGAGTCCGGTGACGACGGCGTAGAGCGGCCGGTCGTCGGTCGAGACCGAGGTGTACTGGGCGTACACCTCGAAGGCGATGAGCATCATGATCAGGACCGGGATCGAGCGGAAGAACTCGACGACGGTCGCCGCGGGCACCCGTACCCAGGCGTGGTCCGAGAGCCGCGCGATTCCGAACGCCGCGCCCAGCGGCAGCGCGATGACCATGGATATCGCCGCCGCGAGGAGCGTCTGTCCGAGTCCGGGCAGCAGGTACGTGGTCCATGCCTGGCTGTCCGTGAAGAACGGCTTCCACTTCGCCCAGTCGAGCTGGTGCTTGTCGTCCAGCTTCACGACGATCCACCACACGACGAAGGCGGCGACGAGGACGAAGAGGACGGAGTAGAGGATGTTGCGTCCCTTGGCCCGGGGGCCGGGGGCGTCGAAGAGCACCGAGGTCATCGCTTGATCGCCACCTTCTTGCTGACCCAGCCGAGGATGAGCCCCGTGGGAAGTGTGAGCACGATGAAGCCGAAGGCGAAGACGAGCCCGATCAGGAAGAGTTCGGCTTCGTTCTCGATCATCTCCTTCATCAGCACCGCGGCCTCGCCCACGCCGATCGCCGCGGCGATCGTCGTGTTCTTGGTGAGGGCGATGAGGACGTTCGCCAGCGGGTTGACGACTGAACGGAACGCCTGCGGAAGGATGATCAGCGTGAGGACCTGACGGAAGTTCAGGCCGAGTGCCCGAGCGGCCTCCGCCTGCCCCATCGGAACCGTGTTGATGCCGGAACGGATCGCCTCGCACACGAACGAGGACGTGTAGAGGATGAGTCCGAGCACCGCCAGGCGGAAGTTGATCGCTTTGAAGTCGCTCGCGCCCAGGTCGACGCCGAGCGTCTGGAACAGGCCGAGCGAGGTGAAGACGATGATCACCGTGAGCGGGATGTTCCGCACGATGTTGATGTAACCGGTGGCGAAGCCACGCATCAGGGGGACAGGGCCGACCCGCATGGCGGCGAGCACGGTGCCCCAGATCAGGGAGCCCACGGCGGAGAGAGCGGTGAGTTTCACCGTCATCCAGAACGCCCCGAGCAGGTCGTAACCTTCAAGAAAGTCGAACACGATCTCCCGTGCTTCCACGCGGGGGATGGGCCCGGTGCGCGCACGTCACCGTCCGCGCACCGACCGCACCCCGACTACTGTCCCGCGCGGTCCCCGCCCGCCGCCGCGCGGAAGCGGGCGGGGAAGCGCACGCGAGCTGTCATCTGCTGAGCGCCGTCGCTTACTTCTTGACGTCGCCGATCGCCGGGGCGGGCTCGTTCTTGTAGTTCGCCGGACCGAAGTTGTCCTCGACGGCCTTGTCCCAGGACTTGTCGTCGACCATCTTCTTCAGGGCGTCGTTGATTTTGTCCTTGAGGTCGCTGCCCTTCTTGACGCCGATGCCGTAGTTCTCGTTCGTCATCTTGAAGCCGGCGAGCTTGAACTTGCCCTGGAACTCCTTCTGCGACGCGTAGCCCGCGAGGATGGAGTCGTCCGTGGTCAGCGCGTCGACGGCCTTGTTCTCCAGGCCGGTGAGGCACTCGGAGTAGCCGCCGTACTCCTGGAGATCCGCCTTGGGGGCCAGCTCCTTCTTGATGTTCTGGGCGGAGGTGGAGCCGGTGACCGAACAGAGCTTCTTGCTGTTCAGGTCCTTCGGGTCCTTGATCCCGTTCTCGTCGGCGCGGACCAGGATGTCCTGGTGGGCGAGGAGGTACGGGCCCGCGAAGTCGACCTTCGCCTCACGCTCGTCCGTGATCGAGTACGAGGCGGCGATGAAGTCCACGTCGCCGCGCTCCAGCATCGTCTCGCGGTCGGCGCTCTTCGCTTCCTTCCACACGATCTGGTTCGTCTTGTAGCCGAGGGCCTTCGCGACGTACCGGGCGACATCGACGTCGAAGCCGGCGTACTCGCCGCTCGGCAGCTTCTGGCCGAGGCCCGGCTGGTCGACCTTGATCCCGATGGTGATCTTCTTGCCACCGCCGGAGCCGCCCGACCCCTTGTCGTCGTCGTTCTTGCCACAGGCGCTCGCGGCGAGGCCGACGGTGAGGACCACGGCGACGGCGGCGGAAACCTTACGGAACTTCATGGTGAGTCCTTCGATAACGGTCGATCGTGATCGACGGCGGATCGGAATCGGTGGAACGGCGGTGGCGGGTACGGGCCTGGGGACGCCCGCCGATCTGCGCGGTGCTCGTCGGTGACCGGCGGGACCGTGCGGTGGTGTGCTGGTGCCTTTGGGGGAGGCGGGGTTGTCCGTGGTGGGTGTCCGGCGGCCGGTGGGGGCGACCTCTGGTGTGCGGCGACCTGGTGTGCGGCGACCTGGTGTGCGGCGACCTGGTGTGCGGCGCCCTGGTGTGCGGCGGCGCGGCCGGGGGCTGTGCGGCCGGGGCCCTCGACCTCCGGCTTGCGCGGTTGTCGTTTGCGGTCGTCGGGCTTGCGGTCAGGCGGTCCGGGGTGTGCTCGGCGTCGAAGGACGCTCGGCGCGCCGCGGATCGCTCGGCGCCGGGGGTCGTTCAGCGCCGCGGCTCGCTCAGTGCTGGAGGATCTTCGACAGGAAGTCCTTGGCGCGGTCACTGCGCGGGGCGCTGAAGAACTTGTCCGGGGTCGCCTCCTCCACGATGCGCCCGTCGGCCATGAAGACCACACGGTTCGCCGCGGAGCGGGCGAAGCCCATCTCGTGCGTGACGACCACCATGGTCATGCCCTCCTGGGCCAGTTGCTGCATGACCTCAAGGACCTCGTTGATCATCTCCGGGTCGAGCGCGGAGGTCGGCTCGTCGAAGAGCATGACCTTCGGGTCCATCGCCAGCGCCCGCGCGATCGCGACGCGCTGCTGCTGACCACCGGAGAGCTGCGCGGGGTACTTGTCGGCCTGCGAACCGACGCCCACCCGGTCGAGCAGTTGCCGCGCCTTCTCCTCGGCGGCCCCCTTCTCGGTCTTGCGCACCTTCACCTGGCCGAGCATCACGTTCTGGAGCACGGTCTTGTGGGCGAACAGGTTGAACGACTGGAAGACCATGCCGACATCGGCGCGCAGCCTGGCCAGTTCCTTGCCCTCCTGCGGCAGCGGCAGGCCATCGATGGTGATGGCCCCGTCGTCGATCGTCTCCAGGCGGTTGATGGTGCGGCACAGCGTGGACTTCCCGGACCCCGAGGGACCGATCACCACGACGACCTCGCCGCGCCCGATCGTCAGATCGATGTCCTGAAGCACATGGAGTGCGCCGAAGTGCTTGTTCACCTTGCTCAGGACCACCAGGTCCTCGCTCGTGGGCGCGGCGTCCTTCGACACCGATACTGCGGTCATCGGCTCACAACTCCGTCCTCCTCGGTTGGGTGGACCCTAGTGAGCAGGCGCGAGCACCGTCAGCACATCTGAGCGGAAATTGAGCATCACGATCCGGGATCATCCGCGCACGTCGCGTGCCTGTCGCGTCGCTTCCTCGTACCGGCTGGATAACGGAACGCGCCCGGGCCCCGAACCCTCTTGACGCATGCCGGGCGGATCGGAGTACATGCCAAAGCGCCCCGCGCGCTCCCGCCCGTACCGCCCGCGTGCTTCCGTGCCCGCGGGAACCGCCCGCGGCGCGGATCGCGTACGTACCAGCGCACCCGGACCCGGTGGGGCCCGGGTCGACCCAGCCGACGGAGGTGACGGACGGTGAGACTGCTGCTCGTGGAGGACGACAACCATGTCGCCGCCGCGCTCTCCGCCGTACTGGCCCGCCACGGCCTGCGGGTGACGCACGCCCGCAACGGCGAGGACGCGCTGCGCGCCCTGCTCCCCGGCGAGGAGCAGGAGGAGCCGTACGCCGTCGTCCTCCTCGACCTGGGACTCCCGGACCAGGACGGCTACGAGGTCTGCGGGAAGATACGTACGCGCTCCGCCGTACCCGTCATCATGGTCACCGCGCGCGCCGACGTCCGCTCCCGCATCCACGGACTCAACCTCGGCGCCGACGACTACGTCGTCAAGCCGTACGACACGAGGGAACTCCTCGCCCGCATCCACGCCGTCGCCAGGCGGACCCACTCCAGCGCTTCCGAGCCCGGGACGACCGCGCTCGGGCCGGTCCGCCTCACCCCGGAGACCCGCGAGGTGAGCGTCCACGGCGTGCCCGTCCAGCTCACCCGCAAGGAGTTCGACCTCCTCGCGCTCCTCGCGCTGCGCCCCGGCGTCGTCTACCGTCGCGAACAGATCATCAGCGAGGTCTGGCGCACGAGCTGGGAGGGAACGGGACGGACCCTGGAGGTCCACATCGCCTCGCTGCGCGCCAAGATCGGGGTACCCACCCTCATCGAGACCGTCCGCGGCGTCGGGTACAAGCTCGTCGTCCCCGGTGCCTAGCGGGTCCTGGTGCGCACTCGGCTTCTTCCCCTGCTCATCATCCTGCTCGCCGGAGTCCTGCTCGCCCTCGGTTTCCCGCTCGCCATCAGCATGGCCGCGGGCGAGCAGCAGAAGGTGATCGTCGACCGCATCGACGACTCGGCACGATTCGCCTCCCTCGCCCAGTTCGTCAACACGGACGGCGACGGCGCGGGCGCGACCGTCGAGGACACCGAACGCAGCGCCACGCTCGACACCGAACTCGGGCGCTACTACCGCCTCTACGGCATCCATGTCGGTGTCTTCGACCGCCTCGGCGAGCCCTTCGCCACCGCCCCGCACAGCTGGCAACTGCCACCGCCGGAAGCGGACGCCTCCCTTCCCGGGACGACCACCACCCAGGGCCACGGCGCTTCGGCCCTTCCGGAGCCCACCGGCTCCGTCCACAGCCGCGCGCAGCCGTTCCAGGACGCGGGCGAGGAGGCTCGCTCCGCCTACGACGAGGCTCTCAACGGCCGGCGCAGCCCTGATCCCGAGCAGGTGTGGCCCTGGCAGACGAGCCGCCGTCTCATCGTGGCCTCGCCGGTGATAAGGGACGGGGACGTCATCGCGGTCGTCGTCACCGACTCCCCGACCGGCGCCCTGCGCTCCCGCACGCTCCAGAAATGGCTGCTCGTCGCCGTCGGCGAGGGCGCCGCCATGCTCCTCGCGCTGGGCGCGGCCCTGCGCCTGACAGGATGGGTGCTGCGTCCCGTACGCGTTCTGGACGCCACGACCCACGACATCGCCACCGGCAGGCTCAAGTCCCGTGTCGCCCCGACCGGCGGCCCGCCCGAACTCCGTCGCCTCGCCACCTCGTTCAACGAGATGGCCGACAACGTCGAGAGCGTCCTCGAACAGCAACGCGCCTTCGTAGCCGATGCCTCGCATCAACTCCGCAATCCCCTTTCCGCACTTCTGCTCCGGATCGAACTCCTGGCCCTTGAACTCCCCGAGGACAACGAGGAGGTCGCCTCCGTCCGTACCGAGGGCCAACGTCTCGCCCGCGTGCTCGACGACCTCCTCGGCCTCGCCCTCGCCGAGCACTCGGAGGCGGACCTCACGCTGACCGACATCGGCGCCCTCGCCGAGGAACGCCTCTCCTCCTGGCGGCCCCTCGCCGACGAGAAGGGCGTCCGGCTCACCGGCACCTGTCCCGCGGTCACCGGGTGGGCCGACCCCATCGCGCTCTCCAGCGCCCTCGACGCCGTACTCGACAACGCCCTCAAGTTCACCCCCGCAGGCGCGGCCGTCGAACTCACGGTGGAGGCCAGACCGGGCGAGGTCGTCATCACCGTCACCGACGAGGGACCCGGGCTCACCGAGGAGGAACTCGGCCGTATCGGCGACCGGTTCTGGCGCAGCAACCGCCACCAGAACGTCCACGGCTCCGGCCTGGGCCTCTCCATCACCCGCGCCCTCCTCGAAGCCGGCGGCGGAGCCCTTGAATACCGCCACCACAGCCCCCACGGCCTCAGCGCCGATCTCGTCATTCCCCGCAACCGCCCGGCCGGCACAGCTCCGTTGACGGGGGAGTAGGCCGAGTACGGCGACGGGGGAAGGGCGGGAGGGACGCGGAGGCGTAGCGGATCGCTGCGTCTTCAGCCCTGTCCGGGATCACGGCTTCGCAGCGTCACGGGCGTTGTCCCCCGCCGTTCGGGGGCACGCCGCCGTGAGGCCCTGCCCGCGGTAACCGCACCACGGCCTTACGGCCGACGAGCACAGCCCGCCATGCGCCCCACGGTCACCCACCCTCACGGTCCCGCGCCCGGCCGCACGGGTCCGCCGTGTCGAGGATCGCGACGACCGGGAAGTTGAGCGTCCCGCGCCCGGCCCCTCGGTCCCGCCCCATGCTGCCCCGCCCTCACGAGATCATGGCTTCACCGACCGGTAGTACTGCTGCGCACCTTCGTGCAGTTCGAGGGGGTCCGTGTAGATGGCGGTGCGCAGATCGACCTTCTGCGCAGCGTGCACCTGCTGGCCTATGCCGTCGCGGCTGGCGATGACAGTCCGCGTGACTCCCTCCGTCAGACCCGGGTCAAGGGAACCCCGGGTGACCAGCAGATTCGCGACCGCGAGTGTCATCACGGTGCCGTCGTTGTGCGCGGCGGGGTAGGCGTCGCGCGGCATGACGGCCGTCCGGTAGAAGCGCCCCTCCCCGCCCGCGTGCCGCAACGCGTCCACGAGGTCCCCGAGCGGCACGAACCGTACGGGGAACGTCTCGGACAGCTCGCGCACCGAGACCGTCGGCAGACCGCCGGACCAGAAGAAGGCGTCGATCTTCCCGAGCCTCAGCTGCTCGTTCATCTTGTCGATCCCGATGCCCACCGGGGTGATGTCGTGCTCCGGGTCGAGGCCCGCCGTCGTGAGCAAGCGGTCCGCTATCAACCGCACCCCGGACCCCACCTGCCCCACCGCGACCCGCTTGCCCCGGAGATCGGTGACCTTGTGGATGCCGGAGGACTCGGCGACGACGAGTTGGAGGTAATCGTCGTAGAGCCGCGCGCAGCCACGCAGACTCCCCGCGCCCTTGCCGTTGTCCTCCCGGTACTTCTCCACGGCGTCGGCTGCCGCGATGGTGAAGTCCGCCTTCCCGGTCGCCACCCGCGCCACGTTCTCCTGAGAGCCCTCGCTCGCGCGCAACTCCATGCGCACACCCGGCAGATCCCGGTCCACCGCGTGCTTGAGGAGTTCGCCGTACTTCTCGTAGACGCCCGACCTCACGCCTGTGCTGAACACCACGGTTCCGCGCGGCTGGGCGTTCCCGAGGGGCAGCAGCCACCACAGCAGCAGCCCGATCACGACGGCGCACACCGCTGCGCCGCCGAGCATCGTGCCCCGGCCGAACCGGGAGAGGAACGTGGTCATGGCGACGATCCTGCCAGTCACACAGGGTGAAAACCAGCGGTTGCGGCAGAGATCAGGGATGCCTCAGGGTTCACCCTGGGACACACCCAGGGATGCCCCTGAGAGACCGCTCAGGGGCATCCCTGAAACAACCCTGAGCGGGCGCGCCACCGCTCTCAGGGTTCGGCTCCGCGCGGACTCGGGGTGGTGACCGGTACGTGGCGCCGCTCCCCAGCGCTCCCAAGGCCTCCGTCGAACTCCCGCCCCCCGGGGCCGGCCTTGCCGGTCCTCAGGGTCACCCGCGCCGCCCGCCCCACCGGCGGTCGGCCGCTTCTCCCGGCTCGCCTACCCTTGTCCGCATGAGCAGCAGCGACCGGAGCCCCGTGGTGGACGTTCAGCAGGCCGGGACACAGGCCCGGACATACGAGATCCGCACCTACGGATGTCAGATGAACGTGCACGACTCGGAACGGCTCGCCGGCCTCCTGGAGGGTGCCGGATACGTGCGCGCCCCCGAGGGCGCCGAGGACGGCGGCGCGGACGTCGTCGTCTTCAACACCTGTGCGGTACGCGAGAACGCCGACAACCGCCTCTACGGCAACCTCGGCCGCCTCGCCCCGAAGAAGACCGAGCGCCCCGGCATGCAGATCGCCGTCGGCGGCTGCCTCGCGCAGAAGGACAGGCAGACCATCGTCGACCGTGCCCCCTGGGTCGACGTCGTCTTCGGCACCCACAACATCGGCAAGCTCCCAGTCCTCCTCGAACGCGCCCGCGTGCAGGAGGAAGCCCAGGTCGAGATCGCCGAGTCCCTGGAAGCATTCCCCTCCACGCTGCCGACCCGCCGCGAGTCCGCCTACGCCGCCTGGGTCTCCGTCTCCGTCGGCTGCAACAACACCTGCACCTTCTGCATCGTCCCCGCCCTGCGCGGCAAGGAGAAGGACCGCAGGCCGGGCGACATCCTGGCCGAGGTCGAGGCGCTCGTCGCCGAGGGCGTCAGCGAGATCACCCTCCTCGGCCAGAACGTCAATGCTTACGGCAGCGACATCGGCGACCGCGAGGCGTTCAGCAAGCTGCTGCGAGCCTGCGGCGGCATCGAGGGCCTGGAACGAGTCCGCTTCACGTCCCCGCACCCCCGCGATTTCACCGATGACGTCATCGCCGCCATGGCCGAGACGCCCAATGTGATGCCCCAGCTGCACATGCCGCTCCAGTCCGGTTCGGACACCGTGCTCCGCGCGATGCGCCGCTCCTACCGCCAGGACCGCTACCTCGGCATCATCGAGAAGGTCCGCGCGGCGATCCCCGACGCCGCGATCAGCACGGACATCATCGTGGGCTTCCCGGGCGAGACCGAGGAGGACTTCGAGCAGACGCTGCACGTCGTGCGCGAGGCCCGCTTCTCCGCGGCGTTCACCTTCCAGTACTCGAAGCGTCCGGGCACCCCGGCCGCCGAGATGGAGAACCAGATTCCCAAGGAGGTCGTCCAGAAGCGCTACGAGCGGCTTGTCGCGCTGCAGGAGGAGATCTCCTGGGAGGAGAACAAGAAGCAGGTCGGCCGCACGCTGGACGTCATGGTCGCCGAGGGGGAAGGACGCAAGGACGGCGCGACCCACCGTCTCTCGGGGCGTGCCCCCGACAATCGCCTCGTCCACTTCACCAAGCCGCAGGAGCCGGTGCGACCAGGGGACGTCGTGACCGTCGACATCACCTATGCGGCTCCCCACCACCTCCTCGCCGAGGGCACTCCCCGCGGCGTCCGGCGCACCCGCGCGGGCGACGCCTGGGAGAAGCGCACGACCGCCGAGACCGTCAAGCCGGCCGGCGTGATGCTGGGACTGCCAACCATCGGCGCCCCGGCCCCTCAGCCGACTGCCGCCGTCACGCAGGGCTGCGGCTGCGACTGACCTCCGACGGGGGCTTCGCGGAGCGCACGCGGGGTATGCCCTGGCGTGGGCGCGGGGCCGAGCCCGGACGGAGAGGCCGCACCCGTGCGGGCCGGCGCAGGCGCGGTAGCGCGCACGGGTGGGCGGTGGAGTCCGTGCGACGGGATCGAGCGGGCGCGGGGCGGGGACCGAGCCCGCACGCAGCGGGCAGTGCGGCCGGGCTGAAGTCAGGGCGGTGCCGGGAGGACGGTCCAGCGACCGTACGTCGGCCGAGGCGCACGACCGTACGGCGGTAGGAGCACCTCCGACACCGGACGGACGCGCCCGCACGGTCCTGCCATGCGCGGATTCGCTCCGCGCAGCTTTGTCCTGCCCTGCGCGAGCGCGGGCCCGGACACCGGGTCTCGCCGCCCCCCGCTGGGCCAGCCGACAGGCTTTCGCGGCGCCGTACTCGCCGAAGCCTCCGGTGCCGACGTCAACCGGTGTCTGCACTCCACCGCGCTTGCCGAGGCACTCTCGCCAGTGCCAGTGCCAGTGCCAGTGCCAGTGCCAGCCGATGACCTCGCGCCGCCGCGCTTGCCGAGGCAACCCCGCCCCGTCAGTGCCGCCGACGCCCTGCACCGCCGCACCCGCCGCCCCATCCACCTGCCCCAGCTCACCGCTTCTGCCGACCCATCCCACCGAGCCCACCCCGCCCCACCGTGCCGGCCCGCACCGCTACCCCCCGCCCCACCGCTCCCCGCGGGTTACGCTGCCGATCATGCTTGTCGCCGCTGCCGTCTGCCCGTGTCCTCCGTTGCTGGTTCCCCGGATCGCGGCGGGGGCCGCCGTGGAACTCGACGCCTTGCGGGGCGCGTGTGCCGACGCGCTCTCCGTGCTTGCCGCATCGCGGCCCGACCGGCTGCTCGTCCTCGGACCCGTGGCGGGGACTGGGGCCGTGCGCCACGGCGAAGGCGCGCGAGGCGGCTTCCACGGGTTCGGGGTGCCCGTGACCGTACGGCTCACGCGGATGGGACTGGCAGAGTCGGCACGTACGACGGAGGCCGGTCCTGCCCTGCCCGCTTCCCTTGCCGTGGGCGCCTGGCTGCTGGAGCACGCCGCCTGGGCGGCGGCGCCGGTCTCCGGGCTCGCGGTCGGCGAGGAGAGCGGGACCAAGGAGTGCCTGGCCCTCGGCGAGTCGCTGCGTGTCCCTGACGAGCGACTGGCGGTGCTGGTCCTGGGCGACGGGAGCGCAACGCGTACGGTCAAGGCTCCCGGATACCTGGACGAGCGGGCCGCTCCGTGGGACGGCGCCGTCGCGAAGGCACTCGCCGACGCGGACATCGACACCCTCGCCGGACTCGACCCCGCTACCGCCCGGGTGCTCGGCTGTGCCGGGCGGGCCCCGTGGCAGGTGCTCGCCGGTGCCGCGCGCGGCACGGATCTCACGGGCAGCCTGTTGTACGACGAGGCACCCTACGGGGTCGGCTACTTCGTCGCCGCGTGGTCCTGAGCCTTTTCCGCCCAGGCGGGCGGCTGACAGACGGCGTACCGCACGGATCGCCGGACGCCGCAGGGCTCCCGCCCGCAGGCCGCTGACAGGCGGCTACGAGCGCGCGCAGCCACCCCGCGCGGGCTCCTCAGCTTCCCGAGGAGCCCGGCGGCTGCTGCGACCCACCGCTCCGGCCCTCGCCACCGGCCTCGCCGTCCTTCTTGCCCATCCGTTCGACGGCGTCCTTGGCCTTGTCCGTGCCCGACTGGATGCGGTCGGAGTACTTGCCCTTCGTGCGCTCGTCGACGGTTTTGGCCGCCTTGTCGAGGCCGTCGCCGATCTTGTCGCCGTGTTGCTGCGCGAGATCGGCCACCTTGTCCTTCGCCGGGGACAGTCGTGCCCGCATGTTGTCGATGAAACCCATGGGGTCCCTCCTCGCCGGAAACCGGGAAGACGACGCCCCGCGCGGAGCGCCTACTGCTGGCTTACTACGGATCGGCCGCGCGCGCCTGTCGGGCCCCCGGGCAGGTGGCCCGTCCCGGAGGGCTCGGCAGGCGCGCGCGAGTGCCGCTCGCGCTCAGCGACGAACGTGGTCGGCGGCCTCGCGCTCGGCGGCCTCGTCGACCGACTGCTGCTTGGGGATGCCCCCCTCGGCGGTCTCGCCGTCGCTCGCGCCATCGGCGGCGCCGACCGTCTCCGTCGCCCCGGCGGCCACCTTGTCGGCACCCTCCTCGCCGGACGCGACACCGGGCGCGGAAGACGCGGGCTCTGTCGCGTCCGCACCGGCCGTGTCGGCACCGGTCGCCTTCGCACCGGCGCCTTCGCCCTCAGCGACGGCCTCCGCCGGGGCCGCGCCCTCCGTCTCCGGCTCGGCCGCCCCCGCCCCGGTTCCGACCGCGTCACCCTTCACACCGGCGGCACCCGCAGTGTCCGCATCGGCGGCGTCCGTACCGGCAGCCTGCGCATCGGCAGTCTTCGCGCCAGGGCCCTCCGTGCCGTCCTCGCCGGTTTCTTCGGCCGCCGGAGCGGCCTCCCCCTGCGGGGTTGACGCGGGATCGGTCGCCTGCGGCTTGCGGCGGAGGAAGGAGAAGAGGCCCATTGCGTGCTCCAAGGGACAGGTGGTGACAGGTGGACACGGGCGGGGGCGGCGCAGAGACTGCGCGCGGCCACGGCCCCGGCGGCCCGCGACCGACGGTCGGGACCTCGCAACGGCAAACGAGGCGGCCCGCGTCGCGTCACGTAACTCGTTCGAGGCGCTCCTGCTGGTTTGGGACACTGGGACAGTGAGTACCGCACCCCCCACCCCACGGGTCATCGCCGTCGTCGGGCCTACCGCCGCGGGCAAGTCCGATCTCGGCGTCTTCCTCGCCCGGCGACTCGGCGGCGAAGTCGTCAACGCCGATTCCATGCAGCTCTACCGTGGGATGGATATCGGGACCGCGAAATTGACGCTCGCCGAACGCGAGGGCGTCCCTCACCACCTCCTCGACATCTGGGACGTCACCCGCACAGCGAGCGTCGCCGAGTACCAGGCGCTGGCGCGCGCCGAGATCGATCGGCTGCTCTCCGAAGGCCGTGTCCCCGTGCTCGTGGGCGGTTCGGGGCTCTACGTGCGAGGCGTCGTCGACCGGATGGAGTTCCCCGGCACCGACCCGGCCGTCCGCGCGCGTCTGGAAGCCGAACTGGAGGAGGCGGGCCCCGCCGTGCTGCACGCGCGGCTCGCGCGCGCCGACCCCGAGGCGGCTGCCGCGATCCTCGCCGGCAACGGGCGTCGCATCGTGCGCGCCCTGGAGGTCATCGAGATCACCGGCAAGCCCTTCACCGCGAACCTGCCGGGGCGCGAGGCGTACTACGAGACGCTCCAGATCGGGGTCGACGTCGCTCGGCCCGAACTCGACGCACGCATCGCCCGGCGCGTCGACGTGATGTGGGAACGCGGCCTCGTCGCGGAGGTCCGCGCGCTGGAGAGGCAGGGACTACGGGAGGGCCGCACCGCGTCGCGCGCGCTCGGCTACCAGCAGGTCCTCGCCGCGCTCGCCGGGGAGTGCGATGAGGAGGAGGCGCGCGCGGAGACCGTGCGCGCTACGAAGCGCTTCGCGCGCCGCCAGGACACGTGGTTCCGGCGCGATCCCCGTATCCACTGGCTCGATGGGGGACTCTCCGGACGAGAGGAACTTTCCGGACGTGCTCTGGCGTTGGTCGAACGGGCGGTTACAGCCTGATCACGTGATGGCATCGGGACGCTCCGGGCGTCCTACGGGCCCCCGACGCCGTGCCATCATCAAGCTGCGATCGACCTGGCGGAGTCCGAGTGGGAGGGCACAGTGGCGATGGAGGCCGGCCCTCGTGACACCGGACGCGAAGAGCGGGAGCAGCTCGTCCAGGACGGCCCAGCCGACGACCCCCCGCCGATCGCCGACCGGGTAGTGGCGGACGGTGAGGCAGTGGCCCTGGGTGTGCTTCCCTCGGGCCGCGACGACGTCGCGGCGGACGAAGCGGTCGTCGAGGACGGCGCCGTGGAGGTCGAGCTGAGGCCGCAGCGCAGACTGCGCCTGTGGCAGCTCGCGCCCATCGTCGTGCTGGCCGCGATCGGCTCGCTGATGTTCGCCTTCCCGCTCGCTTTCGAGGCCGGTGACGGCGGCGCCGTCGTCGCGATGCTCGGCCTCCTGCTCAGCTCGTCCGCGGCAGGCGGCGCCGTGATGGCGGCCCGCCGCGTCGGCTACAACTGGCCGGGGCTCGCCCAGGGCGGCGGAAAGCGCCAGTGGCGAGCCATCGGCCTCTACATGACCGTCGTTCTCGTCGTCGCGGGCCTCGCTGTCTGGCGCGTCGCGCGGCTGCGCTGAGCGCCTGCGCCGAGCCCCGGCCCCGGGGGGCCCTTGGCCCCGTACGCCTGCGGACCCACCCCCTCCACCCCGCGCGCGGACATCGGCGCCGTCGCCCCGTACGGCCGCGCGGACCCCGCGCTCCGCCCCGTACGGCCGCGCGGACCCCGCGCTCCGCCCCGTACGATCGAAGGATGAGCACCGCGATCGGCTTCCTCAAGGGCCACGGCACGCAGAACGACTTCGTGATCATTCCCGACCCGGAGAACGCCCTCGACCTGGCTCCCGCCGCGGTCGCCGCCCTCTGCGACCGGCGCGCGGGGATCGGCGGCGACGGGCTGCTGCACGTCGTGCGCTCCGCCGCGCACCCGGAGGCCCGCGCGTACGCCGACGAGGCCGAGTGGTTCATGGACTACCGCAACGCGGACGGCTCCGTCGCCGAGATGTGCGGGAACGGCGTCCGGGTCTTCGCCCGGTACCTCCAGCGCGCAGGACACGTGGGCGCCGGGGAACTGGCGGTCGCGACGCGGGCCGGGATCAAGCGCGCCCACCTGGCCAAGGAGGAGACGCCCGGCATCCCCGGCGAGATCACCGTGGAGATGGGCGTCGCACGGCTGCCCGAGGGCGAGGTCGAGGTCCGGGTCGGCTCCGGGCTGCGCCCCGCCACGCACGTCGACATGGGCAATCCGCACGCCGTCACCTTCGTCACCGACCTCGCCGAGGCCGGTGAGCTGCGCACCGCCCCCGAGGTGCTCCCGGCGAGCGCCTACCCGCACGGCGTGAACGTCGAGTTCGTCGTGGACCGTGCCCCCGGAGCGCTCGCGATGCGCGTGCACGAACGCGGCTCCGGCGAGACGCGCTCCTGCGGTACGGGCGCCTGCGCCGTCGCCGTGGCCGCCGCGCGCAGGGACGGCCTCGACCCCGCGCGTACGGGCCGCTCCGCCACGTACACCGTCGACCTGCCCGGCGGCCGGCTCACCATCACCGAACGCGCCGACGGAGTCGTGGAGATGACCGGGCCCGCGGTCCTCGTCGCCGAGGGCACGATCGACCGGGAGTGGCTGGCGGCGCTGACCGCCTGAGTACCCGGGCGGGGTTCCGGGAGAGGTTAGCCGCGCGGGCGCCGCACCCCCCGGCGGGCGCCCGACGCGTAACCGGGGCAACGCGCGAGCGCCGCAAAGGTCACTCCCCACGCCCGTGTCGCCCGCCGACTTCGCTCGAATGGGTGATCCCTTTCACGCTCGGCGAGAGGCGGTCGGCGGCGCGTGGTGGGCTCGATAGCATCAAGCACCGGCCCGGACGGGGACACCGCCCGCTGTCCCGGGGCCCCGTGCTCCGGGCATCCCGTCGACCGGTCGACGCAGCCGGAGGTGCCCATGAGTGCGGAGGCAATGAATCCAGCGACGCCCGGGGGGCCTCCCGATGCCCTCCAGGCAGCCGGCGCCGCGCAGCCTCGCAAGCGCGCCCGGCACCGCATCGACCTGCGCCGCCTCGGCCGGGCGGCACTCCTCGGCCACACCGGCCGCGACCGCGCCCCCGACGCGATCGCGCACGTCGTCGACGCCCACCGCGCCCACCACCCCGACGCCGATGTCGACACGCTGCGCCGCGCCTACGTCCTCGCCGAGTCCTCGCACCGCGGCCAGATGCGCAAGAGCGGCGAGCCCTACATCACGCACCCGCTCGCCGTGACGCTGATCCTCGCGGAACTCGGCGCGGAGACCACGACCCTGACGGCGGCGCTCCTGCACGACACGGTCGAGGACACCGACGTCACCCTCGACCAGGTCCGCGCCGAGTTCGGCAGCGAGGTCGGTTACCTCGTCGACGGGGTCACGAAGCTGGAGAAGGTCGACTACGGTGCGGCCGCCGAACCCGAGACCTTCCGCAAGATGCTCCTCGCGACCGGCAACGACGTACGCGTCATGTCGATCAAGCTCGCCGACCGCCTCCACAACGTCCGCACCCTCGGCGTCATGCGGCGCGAGAAACAGGTCAGGATCGCGAAGGTCACACGCGACGTCCTCATCCCGCTCGCCGAACGGCTCGGCGTGCAGACGCTCAAGACCGAACTGGAGGACCGGGTCTTCGCCATCCTCCATCCCGAGGAGTACGAGGAGACGCGCCGCCTCATCGTCGACCACTTCGCTTCGCCCGATCCCCTCGCCGCCGTCGCCGAACGAGTGCGCGAGGTGCTGCGCGAGGCAGATCTCAGCGCGGATGTACAGCTCCGGCCCCGTCACTTCGTCTCCGTCCACCGTGTCCACCGCAAGCGCGGCCGGCTCGGCGACACCGACTTCGGGCGCCTGCTCGTCCTGGTCGGCGAGACCGCCGACTGCTACGCGGTACTCGGGGAACTGCATACCTGCCTGACCCCGGTGGTCGCCGAGTTCAAGGACTTCATCGCGGTCCCGAAGTTCAATCTGTACCAGTCCCTGCACACCGCTCTCGCGACGCCGGAGGGCGGCATCGCGGAAGTCCTCATCCGTACGCGGCAGATGCACCGCGTCGCCGAGGCGGGTGTCGTCGCGCTCGGCAATCCGTACGCGGTGGGCGCCGACCAAGGACCAGGGGGTACGGGACGGGGCGCCGCGCACGGCGGGCCGGGCGGCCGGGACCCGCAGGGCACGCCGGACATGGCGCCTCTCGACGGGAAGGCCGCCGAACCGGCCCTCGGCACGGAACCCGTGGAGACCGCGGAGGCGGCGGAGGCCGCCGATGCCGAGCGGGCCGACCCGACCCGCCCCGGCTGGCTCTCCCGGCTCCTGCAATGGCAGAGCGCGGTGCCCGATTCGGAGCTGTTCTGGTCCGTGCTGCGCGAGGATCTGGCCCACAACCGCGAGATCACCGTCTTCCGCCAGGGGGGCGGGGCGCTCGGGCTGCCTGCGGGCGCGAGCTGCGTCGACGCCGCGTACGCGCAGTACGGCGAAGACGCGCACGCGTGTATGGGCGCGGTCGTCAACGGCCGCCTCGCGCCACTGAGCACCGTCCTTGAGGACGGCGACACGGTCCAGCTCCTCATGGGCCAGGACGCCGCCGGTGGCGGCCCCTCGCCCGAGTGGCTCGACCACGTACGTACCCCCGCCGCCGGGCTGGCCATCCGCCGCTGGCTCACGGCGCACCCCGCCGACACCCCCGCCGAGGACGCGCGGCGGGAAGAGCCCCTTTCCCGTCCCACACTCCCCGCCCCCGCCGCGCGGACGCTCGCCGCGAGCGTCACGGTCGACCAGCCCGGCGCGACGGTGCGCCTCGCGGGCTGCTGCACTCCGGTGCCGCCCGACGCCGTCACGGCGTTCGCGGTACGGGGCAACGCGGTCACCGTGCACCGCGCCGAGTGCCCCCGGGCGGTACGCATGGCCGCGGCCGGCCGGCGCACGGTCGGCGCGGACTGGGGCGACACCGGCGACTGCCGCGTCACCCTGCGGGCCGCCTCCTTCGGACGGCCCCACCTGCTCGCCGACCTCACGGAAGCGATCGCGGGGGAGGGCGTCGCGGTCATCTCGGCCACGGTCGAGCCTCCGAGCGAGCACGGCGTACGCCACACGTACACGCTCCACCTGCCCGACGCCACCCGCCTGCCGGGGCTCATGCGCGCCATGCGGGACGTGCCGGGCGTGTACGACGTGAGCAGGGCGCGCAGTGCGGCGCCCGCGTCCGGGGTCTGAGGCAGGACCGGTACCAGCCTCCAGCAGAGAGGTTTCTGCTCCGGCATCACGCGGGGGACGGAGCATGTAGGTGGCGCCGATGCGCCGTGAGCCGTTTGCGCCCAAGACGTCAGCAAGGCGAGAAGGAACTGACTCCTTCGGGTTGTTCTGCGCGCTGAATGGTTGCTGTGCGTATCCGTTGCGGTAACTCCGAGTCATGAACCTGGAGTGCATTTCTGCGAACACCTCGGCGAGGCCGGGGCCCGGCGGCGGAGCGGAGCGCACGGGCGGCGCGGTCCCGTCCCGTCCGCGCCGCCGTGCCCGCCGCACGGCCCGCGTGCTCGTGCCGGTGCTCGCCGTCTGCCTCGCGCTCATCGCCGCCGCCGCACCCTCCCCGGCACCCCAGGGGATCGGCGACCGGCTCTTCCCTGCCCTCGGCAACCCCGGCTACGACGTGCTGGCCTACGACCTCTCGCTGACGTACGAGGGCGACAACCGCGCACCGCTGGAGGCCGTCACCCGTATCACCGCCAGGGCGGAGGCGTCCCTCGACCGGCTCAACCTCGACTTCTCCCACGGCAAGGTGCGCGCCGTCACCGTCAACGGCCGCACCGCCCGTCACGAGAGCGCCGGACAGGACCTCGTCATCACGCCCGGGAAACGCGTGCGCCCCGGAGAGCGGCTGCGCATCGTCGTACGGCACACGAGCGATCCACGGCCGCCGGCGGCCGGGCAGGGCGAGGGCGGCTGGGTCCGGACGAAGGACGGCCTGGCCATGGCCAACCAGGCGGACGCGGCCCACCGGGTCTTCCCCGGCAACGATCACCCCTCCGACAAGGCGGACTTCACCTTCCGCGTCACCGCGCCACGCGGCGTGACCGTGGTCGCCAACGGCCTCCTCGCGGGCCGGGCCGACGCGGCGGGCGGCGCGACGACCTGGACGTACCGCACTCTGCACCCGATGGCCACCGAACTGGCCCAGCTCTCCCTCGGCCGCTCCGTCGTGCCACGCAGGCCGGGGCCGCACGGCCTCCCGGTCCGCGACGTCGTCCCCGCGGCCGATCGTGAGCGCCTGGAGCCATGGCTGCGCAGGACACCGGGACAGCTGCGGTGGATGGAGAAGCGGGTGGGGAACTTCCCCTTCGAGGCGTACGGAGTGCTCGTCGCCGACACGAACACGGGCTTCGAACTGGAGACACAGACGCTCTCGCTCTTCGAGCGGCGCCTGTTCACCGACCGCCGTTACCCCGAGTGGTACGTCGACTCCGTCCTCGTGCACGAGCTGGCGCACCAGTGGTTCGGCGACAGCGTGAGCCCGCGCACCTGGTCGGACCTGTGGCTCAACGAGGGCCACGCCACGTGGTACGAGGGGCTCTACGCCGAGGAACGGGGCGGCCCCACGCTGGAGAGCCGTATGCGCGAGGCGTACGGGGCGAGCGACGGGTGGCGGGCGGAGGGCGGACCGCCGGCCCGCCCCAAGGCACCCGGCAACGGCAAGATCAGCATCTTCCGTCCCGTCGTCTACGACGGCAGTGCCCTGGTGCTCTACGCCCTGCGCCAGGAGATCGGGGCGGACGCCTTCGCCCGTGTCGAGCGCCGCTGGGTCGCCGAGCACCGCGACGGCACGGCGGACACCGCGGCCTTCGTCCGGCTCGCCTCCGACGTCGCGGGGCGCGATCTCGGCGCGTTCCTCCGCCCATGGCTGTACGGGGCGAAGACGCCAGCGATGCCCGGCCACCCGGACTGGACCGCCGACGCGCCCGACGCGGAACAGCCGCGAAGCACGACTCCGCACCGCCTCGCCGCACCACCACGGACGCGATGACCTCGGAGGTGCGCGTACGTGCCAGGCGGCGCCGTGGTGGCGATCCGTGGGGGCCGGCGGCCCGCGAGCGGCCGGGCCGGCGCTCGCGAGGCGGCCAGATCCGGCGTGGGGGAGGGCAGGTCCGGCGCTCGCGGGGCACTGGGGTCCCCGGCCCTCGCGGAGCGGGCCGGTCCGGCCGTCCGCACGCCTGCCGGTCCCGGCGCCCCGCCGGATAACTCGCGTGACGCCGCGAGGAGCGCCGTGGGACCATTTCCGGGCGAGCGACGCCCACGGGCCCGGGAATTCCCGGGGCTCTCCGGGCGTTGCTCACAGCAGCGGACCGGGTCCGCTCGCCGACCGCACTCGTCATTAAGGAACCAATGACCCACACCCCTCCCTTTTCCCAGGACACTTCCGGAGACCAGGACGCGCCCCTCGGCGCGGAGGACACCGTGAACGAGACGCACCCGCGGGGACAGCAGCCGTCCCACAGCCACGGCCTGCGGGCCGATGCCCTGATGGAAGAGGACGCCGCCTGGAGCCAAGAGGTCGACGGCGCGCGGGACGGCGAGCAGTACGACCGCGAGGAGCGCGCGGCGCTGCGCAGGGTCGCCGGGCTCTCCACGGAGCTGGAGGACGTCACCGAGGTCGAGTACCGCCAGCTCCGTCTGGAGCGGGTCATCCTCGTGGGCGTCTGGACCTCGGGCAGCGTCCATGACGCGGAGAACTCCCTGGCGGAGCTGGCCGCGCTCGCCGAGACCGCGGGCGCCCTCGTCCTCGACGGGGTCATCCAGCGCAGGGACAAGCCCGATCCGGCCACCTACATCGGCTCCGGCAAGGCCGTCGAACTGCGGGACCTGGTCCTGGAGAGCGGCGCCGACACCGTCGTCTGCGACGGTGAGCTGAGTCCGGGACAGCTCATCCACCTCGAAGACGTCGTCAAGGTCAAGGTCGTCGACCGCACGGCGCTGATCCTCGACATCTTCGCCCAGCACGCCAAGTCCCGAGAGGGCAAGGCGCAGGTGTCGCTCGCGCAGATGCAGTACATGCTGCCGCGCCTGCGAGGCTGGGGGCAGTCGCTCTCCCGGCAGATGGGTGGCGGTGGCTCCGGCTCCTCCGGCGGGGGCATGGCCACGCGTGGTCCCGGTGAGACCAAGATCGAGACCGACCGGCGGCGCATTCGCGAGAAGATGGCGAAGATGCGCCGGGAGATCGCCGAGATGAAGACCGGGCGTGACCTCAAGCGCCAGGAACGCCGGCGCAACAAGGTCCCCTCGGTGGCCATCGCCGGCTACACCAACGCCGGCAAGTCCTCGCTGCTCAACCGCCTCACGGGTGCCGGGGTACTGGTCGAGAACGCCCTCTTCGCGACCCTCGACCCGACGGTGCGCCGGGCCGAGACGCCGAGCGGGCGGCTCTACACGCTCGCGGACACGGTGGGCTTCGTACGGCACCTGCCGCACCACCTCGTCGAGGCGTTCCGCTCCACGATGGAGGAGGTCGGCGACTCCGACCTGATCCTTCATGTGGTCGACGGCTCGCACCCGGCTCCCGAGGAGCAGCTCGCCGCCGTGCGCGAAGTGGTCAGGGAGGTCGGGGCCACCGATGTGCCCGAGATCGTCGTGATCAACAAGGCGGACGCGGCCGACCCCGTCGTGCTCCAGCGGCTGCTGCGCGTCGAGAAGCACTCGATCGCGGTCTCCGCCCGCAGCGGGCAGGGGATCGAGGAACTGCTCGCGCTCATCGACGAGGAACTGCCGCGCCCCGCCGTCGAGGTCGACGTGCTCGTCCCCTACACCGAGGGCAAGTACATCGCCCGGGCGCACGTCGAGGGCGAGGTCCTCTCCGAGGAGCACACCCCCGAGGGCACCCGGCTCAAGGCGCTGGTGCACGAGGAACTGGCCGCGGAACTGCACAGGTTCAGCCCGGTCGGCTCGCACTGAGCCCGCGGGCGGCGGCCTGCCGCCCGTACCGCCGCGGGCGCGCAGACGGCCGAAGGGCCCGTACCCCCGAGAGGGGCGCGGGCCCTTCGGCCGTCTCGTCACCGAATGCGGCTCGTGTCGCGGAGGTGGCCGGAGTGGAGGCGGTAGTCGCGGTCAACTCCCGCACGGCCGCGGCTCTTCCGTACCGTCGCAGTTCCTCCGTACCGCCCCCGTGACTCCTCGCGGAAAACGTCCTCGGCCCGGAGAACCCGCTCGCCTCAGGAGAGGCTGTCCGCCTTGTCGCTCACCGCGCGGTAGATGTCCTCCGCCTCCTTGCCCAGACGTGGGCCCGCGAGCCAGCCGCCCGTCACCGGGCCGATCGAGGTGTTCGAGACGAGGGCCGGCTTTCCGCCCGCGTTCTTGCCGATCCAGCCGCCGCCCGAGGCCCCGCCGGTCATGGTGCAGCCGATGCGATACATCGTCGGCTGCTCGGGAGCGAGCGAGAGACGGCCGGGCTTCGCGGGGCACTGGTAGAGGCCCTGGCCGTCGTAGGGCGGTGCCGCCGGGTAGCCGGAGGCGGTGAGGGATGGTGTCTTCGCCGCCGAAGGCGCGG
Source organism: Streptomyces sp. SID11385 (assembly GCF_010548245.1). GTDB lineage: Bacteria > Actinomycetota > Actinomycetes > Streptomycetales > Streptomycetaceae > Streptomyces. The sequence continues at coordinate 22,098 of NZ_JAAGLR010000910.1, forward strand.
CGAAGTCCACGGGCAGCGCGCCGCCCACGGTCTCCTCCAGCGACTTCCCGCCGCTGTGCTCCGGCGTCACGTGCAGGACGGCGAAGTCGTAGGGTGCCCCCGCGCCCCCCGTCGGACCGCCGCTCGCGATCCACTCCTTCGAAGTCTGCGCCCAGTCGCTCCACCACACCCCGTACGGAGCGATCTCCTCGCGCGTCGCCTTCTCCAACTCGGCGGTCGACTTCCCCGCGTTGTTGTAGGCGGGCACGAAGGCGATGTTGCGGTACCAGCCGCCCTTCTGCCCGGCGTGCACGCAGTGGCCCGCCGTCCACACGAGGTTGGACTTCCCCAGGTGGGCCGGGTCCTCGACGACTGTCGCCGAGCAGACCATCGAGCCCTCGGGGGAGTCGAAGAGGACCTTCCCGGCCTCGGGCAGCGCGTCATGGTACGGCGGGGTCACGGCGGCGGCCTTCACCGGTGCCGGCGTCGGGTCGGTCACGCCCTGGTCGTCCCCGAGGTCGCTGTCGTCCACTTTCTTCTGCGGGTCCTCGGCCCGCCGCATCCGGTCGGGGTCCCACAGGCCGTCGATGATCGGGTTGACGTAGTCCTCGGCCTTGCGCAGCCAGGTGTCCTTGTCCCACTTGCGCCAGGCGCCGTTCTCCCACTTCCCGAGATCGATGCCGTGCTCCTTGAGCCGGTCCCGCACGCCGTCGGGTATACGGATCTTGTGATCGCCCGCCGAGGCCGAGGACTCCGAGACGATGGGCTTCGCGCCGTCGTCGCCGCTCGCCGAGTCGTCCTCGGGACCGCAGGCGGCCAGTGTCAGCGTGAGGCTCAGGGCGGCCCCGATCGCCATCGGCCAGGAGCCGCGACGCGTTCCCCGCCCCGTTGTCCGTGCCCGTGTGGTGCGCATTCTCGATCCCCCTGGACGTGCTGGATGTTGGCGACCCCACAGTATGGCGGGGCTTCAACGGCCTCGCTGCGCGGCGGCAACAGTTGGGTCACGGTGAAAGGGCCCCGGTCCGGCAGTCGAACCTCACGTGCAACACCCCGCCCCAGAGGTCGCGTTCAGGACGCACCGATGGTTTCCGGCCGACTTCGCCGCGCACAGCAAGGATCTTCGGATGAGCCGTTATCCGGAGCGGTCCGCGTCGTTGGTACGAACGGGGGTCGTCGGCATGCCCGCCCTCGGCCCCGACACGCCGTTCGCACCGCGGGAGGACCTACCGCCTTGGCCGTGACCGAGTCCGTGCCCATCGCACCGACGACCACGCAGGAAGGGGTGCTGCGCAGGCAGTCCCTGCGGGAGTCGGCCGCGAGGACCTATGCCCGTGCCCTGCCCATCGTCCCCGTCCGGGCCCGGGGCCTGACCATCGAGGGCGCGGACGGCCGCAGGTATCTGGACTGTCTCTCCGGGGCGGGCACCCTCGCCCTCGGTCACAACCACCCCGTAGTGCTCCAGGCGATCAGGGACGTCCTCGACTCCGAGGCCCCGTTGCACGTCCTGGACCTCGCGACGCCGGTCAAGGACGCCTTCGTCACCGAGCTGTTCCGCACCCTGCCGGGCGAACTGGCGGCCCACGGACGCATCCAGTTCTGCGGCCCCGCGGGCACCGACGCCGTCGAGGCCGCGCTCAAGCTCGTACGGCGCGCCACGGGCCGGCAGGCCGTGCTCGGCTTCACCGGCGCCTACCACGGCATGACCGCCGGGGCGCTCGACGTGTCCTCGGCCGCCACCTCGGTACGGGACACGCTGCGCCTCCCGTACCCGCAGGACTACCGCTGCCCCTTCGGGGTGGGCGGTGAGGCCGGTGCCGCGCTCGGCGCCAGGCTCGCCGAGAGCTACCTCGACGATCCCAAGTCCGGCGTGCCGCGACCCGCGGGAATGATCGTCGAGCCCGTCCAGGGCGAGGGCGGCGTGCACCCGGCGCCGGACACCTGGCTGCGCCGGATGCGCGCCCTCACCCGCGCCCACGGACTGCCCCTCATCGCCGACGAGGTGCAGACCGGCGTCGGCCGCACCGGGGCCTTCTGGGCCGTCGACCACGCGGGCGTCGTGCCGGACGTCATGGTCCTTTCCAAGGCGATCGGCGGCAGCCTGCCGCTCGCCGTCGTCGTCTACCACGAGGACCTCGACGTCTGGGAACCCGGTGCCCACGCCGGGACCTTCCGGGGCAACCAGCTCGCGATGGCCGCGGGCGCCGCGACCCTCGCCTACGTCCGCGAGAACGGACTCGCCGAGCGGGCCAGGGTCCTGGGCGCCCGCATGCTCGCCGCGCTGCGCTCCCTCGCGAGCCGCCACGCCTGGATCGGGGACGTGCGCGGCCGCGGGCTCATGCTCGGCGTCGAACTCGTCGACCCGGAGGGCGCCAGGCCGGGCGCCGCGGGACCGCCACCCGCCGATTCCGCGCGCGCCGTCGCCGTGCGCCGGGAGTGCCTGCGCCGCGGTCTCATCGTGGAGCTGGGCGGTCGCCACTCCGCCGTGGTCCGGCTGCTGCCCCCGCTCACGCTCACCGACGACCAGGCCACCGCCGTCCTGGACCGTTTCGCCGACGCGCTCGACGCCGTGGACCGCGATCCACGCGTACGGGCGCCGCGCACCCCACCCGTCTGAGCGCGCCCTTCCGCGTGCCAGTCCCCCCACCGGCCCCCTCCCCTCAGCCGCGGGGCCACACGATCACGTCCCTCAAGGAAGCGCCCGTGAACCCGAACACCGCACCCGACGGCCGGTACCCCCTCGCACCCGAGGCCGGAAGTACGAGTTCGGCACGCCCCGAAGACGGTGTCGTCCCCCGGCAGCACACGGCCGCGCCCACGGAACACCTCGACGGTGCCGCGGTCGATCTCCTCGAACACCCCGATGTGCCGACCGCGGCGGAGGCCGCCGCGCTGGAGTCGCTGCTGCGCTGCTGGGTGCGCGAGACCGGTGTCGAGGCGGCGGAGCACGGGCCGCTGCGCATCTCGCTGCCGGCCCAGGAGGCGACGCTCGTCGTCCCGGTACGGTACTGGTCCGCCGCCGGGCTGCACCGCTTCGGCCTGCCCCGCCTCGAACACCACGGCCCCGCCCCGGTGCACAGCGGCAGCGCCTTCCCGCGCCGCGCCGTCGTCCGCCAGGGCAGGGCACCGCGCCTCACCGCGCCACTGGACGCGGCAACGGTCGCCGAGGTGCTGAGCAAGGAGGTCCACGCGGGGACGGTGACGGACGGTCCGGGCCAGGGCGGGACGCCGGCGGACAGTACGGGCCGGCGCGCTACCGACGGTGCCGCGGAGAACCCCGTACCGTCCGGCGGCCCCGCCCCCACCGTCCCCCGGCAGGCCGCGTCCGCCGCCGACGACGACCTCGTGGCACGGGTCAGGGACTCGGTACGCCGGACCGCCGTCTTCCTCTCCTTCCGCCGCCGCCACGCCGAGGACTCGTCCACTCCCTTCCTCGCCGCCGAGCAGGCGCTCCTCCTCGGCCACCCGCTCCACCCCACCCCCAAGAGCAGGCAGGGGCTCAGCGAGGCGGAAGCCCGGCTCTACTCGCCCGAGCTGCGCGGTGCCTTCCCGCTCCACTGGCTGGCCGTGCACAAGGACGTCCTCGCCACCGACTCGGCCTGGACCGAGCGCGGCAGGACCGTCTCGGCGGGCGCGCTCACCGAGCGCCTCGCAGGGCCGGGACTCGCCCTCCCACCCGGCACCGTCGCGCTGCCCCTGCACCCCTGGCAGGCCCGCGACCTGGCGCAGCGCCCGGAGGTCCACGCGCTGGCCGACGCCGGACTGCTCACCCCCCTCGGCCCGTACGGGGAACCGTGGTCGCCCACCTCCTCGGTGCGCACCGTGTACCGGGCCGAGGCCCCGGCCATGCTCAAGCTCTCGCTCGGCCTGCGCATCACCAACTCGCGCCGCGAGAACCTCCGCAAGGAACTCCGCCGCGGTGTCGAGGTGCACCGCCTGCTCCGTACCGGACTCGGCGCCGAGTGGCACGCCGCCCACCCCTGCTTCGACATCGTGCGCGACCCCGCCTGGATCGCCGTCGACGGCCCGGACGGCGAACCGCTGCGCGGGGTGGACGTCATGATCCGCCACAATCCCTTCACCCCGGCGACCGACGCCGCCTGCCTCGCCGGCCTCGTCTCGCCGCGCCCCCTGCCCCCGATCGGCGGGCACCCCGCCGAGCCGAGCGGACTCCTCGCACACGGCTCACAGGCCCAGCAGCCCATGCGCTCCCGGCTCAGCGAGCTGATCACCCGGCTCGCCCAGCGCACCGGCAGGCCACGCGGCACCGTCGCCACCGAGTGGTTCCTGCGCTACCTGGAATGCGTCGTCCGCCCGATCCTGTGGCTCGACGGGCACGCGGGCGTCGCGCTGGAGGCGCACCAGCAGAACACCGTCGTCCTGCTCGACGCCGAGGGCTGGCCGAGCGGCGGCAGGTACCGCGACAACCAGGGCTACTACTTCCGCGACTCGCACCGCGAGGCGCTGGAACGCCGACTGCCCGGCATCGGTGCGGAGAGCGACACGTTCGTCCCCGACGACGTGACGGACGAGCGCTTCACGTACTACCTCGCCATCAACAACGTCCTCGGCCTCGTCGGTGCCCTCGGCTCGCAGGGCCTCGCGGACGAACAGCTGCTGCTCGCCGCCCTGCGCGGCTTCCTCGCCGGAGCCGCTCAAGGCCCCGAAGCCCTCGGCTCCGGGCTGCCCGCCCTGCTGCTCGACAGCCCCGTCCTGCGCTGCAAGGCCAATCTGCTGACGCGGCTGCACGGACTCGACGAACTCGTCGGCCCCGTCGACACCCAGTCCGTGTACGTACGTTTCCGCAACCCGCTGCACCACTGAGGACCACGCGCGGGGCCGGGCCTCACCCACCCGGCCCCGCACCCGTACCGCCCTACCGCCGCGCCCGTCCCCGAACCGAGGAGTGCACCATGCCCACAGCGGACACCCCCCTCGCGGGGGCCGCGCCGCCCGCGTCCGCCGTCGCCGAGGACGAGGCACCGGGCCCAGGCATAGCCAGGGCCGGACACCCCGGCCCTGACCCCGAAGACGCGTCGCCCGTCGCCGACGCCCCGCCCGGCGACTGGGCGCCCGTCCCCACGCCGCACGGCCTCTTCCGGCTGCGGCCCGTCGTGCTGCCGCGTGACCTCGCCCTGCTCACGGCGTGGATGAACGACCCGGAAGTGGCCGCCTTCTGGGAACTCGCCGGCCCGCCCGCCGTGACCGCGGCCCACGTGCGCCCCCAGACCGAGGGCGACGGACGCAGCGTGCCCTGCCTCGGCCTGCTCGACGGACGACCGATGAGCTACTGGGAGATCTACCGCGCCGACCACGACGTCCTCACCCCGTACTACCCCGCGCGACCGCACGACATCGGCGTCCACCTGCTCCTCGGCGGCGGAACCGACCGGGGTCGCGGCGTCGGTACGGGGTTGCTGCGCGCCGTCACGTCGCTGATCCTCGCGCACCGCCCGTACGCCACCCGTGTCCTCGCCGAACCGGACGTGCGCAACGTCCGCTCCGTCGCCGCGTTCCTGCGCGCCGGATACCGCAAGGACCGCGAGCTGGACCTGCCCGGCAAACGCGCCGCCCTGATGATCAGGGACCGCGCCCCGACGTCTCCCGCCTGACGCGTACGCGCCGTTCTCCTCCACGCCGTCCGCCCGTGGTCCTTTTCGCGCGCCGCGGGTACGTACCCGGGTACCCACCGCGGCGCCCCGCTCGCGCACGCCCTGCCGCCTTCCCCGCACACGTACGCCTTCCGTCGTATCCGCACGTCCGCACACCGGTCGCCACCGAAGGAGCCCTTCGTGCAGAACCTCCCCGCACCGCGTCCCTGGACATCCGCCGACGAGGCCACGGGGCCCGCGCTCCCGCCTCTCACCGCCCCCGAAGGCCCCCCGCCGCACGGGCTCTTCGCCCCCGCCGAGCTGACTCCCGAGCTGTGGCGCGAGGCAGGGAAACGGCTCCTCGCCAAGATGGTCGCGGAATTCTCGTACGAGGGTCTCTTCGCCCCGCGCCCCGAGGACCCCGAGTCGCCCGACGTGCCCTTCCACGAGCGCGCGTACCGGCTGCCGCTGGGGCGGCCCGAGGGCGCGCCGCACGGGGAGGGGGGCGCAGAGGAGGAAACGCTGGAGGACCGTCGCGGCGGGACGGCGGGGGAGGACCCCGAGGCCGTGGCAGCGACCGCGGGGCAGCCCGCGCTCCTCTTCCGGGCCGCCCGCAGCGCCTACGGGCACTGGGAGGTCGCACCCGAGAGCCTGCGCCTGGACACGAGAGAGGCCGCGGACACGGTGGGCGCTGACGGCCGCGCCCTCACCACTGCGTCCGCCGACACTGCCCCGTCCCCCGCCACCGACCCGCTCGACTTCCTCGTCCGCGCCCGTCACGTCCTCGGCCTCGACGGCGCGACGCTCGGCCACCTGCTGCGCGAGCTGAACGCGACGCTCGCCGCCGACGCGCGCCTCCTCCACACCGCCCTGACCAGTGCGGACCTCGCCGAACTCGGGTACGCGCAACTGGAGGGCCATCAGACCGGGCACCCCTGGATCGTCCTCAACAAGGGCCGCATGGGCTTCGGCGCCTCCGACGCCGCGCGCTGGGCCCCCGAAGGCCGGGCCGAGGCGCGCCTGCCGTGGCTCGCGGTCCGCCACCACCTCGCCACCTACCGCGGCGTCCCCGGACTCGACACGCCCGAGCAGCTCTACGCCGCCGAACTGGCGCCCGCCGTACGAGAGTCCTTCGACGCGGTCTTAACCGAGCGCGGCCTCGACCCGGCCGACTACCTCTACCTGCCGGTACACCCCTGGCAGTGGGACAGCACCGTGCTCCCCCTGCACGCCGCGGGCGTCGCCGCCGGCGACCTCGTACCGCTGCCCTCGGACGGCGCCCGCCGCCTGCCTCAGCAGTCCATCCGCACCTTCCTCAACCTGGACGACCCCACGCGGCACACGGTCAAACTGCCGCTCTCCGTCCTCAACACCCTTGTCTGGCGCGGACTGCCGACCCGCCGGACGATCGCCGCGCCCGCCGTCACGGCCTGGGTGCAGTCCGTACGCGACCACGACCCCTACCTGCGCGAGGAGTGCCGCGTCGTGCTGCTCGGCGAGGTCGCCTCCGTCGCCGTGCGGCACCCGTTCTACGACGTGCTGCCCGAGGTGCCGTACCAGTACAAGGAACTCCTCGGGGCGATCTGGCGCGAACCGCTCGCGCCGCTTCTCGACCCGGACGAACGCGCGCGGACCCTCGCCTCGCTCCTGCACGTGGACCGCGAAGGCCGCGCCTTCGTCGCCGAACTCGTCGCGCGCTCGGGCCTCGCGCCGCACGACTGGTTGCGCCGCCTCTTCGGCGCCCTGCTGCCGCCGCTCCTGCACTTCCTCTACCGCCACGGCACGGTCTTCTCGCCGCACGGCGAGAACGCGATCGTCGTCTTCGACGCGCGCGACGTCCCCACGCGGCTCGCGGTCAAGGACTTCGTCGACGACGTCAACCTCAGTGCGCGAGCACTCCCCGAGCACGAGGACATGCCCCGGGAGGTGCGCGACATCCTGCTGACGGAAGAGCCCTCCTTCCTCCCGCAGTTCATCCATTCCGGTCTCTTCGTCGGCGTCTTCCGCTATCTCGCCCCGCTGTGCCGCACCCAGCTCGGCGTCCCCGACGAGGACTTCTGGGGCCTCGTACGGGCCGAGATCCTCGCCTACCAGGCACGCTTTCCCGAGCTGAAGGAGCGCTACGAGCTCTTCGAACTGCTCGGCCCGGAGATCGAGCGGCTCTGCCTCAACCGCAACCGCCTCCACCTCGACGGCTACCGGGACCGTGCCGAGCGGCCCCACGCGGCGGTGGACGGCGTCGTGGCGAACCCGCTGCACGGGAGCGCTTTCCGGCCACGTGCGAGGTGGGGGCGCGAGGCGGAAACAGAAGCGGGCGCCACGGGAGCGGACGTCCTCGGACAGGAGCGGCCACATGATCGGACCGGGCCTGTGGATGGAGCGGCGGGAGCTGTCGGTGCCGCGTCGTAGGGTGGTCTGGCTATGACGAAGCCCTCACTCCCCGAGCTCCTGCACGCCGCCGTCGCCGCCGTGGGCGGCACCGAACGGCCGGGCCAGGTGGCCATGGCCGAGGCGGTCGAAACGGCCATCAACGACGGTTCCCACCTCCTTGTCCAGGCCGGCACCGGCACCGGGAAGTCGCTCGGCTACCTGGTGCCGGCGCTGGCGCACGGGGAGCGGGTGGTGGTCGCGACGGCCACCCTGGCGCTTCAGCGCCAGTTGGTGGAGCGCGACCTGCCCCGTACGGTCGAGGCCCTGCACCCCGTACTGCGCCGCCGCCCCGAGTACGCGATGCTCAAGGGCCGCTCGAACTACCTGTGCCTGCACCGCCTCCACGAGGGCATGCCGAAGGACGAGGAAGAGGCGCTCTTCGACCAGTTCGAGGCGGCGGCGCCGTCCAGCAAACTCGGACAGGACCTCCTGCGCCTGCGGGACTGGGCGGACGAGACCGAGACGGGCGACCGCGACGGCCTGAGCCCCGGCGTCTCCGACCGGGCCTGGGCGCAGGTCTCCGTCTCCTCGCGCGAGTGCCTCGGGGCGAGCCGCTGCGCCTACGGTGCCGAGTGCTTCGCGGAGACGGCGCGCGAGCGCGCGAAGCTCGCCGACGTCGTCGTCACCAACCACGCGCTCCTCGCGATCGACGCCATCGAGGGCGCCCCCGTGCTCCCCTCGCACGAGGTCCTCATCGTCGACGAAGCCCACGAGCTCGTCGGGCGGGTCACGAACGTGGCCACCGGCGAACTGAATCCGAACCAGGTCAACAGGGCCGCGCGCCGCGCCGCGAAGCTCGTGGACGAGAAGGTCGCCGACGCTTTCCAGGCCGGGGCCGAGGGCTTCGAACGGGTCATGGAGCTGGCGTTGCCGGGGCGGCTCGAAACGCTGCCCGACGATCTCGGCTACGCCCTCGCCGCCCTCCGCGACGCGGCCCGGCAGGTGATCACCGCCATCGGCAACACCCGCGATCGCTCGGTGCAGGACGAGGACGCAGTACGCAAGCAGGCTCTCGCCTCGGTCGAGTCCGTGCACGGCGTGGCCGAGCGGATGACGGGGCTTTCCGAGTACGACGTGCTGTGGTGCGAGCGGCACGACCGCTTCGGCGCCTCACTGCGCGTCGCGCCGCTCTCGGTCTCGGGACTGCTCCGCGAGAAGCTGTTCGCCGACCGTTCGGTGACGCTCACCTCGGCGACGCTCAAGCTGGGCGGGGACTTCAACGGAGTCGGGGCCTCGCTCGGCCTCGCCCCGGAGGGGGTGGCGGGCTCGGGGGCCCCGGAGACGGACGAACTGCCGGTCTGGAAGGGCATCGACGTCGGCTCGCCCTTCGAGTACCGCAAGCAGGGCATCCTCTACGTGGCACGCCATCTGTCCCCACCAGGACGCGAGGGCACCCGTACGGACATGTTCGACGAGCTGACCGAACTGGTCGAGGCGGCGGGCGGGCGCACGCTGGGGCTCTTCTCCTCGATGCGCGGCGCCCAGGCGGCGGCCGAGGAACTGCGCTCGCGGCTCGATGTCCCGGTACTCCTTCAGGGCGAGGAGACCCTCGGCGAGCTGATCAGGGCCTTTGCCGAGGACCCACGCACCTGCCTGTTCGGCACGCTGTCCCTGTGGCAGGGCGTGGACGTGCCGGGGCCGAGCTGCCAGCTCGTCGTGATGGACCGGATTCCCTTTCCGCGTCCCGACGATCCCCTGATGAGCGCGCGGCAGAAGGCGGTGGAGCAGAACGGCGGCAACGGCTTCATGGCGGTCGCCGCGACCCATGCCGCCCTGCTGATGGCCCAGGGCGCCGGCCGTCTCGTACGGGCCACGGGGGACAAGGGAGTGGTCGCGGTCCTCGACCCCCGTCTCGCGACGGCCCGGTACGGGAGCTACCTGCGGGCCTCGCTCCCCGACTTCTGGTACACGAACGACCGCAACCAGGTCCGCCGCTCCCTCGCGGCGATCGACGCGGCCGCGAAGGCGGTGGAGGCCGGTACGTCGACGCCGGTCGCGAGGGCTGAGGAGCCGGAGCCGGATTCGGGGCAGCAGGTGGGTGCCGTCGCGGAGGGCTGAGAGCGGGCCTGTAGCGGGGCTCGTACGGGCTCTGCCCCGGTCGCGCGAGGCGGGCGAGCGCGCGCGACGGGCCCCGAGACCGGCGCAGTGAGTCTCAGGGCCCTGCTGAAGGAGGCGGGGCGGGATGCCCGCCGGGCGGTGGTCAGATACGCCGGAGGACGGCCACGACCTTGCCGAGAATGGTTGCCTCGTCGCCGGGGATGGGCTGGTACGCGGCGTTGTGCGGGAGCAGCCACACATGACCGTCCTCGCGCTTGAACCGCTTCACCGTGGCCTCGCCGTCCAGCATCGCGGCCACGATGTCACCGTTCTCGGCCACGGGCTGGCGTCGCACGGTGACCCAGTCGCCGTCGCAGATGGCCGCCTCGATCATGGAGTCGCCGACCACCTTGAGGACGAACAGCTCCCCGTCGCCCACGAGTTGCCGTGGGAGCGGGAAGACGTCCTCGACGGACTCCTCGGCGAGGATCGGGCCGCCGGCCGCGATCCGGCCGACCAGGGGGACGTAGGAGGCGGCGGGCTTGCCGGTGGTGTCGGCCGGCTGCGGGCTCGGCTGGTCCGAGCCGCGGACCTCGTAGGCGCGGGGGCGGTGCGGATCGCGTCGCAGGAAGCCCTTGCGTTCGAGGGCCATGAGCTGGTGCGCCACGGAAGAGGTGCTGGAGAGCCCGACCGCCTGGCCGATCTCACGCATCGACGGCGGGTAGCCCCGTCGCTGTACCGAATCCCTGATCACCTCGATGACCCGTCGTTGCCGGTCGGTCAGTCCGGTGCTGTCCGCCCGGATACCAGGAGGTCGTCCAGGGAGTGAGCGCACGGGCTTACCGCCCTCCTGATGCGTGGCGCTCTCATTGCCGAGCGCCCGGGCCGGCTGGAATCGTCCCTGGGAGCGGTCCTGGGCAGTGATGGTGGCACTGTCGGCTGTGGTGGTCACATTGGGCCCCTCTCGAATGGTCTCCCTGGCTGCACAACGGTAGTGGCTTTCGAAAGGTTGCGCCAAACACACGTTCGAGTGAAAAACCCGCACTTACCTATCGAGAACAGGGCCACAGGTGTATAGAGGCAGGACTATTTCGTGCGGATAAAAGGGAATTGCGCGGACTCGGCACCGCGGTGCGGGCCTCTCGCCGAGGCCCGCACTCGAACACCTGAGGCGGCGCTGAGCGCGTGAAGCGTGACGGGGAGCGGGGATCGGGGCGTGGAGTGTTGACGTGGGCGGTGGGGGTCCCTCTCCTCGTGTGCTCCCCGCGTGCGAAGACCTCGTACGTGAAGTCTTGGCGCACGAAGTCTCGCGCGCGAAAAGAGGTGCCCCCAGTTTGTCACCCGCACCGGCCCCCGGCCGGGCCACCCCCGGTCTCCCCACCCGACACGCGCGACGTACGCTCACACCGTGCACCGCTCGCCCGAGCATCACGTTCCGTGAGCACCTTCGTGGTACGAGTGGCCAATCCACGGGCCTGGTAACTCTGGAGCGCCGCTCGCGCGGTTCCGTACGGGCGAAGAGCGAGGCCGCGGGTCTTCCGCTCGGTTCCACATTTCAGGGGCGCCAGACATGCCGCCCCGTGCCCTCCGGGCGTTCTCCCCGCGACACGCGGACGCTCTTTTCAGCTGCGGGGTCGCCCGAGGCCCAAGATCTAGTGGTCAGCCGGGTGGTGCAGCCTAGAACTTGTGGTCCGGGTGATGAGCCGGTTCCGGCATCACCTATGCTGGGGGCTGCTTCCAGGGGCGCGAGTTCCTGGTGAGCACAGAGTGTGTCGTGTCATCTAGGAGGGTGGGGAGTCCCGTGCACTGTCCCTTCTGCAGGCATCCGGACAGCCGTGTCGTGGACAGTCGGACCACTGACGACGGGGCGGCCATTCGCCGTCGCCGACAGTGCCCGGACTGCTCCCGCCGATTCACCACCGTCGAGTCCTGCTCACTGATGGTGATCAAGCGGAGTGGCGTCACGGAGCCCTTCAGCCGTACGAAGGTGATCAACGGAGTGCGCAAGGCGTGCCAGGGTCGCCCCGTCACGGAGGACGCCCTGGCTCTGCTCGGCCAGCAGGTCGAAGAAGCGCTGCGGGCGACGGGCAACGCCGAGCTGAGCACGCACGATGTCGGTCTCGCCATACTGGGACCGCTTCAGAAACTGGACCTCGTTGCTTACCTGCGGTTCGCGTCCGTGTACCGGGCGTTCGACTCGCTGGAGGACTTCGAGGCGGCCATCGCCGAGCTGCGCGTGCATCCCGAGGTTCCGGCCCCGGCGGGCGTGCACGAGTGAGGGCGCGCGTGAACGGCAGCCCGCCCGCGACATAGCCGGAAGGCCCCGAGAGGATGGGTCCGAATGCGGCCGCATCCTGTGAGGCGTTTCTCCACACCCGATTGGTCACTCAAAGTGATTGATCTTGTTTTGTAAGTAACCATCTCTGATGGACTCACGCCTTTGGTGACGGGGCGTGGTCAGGCGTGCGCTGCCCGCCCGCGAGGGGGCGCGCTACGCACGGAGAGACACGAAAGCGGGGGCCCGGGCGAGCGAAGAGCCCGGGAGCGGTACGGAGTGTTCCACCGGCGCTCCGTACCAGGTCGGGCCTGTGCGCCGCGTCCCGGCGGCGGACGACGCATGGGGCCCATGGTCCCCGGGAGGCCCCGGGGAAATGCGGAGAAAACCGCGCCAGGACGGAAGTCTGAGGCGCTACGAGGCGTTGAAGCCTGGTACGAGGAGGCGGCATGACAGAGACGGCGAGCGGTCCGGCACGCGGGACCCGCAAGAACGCGAAGGCGGGCAAGGGGCTCAAGGTCGAGCGCATCCACACCACCCCGGGGGTCCACCCCTACGACGAGGTGAGCTGGGAGCTGCGCGACGTTGTCATGACCAACTGGCGTGACGGTTCGATCAACTTCGAACAGCGTGGCGTCGAGTTCCCCGACTTCTGGTCGGTCAACGCGGTCAACATCGTCACCAGCAAGTACTTCCGCGGTGCCCTCGGCACCCCGCAGCGCGAGACCGGGCTCAAGCAGCTCATCGACCGCATCGTGAAGACCTACCGGAAGTCCGGCGAGGAGAATCAGTACTTCGCCTCCCCGGCGGACGCCGAGATCTTCGAGCACGAGCTCGCCTACGCGCTCCTCCACCAGATCTTCAGCTTCAACTCCCCGGTCTGGTTCAACGTCGGCACCCCGCAGCCGCAACAGGTCTCCGCCTGCTTCATCCTCTCCGTGGACGACTCCATGGAGTCGATCCTGAACTGGTACAAGGAAGAGGGGATGATCTTCAAGGGCGGTTCGGGCGCCGGCCTCAACCTCTCCCGCATCCGCTCCTCCAAGGAACTCCTCACCTCCGGCGGCAACGCCTCGGGCCCCGTCTCCTTCATGCGCGGCGCCGACGCCTCGGCCGGCACCATCAAGTCCGGCGGCGCCACCCGCCGCGCGGCCAAGATGGTCATTCTCGATGTCGACCACCCGGACGTGGAGAACTTCATCGAGACCAAGGTCAAGGAGGAGGAGAAGATCCGCGCTCTGCGCGACGCGGGCTTCGACATGGACCTGGGCGGCGATGACATCACCTCCGTCCAGTACCAGAACGCCAACAACTCCGTCCGCGTCAACGACGAGTTCATGACGGCCGTCGAGACCGCCGGGAAGTTCGGCCTGCGCTCCCGCCTCACCGGCGAGGTCATCGAAGAGGTCGAGGCGAAGAGTCTCTTCCGGAAGATGGCCGAAGCCGCGTGGGCCTGCGCGGACCCCGGCATCCAGTACGACGACACCATCAACAACTGGCACACCTGCCCCGAGTCCGGCCGTATCAACGGCTCGAACCCGTGCAGCGAGTACATGCACCTGGACAACACCTCGTGCAACCTGGCCTCGCTCAACCTCATGAAGTTCCTCAAGGACGACGGCAAGGGCAACCAGTCCTTCGAGGTGGAGCGCTTCGCCAAGCTCGTCGAGCTGGTCATCACCGCGATGGACATCTCCATCTGCTTCGCCGACTTCCCCACGGAGAAGATCGGCGAGAACACGCGCGCCTTCCGCCAGCTCGGCATTGGCTACGCCAACCTCGGCGCCCTCCTCATGGCGACAGGCCACGCCTACGACTCCGAGGGCGGTCGCGCGCTCGCCGGAGCCATCACCTCACTCATGACCGGCACGGCCTACCGCCGCTCCGCCGAACTCGCCGCGGTCGTCGGCCCCTACGAGGGCTACGCCCGCAACGCCACGGCCCACAAGCGCGTCATGAAGCAGCACGCCGACGCCAACGGTGTCGCCGTCCGCATGGACGACCTCGACACCCCGGTCTGGGCCGCGGCCACCGAAGCCTGGCAGGACGTCCTCCGCATCGGTGAGAAGAACGGTTTCCGCAACGCGCAGGCGAGTGTGCTCGCCCCGACCGGCACCATCGGACTGGCCATGTCGTGCGACACGACCGGTGTCGAGCCGGACCTCGCCCTGGTCAAGTTCAAGAAGCTCGTCGGCGGCGGCTCGATGCAGATCGTCAACGGCACCGTCCCGCAGGCCCTGCGCCGTCTGGGCTACCAGGAGGAGCAGATCGAGGCGATCGTCGCCCACATCGCCGAGAACGGTAACGTCGTCGACGCGCCCGCGCTCAAGGCCGAGCACTACGAGGTCTTCGACTGCGCGATGGGCGACCGCGCCATCTCGCCGATGGGCCACGTGCGCATGATGGCGGCAATCCAGCCGTGGATCTCCGGCGCCATCTCCAAGACGGTCAACATGCCCGAATCGGCCACCGTCGAAGAGGTCGAGGAGATCTACTTCGAGGCGTGGAAGCTCGGGATCAAGGCCCTCGCGATCTACCGCGACAACTGCAAGGTCGGCCAGCCCCTCTCCGCCAAGAAGAAGGAGGAGAAGAAGGCCGAGATCGCCGAGAAGTCCGAGGAGACCATCCGCGCGGCGGTCGAGAAGGTCGTTGAGTACCGCCCGGTGCGCAAGCGCCTGCCCAAGGGCCGGCCCGGCATCACCACCTCCTTCACGGTGGGCGGCGCCGAGGGCTACATGACCGCCAACTCCTACCCCGACGACGGCCTCGGCGAGGTCTTCCTCAAGATGTCCAAGCAGGGTTCGACCCTCGCGGGCATGATGGACGCCTTCTCCATCGCCGTCTCGGTGGGCCTCCAGTACGGTGTGCCGCTGGAGACGTACGTCTCGAAGTTCACCAACATGCGCTTCGAGCCGGCGGGTATGACCGACGATCCGGACGTGCGCCTGGCGCAGTCCATCGTCGACTACATCTTCCGGCGCCTGGCCCTGGACTTCCTGCCCTTCGAGACCCGCTCCGCCCTCGGCATCCACTCCGCCGAGGAGCGCCAGCGTCACCTCGACACCGGCTCCTACGAACCGGCGGAGGAGGAGTCCGCCACCGAGCCGCCGGCCCAGTCCGCGCCGGTCCAGAAGACGACGGTCGTGACCGGCACCGACGAGGCCGCCACCCCGGCCCCGCGCGAAGCCCACACCTCTGCCGAACTCGTCGAGATGCAGCTCGGCATCAGCGCGGACGCTCCGCTCTGCCTCTCCTGCGGTACGAAGATGCAGCGCGCCGGCTCCTGCTACATCTGCGAGGGCTGCGGCTCCACGAGCGGGTGCAGCTGACCCCGCGGAGAACCAGCTGCCGCAGAGGCTGGCCGGTGGTGAGCATCCGCCGCGGAGGTGCCCGCAAGCGACGCGCCGTGCGTGACACGGCGCGCGGGTGAGTGAGGGGCCGTCCCCAGGGGACGGCCCCTCACTCCTGCTGTGGCCCCGCCGTGCTGTGGGCGGCCGGGTTTCCCTTCCGCCGCCCGGGGGCCCGCTTACGGTCGACGCTGAACCGTACGAGGCCACCCAGGAGCGGATCGGGATGCGCCCTCAGGGGGACGCTTGCCCCTGAGGACGAGGTGCTGGGGCCCGCTCGCGGGCTGAGTCGAGCCCCCTGGGTGCGGTCCCGGCCGAGGGCCGTCCGGCCACGCGGCGGCGTTCGGCGGGTGGGGGCGCCGCACCGGGGAAGGTCCGGTGCCGTGCCTCGTTCATGCCCGCCTCGCCCACCCCGAGGACGGCCGTCCCCGCGACCCGCAGCCTTCGCGGGGGAGCGGCCTTGCCCCGGGATGCCCACTTTCTGCCCGCCTCTTTGTAGTACCAGCAGGTCAGCCCGCCGCCCGCTGGTGTCTTCTTTCGCGTGTCCCTCCTCTTCCCGGGCGTAACCACGCCCGCTCTCGCGCGTTGTGCGCGTCGTGACAACTGCAGCCCACAGCCCGCATGCCCAGCCGGTTTTCGAAGCGATGCTGGACGGCTGGACACGCCAGCAACGGGCGGGCTCCCTGCCGTCGTACACCGTCCAGTCGCGACTCGACCTCGTTTATCGCTTCGCGGTCTACACCGACCGCTACCCCTGGGAGTGGGAACCGGGGCAGGCGGACGCCTTCCTCGACCACCTGCTCTCCGCCCACCTCCGCTCCGCCCAGCGTCCCATCGGGCTCTCCACCATCAGCACGTACCGGCTCGCGCTGCGGCTTTTCCTGGAGTACGTAACCGATCCCCGGCACGCATGGCTGCGGGAGTGCCAGGAGAAGTTCGGCCGTGTGCCCGTACCGATTCCGCCGGAGTGAGAGCGTCGGCTCACTGGCGGGAAAAGGGACGACCTCGGAGTGGGACCAAGGACCCCGGGAGGAGAAGAGTCGGCAGGCCGGCTCCTCCCGGGGTGTACGAGGCCATGTCCACGGCGAAGGTTTCAACGTCCGCGGTGGCGCAGCGGGCCTCGTGAAAGCAATCCTGCCAGTGGGAAATCCGCCGAAACGGTCCTGCGCTCGAATCCTCCTTCGAAAGGGTGATAGAGCGGAAAGTGAAGCAACGCGGGGATCGGTGTGGCGCGTCCTTGATCACCTACTCCGTCTGGGAGCGCTCCCAAGTCGAGGAGCTTGTGACCTGTCAGATCGCACCCAGCGCCGACCAAGCCCTGGCGAGCCCGGCAGTCAGCCGGCCTCGGGCTTGCCGCGCAGCAGCCTCAGGAAGTCGGGCAGCTCGGTGTCGTACCCCCGCACCCCCGGCCGGTACCCCCACGCCCCCTCTTCGCCACGCTGGAACTCGGCCACCACCGCCCCCGTCGCACCAGCCACGTTCGTGAAGTCCACCGGACCCAGCTCGTCGTACCCCTCGCGCAGCCGGATGCCGGGCTGGTGCACGTCCGCGAAGGTGCGGTGTCCGCCGTTCTGCTGGATCACCACGCCGACCGCGACCCTCCCGTACGCTTCGGAGAGCCTGTTCAGCTCCAGGACCATGACCTCGTCGAAGCCTAGACCCTGGCCCGTCCGGCTGTCGCGGTTGAGGGTGATCGTGCCGTCCGGCGCACGGTGGTCGAAGTGCACGACGTAAGCCGGTGCGCCGTGCGGGTCGCTGAGAGTAAACACCGCTGCGACGAGATCCAGGTCCATCGCGGGGGCGCCGTGCGGGCTCGGGTCCCATTTGAGGGCGACCTCGACCTTCGTGAGTCCCTTGCTCAAGCTCTCCATCGGGCCTTCCCTTCGCTCGGGACGACTACGCGACCGTATGTCTGACTGTTTGTCAGGCAAGCGGCTCGCCATATTCGTTGTCCATGGTGGCACGGGAGCCGAACGAATGTCGGAGCCCCAGCGCAGGATGACCGGTACCCGTCCCGCCGCCGTACGATGGCGCGGTGCTGTTCAAGTGGATTCGCTGCGAGGTCGCCGACCGGAACCGGTTCGACCGAGGCCAGCGGCGGTGGGTGGAACTCGCCGACGTACGGGGGTTCAGGGGGCAGGCCGGAGGGTGGAGCCGCGAACAACCCGGGCAGGCCCACATCTTCGGCTTCTGGGAGAGCAGGGCCTTCTACGACTCCTTCATGGCGCGGACCCATGACCGGCTCGCCGCTGCCCAGGCAGGCAGTTGTACAGAGGTGCGCACCACGCTCTTCGATCACCGCTTCGACGTGAAGACCGGCTTCGAGCCGCTCTTCCACGACGTGGACCTCGTCCGGATCGCGCACACCCGGGTGCGTCCCGAGCGCGTCGAGCACTTCACCCTCGCCCAGCGCCGCATCTGGAATCCGGCCATGGCCGGCTCGCCCGGGATGGTCCGCGGCTTCTTCGCCGAGGCTCCCGGCAGCGAATTCCTCGTCCTCTCCATGTGGCAGTCCACCGCCGAACGAGGCAAGTACCGGCCCGAGGGCCTGCACCGGCTCTCGACGCGCGCCGAGGCGGAGGAAGACCTCCTCGGGCTGGACGGGGCCATGGTCGACCTGGAACCTTCCTGGACCGTCTGACCCGGTCCCGCCCTCCAGCTCGCCGCGGCCGTGGCTGCTCCGGATGGAGTCCGCCCCGCCGCACCTCCGCGCGGAGGGCGTCCTAGGCTGGACGGCATGGCACGACCACGACGCATCGTTCTGGTCCGGCACGGTGAGTCCGACGGCAACGCTGACGACAGTGTGTACGAGCGCGAGCCCGACCACGCCCTGCCCCTGACCGCCGCCGGGCGCGCCCAGGCCCTCGCCGCGGGAGACCGGCTGCGCACACTCTTCGGCGACGAACGCGTCAGCGTCTACGTCTCCCCGTACCGCAGGACCCACGAGACCTTGGGGCTCTTCCACCTCGACCCCGCGAACGTCCGGATCCGCGAGGAGCCCAGGCTGCGGGAGCAGGACTGGGGCAACTGGCAGGACCGCGACGACGTGCGTTTGCAGAAGGCGTACCGGGACGCCTACGGGCACTTCTTCTACCGCTTCGCGCAGGGCGAATCCGGCGCCGACGTGTACGACCGGGTCGGTGCTTTCCTGGAGAGCCTTTTCCGCAGTTTCGAGGCCCCGGACCACCCGCCGAACGTGCTCCTGGTCACCCACGGGCTGACCATGCGGCTTTTCTGCATGCGCTGGTTCCACTGGACAGTGGCCGAATTCGAGTCGCTCTCCAACCCGGACAACGGTGAGACCCGCTGTCTCGAACTCGGCCTCGACGGTCGCTATCACCTCGACCGCCCCTTCGTGAAATGGCGTGAACCTGAGCCGTACGGCGTGACCAGCTAAACCGTGAGGGAGGTGTCATTCCTGGGAGGGGAATCGTTTCTTCCACCTGGGCCTACGCGTCGTCGCTGGATAGAGTGATGCGGCCATGACCGCAGAAGAAGGCACTTCGCCCGACACCTCCTCTCTCCCCGCGCGTCTCGCCCGCGCCCGAGCCAGCCTTGGCGGCCTCCGGATCGGCGACGCGCTCGGCTCGCAGTTCTTCGTTCCGGGGAACCGTCCCCTCCTCACAGCCGGAGAGCTGCCTCCGGGGCCTTGGCAATGGACCGACGACACCGAGATGGCCAGCTCGGTCGTGACCGTCCTGGCCACTGAAGGCCGGATCGAGGAGGACGCTCTCGCGCGTTCCTTCGCCCGCCACCACGACTTCGATCGCGGCTACGGCCCGGGAGCCAATCGGCTCCTGCGCCTCGTACGCGAAGGCGGCGACTGGAGGGAACTCTCCACGGGGCTCTTCCGCGGCCAGGGGTCGTGGGGCAACGGTGCCGCCATGCGCGTCGCCCCGCTCGGAGCCTGGTACGCCGACGATCCGAGGGAAGCCGCACGCCAGGCAGTCCTCTCGGCGCGCCCCACCCATCAGCACCCCGAGGGCATCGCGGGGGCCGTGGCAGTGTCCGTGACGGCAGCACTCGTCGCGGCCGCGGGGGCCACTGTGCCGGAGCCCGCCGCGCTGCTCGACGCGGTCCTGGCACTCGTACCCCGCAGCGCCGTCGAAATCGGACTGCGCCGGGCCGCCTCGATGCTCGACTACGAAGACGTCACCACCGTCGCCGCTGTCCTGGGCTGCGGACGCCGCACGACGGCCCAGGACACGGTGCCCTTCACCATCTGGTCAGCCGCCCGTTCGCTCGGCGACTTCGAGCGCGCGTTCTGGACGACCGCCCGTGCGGGAGGGGACATCGACACGACTTGTGCCATCGTCGGCGGGATCGTCGCGTCGAGCCCTGCCGGCGCCCCGCCGCACGCCTGGCGCCGGCAGACCGAGCCCCTCCCCGCCTGGGCCCAACTCGCCCACGAGACACCCACGGACTGGCCCCTCCCACCGGGTGAAGATCTCCAGTAGGTCTCATTACGGCAGCGGAGGGGAGCCGGGGTGTCGCGCCGGATGAAGGGCGCGTACGCTGTCACCCGCTATGCCGTACGAAGCACCCACCCACAGCGTTGAGCGCTCGCTCCGCGCCACGACCGGAGCCAAGGTCGTGGCAGGCATCGACGAAGTGGGACGTGGGGCCTGGGCCGGGCCCGTCTCGGTCTGCGCCGCCGTCACCGGGCTGCGGCGACCCCCCGAGGGGCTGACCGACTCCAAACTCCTCACTCCCAAACGACGCGTTGCTCTCGTCATGGAGCTGGAGCGGTGGGTCACCGCCCACTCACTCGGTCACGCCTCGCCGGAGGAGATCGACGAACTCGGTATGACGGCCGCCCTGCGGCTCGCCGCCATCCGGGCGCTCGACGGACTCCCGGTACGTCCCGACTGGGTGATCCTCGACGGCAACCACGACTACCTCGGAGCACCGTGGAACGTCCGCACGGTGATCAAGGGGGACCAGTCCTGCGTGTCGGTCGCCGCCGCGTCCGTACTCGCCAAGGTCGCCCGTGACCGCCTGATGGCCGAACTCGGCGCTCAACACGAAGACTTCGCCTTCGCCGCCAACGCCGGATACCCTTCGCCGGCGCACAAGACGGCCCTGGCGGAACGGGGTCCCACCCCGTACCACCGGCTTTCCTGGTCGTACCTCGACGCGATGCCCCGATGGCGGCATCTGAAGAAGGTGCGCGCCGGGACGGACGGGAGCCCTGCGGCGATCGAAGGACAGCTCGGTTTCGACTTCTGATCGTTCGATCGCCCGTACGGGCAAGGCCGCCGGGACGGACCCCGGCGACCAACCCACCAGTCATGTCATGCCTCTCAGTCCCGAGGAGCCTCAGATTCCCGAGAGTGCCCAGGGTCCCCGCGCGACTCCGGCCGCAGGCCGCAGCGCCCAGACCCCCCGCCCCGTACCCGGCCCGCGTCCCGCGGCGCCGCCTCGCCCCGGTCGTCCGGGGCCCACGCGCCAGGCTCCGGCCCAGCGCGAGCAGCAGCCGAAGCCCCCGGCTCCGGCCGCCACGCAGATCCAGCTGATCCCGGCTCCCGCCGACGGCGCGCTCGATGCCGCCGAAGAGGCCGTCGACCTGCTTCTCGACTCGGGCCGCGCGCCCGGCGAGGTGCTCGTGGTGACCACAGGCGAGGCGCACCCCTGGACCGCCCACGAGCTGTCCTTCGGCGAGGCCGCCTACTGGGCCCAGCACGACGCCGGTGACGACGTCTTCTACGCCGACTTCGCGCACGTCGCTCGTCTCGCCTCCCGCCCGGTCGTCGTGGTGGCCCTCAACGGCGGTACGGACAGCGCCGTCACCACGGTCCTCTCCCTCGCTCGCGAGCGTGCGAACACCCTGCTGATCGTCTGCGGCGATCCGCAGCGCGTCAACGCGGTGCTGGGCGCGGGCGTCTGACCGACACCGCCCCCGCCCGGCCGCCACCGGCCGGGCGGAGCGGAGCCGGCCACCACTACCGGTGGGCCGGCCGCGAGGCGTTCCCGCACGGTCTGCGAACAGGAGGCGCGTCGCGGTCAGCGCACGGCGGTACGCGGCCACTGCTCCCGCGTCGTGTCGATCGGCCGGGACAGCAGCCCGGCTGCCCGCTCCGTGAGGGACTCCGCACGTCCCGGCCGCTGCTCCGGCACCTCTCTGCCCGGCCCGAAGCGCTCCGCGCGGTGGGCACGTTGCTCCGGCAGCGGTCCCAACTGCCCCGGGAGCGGCGAGACCTTGTCCGCGTGGGGCACGAACAGGCTCGCACGAGAGCCGAGCTGAGGGTGGCGTCCACCACGCCCTTCGCCGAGGACCTGCCAGCCCGCCCCGGTGAGCGTCACGTACGCGCCGCAGCGCAAACCGTGCAACGTGCAGGCGTCGCGCAGCCCCCACATCCAGGCACCGTCCTCGACCGTCCAGCGGGACTCGCCCTCGCGGCAGTGCAGCAACACCGCCGTGCGCACCGGCGTTCTGCGGCGCAGGTCGTGGGGGATGACCCGACGCAGCTGCGCCAGCAGGGTATTGCGGAAGACCCAGCCGTCGGACTCGCCGGGGCGACGAGTGAAGGACGCGCTCGCCCTGAGGCGCTCGTCCGGGTCGAGAACCCCCACCACGACCGTTCCGGCCGCCGGGTTGTGGCGTTCGTAGAGCCCCGTCACGACCTCCCGCGGATTGCCGAGCAGCGGGACGTTCGCGGCGGACCACTCCTGCGCACCGACCACACGAGGTGGTGAGCCGGTCGGCTCGGCAGGCAGGGACGGCACCGGCACCAGGGGCGAGGGGGCTGTGGACGGGGGCGGTGGCGTCTTCCTCGACGCGGCGGACGGAGCGAATCCGAAGGTCACGGTCCTCCCTTCGGCTGCGCGCCCGCACTGCGGGCGGGATCGGGACGTGGGAGAGCGCACCACCAAACGACAGCACCGGAGCCGGAATCGCCGTGCGGGGAGCGACTTCAATTCTCGTACGACGAGGGAGCTGCGGCAACGAGCTTCCGCCAAGCCGGACCCATATCTGACGATGCATTCCCTATTTCCCTCCCCGCTGTCCATCCCGTCAACGCTCCGCTGTCCGCAATGCGGTACACCCCAGCGCCAAGTAGCTGCTCCGACCATCCAGTCCTCGACGGCACCCGGCAGGTGCTTTTCAGCAACTTGCCCCCGCTCCTCAGCCCTGGACCCCGAGCACCAGCGGCAGTACCTCCTCCGCTCCGGCGTCCTTGAGCAGGCCCGCCGCCACGGCGATCGTCCAGCCCGTGTCCGTGAAGTCGTCCACGAGGAGGACCGGCCCGGGATGCTCGGCCAGCGCCTCGGCGAGCGGGGCGGGCACGGCGAGGGCTCCCCGCAGTGAGAGGAGTCGCTGCGCGCTGTTCCCCCGGTGCGCACGCCTCGGCTCGTCGTCCTCCCGCAGGACCAGCCCACCGAGGAAGGGCAGTTGACCGATCCGGGCGACACGGTCGCCAAGCGAGTGCACCAATTCGGGGTGAGTTCGAGAAGGAAGCGTGACCACCCCGGCCGGGCGTGTGAGCGCGTCCTTCTCGCCCGAGGCCCACCCGCCCGGCCCCTTGGCCCAGTCGGCGAGTACCGCGACCACCGCTTGGAGCACGTCGTCGGGTACCGGCCCGTCGGAGGCGTCGGGGCCGAGCAGGGGACGGAGCCTGTTGCCCCAGCCGATGTCCGAGAGCCGGCCCAGCGCTCGTCCCGTCTCGGCCCGCTGCGAGGCCGGAATGCGCCCCTTGAGCGGCACGCCGACGGCGCTCAGGCCGGTCGGCCACATACGCCGCGGCTCCACGTCGACCCCGGGGCGCTCCAGTTCGCCGTGCGCGGAGGTGAGCGCGACCGGCGACACCTCCGTGCCGAAACGTGTGCCGGCGCAGTTGTCGCACCGGCCGCAGGGAACGGCTGCCTCGTCGTCGAGCGCACGACGCAGGAACTCCATCCGGCACCCGGTGCCCGTCACGTAGTCCCGCATCGCCTGCTGTTCGATCGCCCGCTGCCCGGCCACCCAGGCGTAACGCTCCGCGTCGTACGCCCAAGGTTGTCCGGTAGCGGTCCAGCCGCCCTTCTCCTTGCGGACCGCCCCGTCGACGTCGAGCACCTTCAGCATGGCCTCCAGCCTGGTGCGCCGCAGATCGACGAGCGGTTCGAGAGCCTGGGTCGACATCGGCCGGGAGGAGTTGGCGAGAATGTCGAGAGTCCGCCGTACCTGTTCCTCCGGCGGGAAGGCCAGAGAGGAGAAGTACTTCCAGATCGCCTCGTCCTCCTTGCCCGGCAGCAGCAGTACCTCGGCGTGCTCCACCCCGCGCCCCGCGCGGCCCACTTGCTGGTAGTAGGCGATGGGGGAGGAGGGGGCGCCGAGATGGACCACGAAGCCGAGGTCCGGCTTGTCGAAGCCCATGCCGAGGGCGGATGTCGCCACGAGCGCCTTCACCCGGTTGGCGAGGAGGGCCTGCTCGGCCTCCAGCCGGTCCGCGTTCTCCGTGCGTCCGGTGTAAGAGGTCACTTCGTGGCCGCGTTGGCGCAGGTAGGCGACCACTTCGTCGGCCGTGGCGACGGTCAGGGTGTAGATGATGCCCGAGCCCGGCAGTTCGTCGAGGTGATCCGCGAGCCATGCGAGCCTGTGAGCGGCGTCGGGCAGACGCAGCACTCCGAGGCTGAGGCTCTCGCGGTCGAGCGGTCCGCGCAGTACGAGAGCACCGTCCCCGCCCCCGCCGGTCCCGAGCTGCTCAGCCACGTCCGCGGTCACCCGCGCGTTCGCCGTCGCCGTGGTGGCCAGCACGGGAACCCCCGTCGGCAACTCGGCGAGCATCGTGCGCAGCCGCCGGTAGTCCGGGCGGAAATCATGCCCCCAGTCGGAGATGCAGTGTGCCTCGTCGACCACGAGCAGGCCCGTCGCCGCCGTGAGACTCGGGAGGACCTCGTCGCGGAACACCGGATGGTTGAGGCGCTCTGGGCTCACGAGGAGCACGTCGACCTCTCCGGCACGGATCTCCTCCTGGACCGCGTCCCACTCCTCGCGATTCGCCGAATTGATCGTGCGTGCCTTGATCCCCGCCGCGGCGGCTGCCTCCACCTGGTTGCGCATGAGGGCGAGCAGCGGAGAGACGATGACGGTCGGGCCGCCGCCCCGCTGCCTGATGAGCGCCGTGGCCACGAAGTACACGGCGGACTTCCCCCAGCCCGTACGCTGCACAACCAGGGCCCTGCGGTGGTGTACGACCAGCGCTTCGATGGCCTGCCACTGGTCCTCGCGCAGCCGTGCTCGCCCGGTGGGGTCCCCCACAAGCTGGGCGAGAACCGCGTCGGCAGTAGTGCGAAGGTCTTCGTCGTTCATGCCCCCATGCAACCTGATGGAACCGACAACCGGCGAACGAGGGCGTCGCGAGCTGTGGATAACTTCCCCACCCGGAGATCATCGGATGAACGAGCGCGAGATGATTTGGAAAATCAGATAAATCATGTGTGCGACAAAACTCAATACGAGTGGTTATCCACAGGCGGGCGAGGACGAATTTTGCTTTTCCGTGCACAGTGCTCTCCATGACGCATCGCAACGACGCATCCGACTCGTCCGCCACTCCTTCCGCCGAGCAGTCCGCTGTCCCTTTCGGCGAGCAGTCTGTCGCCCCTTCCACGGAACTCCCCGCCGTCCCTACCACCGAGCGGTCCGCCCTTCCGCCCGAAGAGCAGCCCTCCATCCAGGCCGCTGAGCCGACGACCGGCCTCGAAGCGAGGGACGCTTCTCCGCCGGAGCCCCATGACGCCACTCGCCACGACGCCGCTGAGGACCGGTCCTCAGGTTCACTCCAGGTCCAGTTGCCGGACACGACCGAGGACTGCCCCTCCAGTCAGGAGCAGCCTTCCACCACGAAAGAGCCCCGGTCGCCCGCCTCTGCCGCCGAATCGGCTCCCTCCGGGCCGCCGCCTGGTCACTCCGCGGCGGCGCAGGAGCCGGACGTCGTCGTTCCCGCGCAGCGCAGGGGTGAGCACTCTCCGGCCTCGCCGCCCGAGAATCCCAGGGTCCCCGCGCAGCGGCGGTCGCCCGAGCACGACCCCTCGGTCCCGTGGGACGAGCCCCTCCCCTTCACGGCCTCCCACGCCGGTCCCTCCGCTTTCGTGCCCGAAGCGGAGTCCTGCAAGAAGGCGCTCCCGGAACGGAATGCGATTTCGCTGAAATCCCTCGCGGATCTCACCGATTCCCTCCCCTACCTCCTGGGCTACGTACCCGGCAACAGCGTCGTCCTGCTCGCGCTGCACGGCGAACGGGGCCGACTCGGGCGACGTACGGCCGTGCGTATCCCGGATGATCCGGCGCAGTGGCCGCAGATCGCCGAGCGGGCGGCCACGATGCTCCTCGACTCCCCCGGAGATGGCCCCGGCAGGGGAGTGACCACCTTCTTGCGGAAGCGGCGCGGAGGCTCCCTGCCCGACGGCGTCATCGCCTTTCTCTTCCAGGAGCCGGAGGAAGCCAGGCCCGGCGCCGTGCCGCCGCCCGGTGCCACGGAGGTGCGCGAGCGGCTGCGCCCCCTCGCCCAGCACATCCGCGTCGCCTGCGGCCGCTTCGACGTCCCGGTCGTCGAAGCGCTGTGTGTCTCGACCGGACGTTCCTGGTCCTACGTGACCCCGCTCGAAGAGCAGGAGCCGGCGGGCGCCGCCCTGCTGCCGGCCGGAAGCTCGGTCCTCGCCGCGACCTCTGTCTACGAGGGAGTGCCGATTCCGCTCCCTGCCGCGGTGCTGGAGAGCCGACTGCTGCCCTGGCGCACTGCTGCCGCGCAAGCACAGGAACGCGTCCTCGACCTGGTCGCCCTCGACCTCCTTCCGCAGATCCTGAGCAGCCGGGAGAACGTGCTCAAGATCCGGCGCGGGACGATCGGGCTGCTCGACAACGTCCTCACACGTTTCGCGACGGTGCCCGTCCTCCCGGACCCGCTCGAAGCAGACCTCGCTGACGACGAGGCGCTCACCCACGAGGAAGCCGCGCGGCTCGTCATCGGCCTCCAGGACCGGGAGGCCCGGGACGAGGCGGCGAGTTTCCTCGCTTTCCCCGACGCCGCGCGTCGCCTGTGGCGCGCTCTCGCACGCCGGTGCGTGCTCTCGTACAAGGAGCACGCGGCGGCGCCGCTCTCGCTCGTCGGCTGGACGGCCTGGGCGCTCGGCGACGAAGGCGAGGCGCGGCTGGCCCTGCACCTGTCGCTCGCGGTCGATCCGCACTACGTGTTCGCGGCGCTCCTGGACCAGGCGTTCGACAAGGGAGTCGAACCGGACGAGATTCGGCAGCAGTTGCGCGGGCGCACGGTACCCCCGGTCCCGCGTCGTTCCCCCGCCAAGCCTTCGTCGTCACGCACCACCTTCGGTGCCGAAGGCACGGGACCGGTCCCTGCGGGCGACCGGGGGCCGGGAGCGCCTTTGAACGCCGAGGGGGCGCCGGAGAGTGGCGCCGGACGGGAGACGGCCGAGGGAAAGTCTGGCGGCGGACGCCGTGGCGCCGGCTCTGCCGCAAGGACGGGCCCTGCCGCTCGTACGGGCTCCGCTGGCCGCCCGGCGACGCGACGACGCAGTGGGAGCCGGCCCGGCGGAGCCGCGCCGGGGCGTCCCGGGGCCAAGGTGGTGAAGCGGAGGGAAGGCGGTGGAAGGGAGGCGTACACGCGGACCCGGCGACGTCTCGCCGCATCGCCTCCCGGTTGCGAAGGGGCGCGCTCGCAGGAGCAGGAACAGCGGGAACGCGAAATCGGGAAGTCCGGAGCCAGCGATCGTCGCGCCGCGGTCGACCGCTCGCCGCGGAACGGGCGAGGGAACACCGATCCGCAGCCTTCGGACGCCTTCGTGTGGCCCTGGGAAGTGGAGGGGGAAGCGGACCGCGCGCAGCCCAAGGACCGGATCGAGTCCCCCCTGACGAGCGGCGGACCGCGCCCGGGGTTCCCCGGACGGGAGGCGGCGGCGCAGGACTTGGCGGCAGACGAGCGCGAGACCGTGGCTCCCGATGCGGAGCAGGGAGGCCACGAGACGTATGCACCCGATGCGGAGCGCGGGAGCCAGGAGACTCGCAGGTCCGCTTCGGGCAGGGAAAACCAGCAGGACCTTACGTCCGGTCCGGAGCAGGAAGGCCAGAAGAATCCGAGGACGGGGCCGGGCAGTGGCCACCTGGACGCACTTTAGGCGAGCCGGAGTCGAGCCGCGGTGTGATGGCTAGCCGGCGAGAGTCCGGCCAGGAGGTGATGCTGTCCAGGGGAGCGCCCCCGGCGGTGACCAGGGCTTTTCGATCGGCGCGGAACAGCGGCGGATTCCCGGGGCGCGAGGGGAGGGGGATGTGCGGTGGAGGAAGGGCTTCCGGGCACCGGACGGTGGCCCGGCGGATCGGGACGGGAGCTATGACGGACGGCCGGAGGAATGTCGGGGCAACTGGTCCGGCGCCCGTGACCCATACCCCCCTTCGGGCGTTCATTCCGTGGCGGAGTCGTGGGGACCCTGCGCCCCCGCTCCCGCCCCTCTCTCGATCGGCACGCGGAAGAAGCCTCTGATGTCCTTGACCGCACCACGGCCAGGTGGTCGCGAGTACCGATCCGCACCGGGGAGGCCGGGGCCCGCGCTCGGCCCGCACGGCAAAGGGGTCCGCTCTCCGGCGGAACCTCCCGCGACACACCGGACGTTGACCGCCGTCGCCCTGCCGGGCCTGGCGATCTCCGCCGAGCACGGGCAGCTGACCGGGCAAGGGCTCGAAGGCTTCTACCACTCGGGGAAGCGGCTGCTCTCGCTGTGCCGGCTCCAGGTCGCGGGGCGGGAGCCCCTGCCCGTGGAGGCGCGCGCTGTGGGCGCGGACCGGACACGGTTCGCGGGTGTGCTGCGGGGTCTCGGTGGACCCGGGCCCGATCCCGATCTGCTGGTGGAGCGCGAGCGGCACGCGGAGGGCAGTGAGCGCATCACCTTGCGGAGCACGTCGGTGCGCCCGCTGCGACTCGTGGTCGAACTCACCCTGGGGTGCGACCTCGCGGACCTCGGGGCCCTGGCCGCCGGCCGCCGGGTCCCCGCTCTGCGGGCCTCCGTGTACGGCGCCGGGTTGCAGTGGTCGTCCCCGGCGGGCAAGGTGGCGCTCCTCGCCGAGCCGCCCGCGGCCGATGTCGTGGCGGCCTCGGGCCTGTTGCGCTGGGAGTTGGAGATCCCAGCGGGAGGCAGGCAGTCCATCGAGGTGCGGCTGAGGCCGGAACTCCGCGGTGGCGGGCGGCCGGTGGCACGCGGCGGGACACCGGTCCTCACCGAGGCCGATGCCTCCGGGGACGATCCGCGGGCTGCCGCCCTGCTGCGCGCCTCGCTCGGAGACCTCAACGCGTTGCTTGTGCGAGAGCCGGGCGAGGCGGGGGAGGTGCACCTTGCGGCGGGGGCGCCCTGGCGGTGCGGCCTCGCTCCCGCCGAGGCGCTGGCCGCCGCCCGCATGGCCCTGCCGCTCGGCACCCGGCTGGCGGCGGGCACGTTGCGGGTCCTGGCGCGTACGCAGGTGGCGGAGGGGCCCGAACAAGGCCGTATTCCAGGGCCGTTGCGCGATGCAGGCCCGCACCTGCCGCCAGGGAGCACGAGCGTGGAGGCGACTCTGCTCTTCCCCGCGCTGCTGGCAGAGGCGTGGAGATGGGGGCTCGACGCCTCCGTGGTCGATGAACTCGCCCCGGTCGCCGAGTCCTGCCTCGGGTGGCTGCGGCGCGAGACCGAGCGGCACGCCTACGTGCGGGACCGGGAGACCGGCGGCATGGCGCGCGTCGAGACGCAGGCGCACGCTTACCGCGCCGCCCTCCTCGGAGCGGGCCTCCTGGACGGGATCAACCGGCCCGGATGCGGTGAACTCCGCGAATGGGCAGCTGAGTTCGCTGAACGCTTCCGGGGTGAGTTCTGGTGCGATGACCGAGGTGGTGGCCGCCCGCCCGCCGCGCTCGACACCGCGGGGCGTCCGGTGCCGCATCTGGGCAGTGCGGCGGCCCACCTGCTCGACAGCGGCCTGGGCCCGGCGGGACAGGCCGCCCCGTCGTTGCTCGACTCGGCGCGGACAGGACAGCTCGCGCGCCTCCTGGGTGCCCCGGTGATGGACAGCGGCTGGGGATTGCGGAGCCTCGGGGCGAAGGAGTACGGCTACAGCCCCTTCGGGCACCGGGGCGGCGCTGTACGGGTCCACGAGACGGCGATCGCCGTGACGGGGCTCGCGGCAGCGGGTTACGAGGTGCAGTCCCATGCCTTGCTGCGGGGGCTGCTCGCGGCGGCGGAGCACTTCGAGTACCGGCTGCCGGAGATGTTCGCCGGTGAGCAGCGGGGGGAGGGGAGCAGACCCTGGCCGCACCCCTCCGCCTGTCGGCCGGCTGCCGTGGCCGCCGCTGCCGGGGTGCACGTGATCGCGGGACTCGTGGGCATCCGGCCCGATGTGCCCGAAGGGTCCGTCGCGTTGCGGCCGGTGCGGGGCGCGCCGCTCGGCGAAGTGGGTCTGACCGGCCTCAGTGTCGCGGGGGAGAGCTTCTCCGCGCGGGTCACCCGGCTCGGGCTCGTGATGGTGGAGGAGGCGCCTGGGCGTCTGCAATTGCGGGCGTGAAAGTGCGGCCGACGGACTGACGCGCCCGATGCCGACTCGGGAGCGACGGTTCGCGGCGTGCGAGGTCTGTCGGGCCGAACAAAGGGTCCCAGAGTGTGGGTAGTTGAAGGTGGCGCCGCTCGGCGCTCGTGCGGGGTGGCCCTGGCCGAGAGGCGGATGCACGGGGCGAAAGAGGCCTGAGACGCGGGGCACGCGACGGCGCTACCGTGGTCGGTGGCCCTGGTCCGGGGGTCTGAGGGCTGGTGAAAGCGGCGGCCTTGTCAGGGGGCGAGGGCGTCCACGGGCTTTGACGAACGACGTGTTTATCGTCAGGTGGACGACTATGATCGGTCACATGGCTCCCTACGACCCCTCCGACTTCCCGCCCTTCGCTGTCACCGTGGATTTGGTGGTGCTCACGGTGCGGCACAACGGGTTGCGGGCGCTCCTCGTCCGCCGCGGGGAGGCCCCGTACCAGGGGCAATGGGCCCTGCCCGGGGGGTTTGTCCGTCCTGGGGAGGACCTGGCGGCAGCGGCGGGCCGTGAGCTGGAGGAGGAGACCGGTCTGTGCGCTCACGACGGTGAGTGCACGCAAGGCTCCGACGAGGAGCGCCACGGCGCGCACCTGGAACAGCTCGCCACCTACGGCGACCCGGGCCGGGATCCCAGGATGCGCGTGGTCAGCGTGGCCCATCTCGCGCTCGCCCCCGATCTTCCCTCGCCCACGGCAGGCGGTGACGCCAGCGGTGCCACGTGGGCGCCGGCCGAGCGGCTTCTGGGAGAAGAGGGCGCGGGGCGCGAGGACGAGCAACTACTGCCTCTCGCCTTCGATCACGCGCGCATTCTCTCCGACGGGATCGAGCGTGCCCGATCGAAGATCGAGTATTCCTCGCTTGCCACGGCTTTCTGCCCTGCGGAATTCACGGTCGGCGAACTCCGCCGGGTCTACGAGGCTGTCTGGGGAGTGGTGCTCGATCCCCGCAATTTTCACCGCAAGGTGACAGGTACGCCGGGATTTCTTGTGCCCACCGGCGGCACCACGACCCGGCAGGGCGGCAGGCCGGCACAGCTTTTCCGGGCGGGCGGCGCCACCCTGTTGAATCCGCCCATGCTGCGCCCCGAGATCTGACACGTACCCCTTTCCGCCCGGTCGCTCACGGGGTTGCCTGGTCGGCTCCCTTGGTGCGCACAAGAGTGCGTTTCTCACGGAGGGTAGCGATCTGTGCGACCCGAACAGGGTTTTCTCTCGGGATCGTTCCGTTGCGTGATCTTGCGGCGGCCGGAAACCGGGGCAGCGACGGGCCTGTTGGGAGTCGCTGGGCCGCTGTGGCGGGCGTCGGGCGCGGACTGTACCGCAAGATGCCTTGTATGCAGGGAAGCTGAGGGAAAACGCGCGCAACTACCCGACCGCTGCTCGGTAATTTCCGATAAAGCGTCAATTGGCCAACGGTAAGCGATCACCCTTTCGTGTGCTTTTCACCAAAGAACTCAAGGCCGTTGGGGAGAGCGCCGACAAACCTTTTGTGAGTACCGTTGCGCACACCATGATGACCGCCGCCCGCTCCGCCGACTCCGGCCTCGCCGGCCCGGGCGACATCGACCGCTACCCCTATGCCGAGGCCGCCCAGGACAGGATCGGAGTTCCTTCCTGGGGTGCCGCGGAGCCGGAACTTGGCCGGGTGCCGCGACGCGGCGGTGCCAGCCGAGGCCGCGGCCTGCACGGCCAACTCGTCCAGCAGCTCGGCCAGATGATCGTCTCCGGTGACCTGGGTGCGGACCGCCCCCTCGTTCCCGAGGAGATCGGCCAGCGTTTCGAGGTGTCCCGTACCGTCGTGCGGGAATCCCTGCGCGTACTGGAGGCCAAGGGCCTGGTGAGTGCCCGTCCCAATGTGGGAACCCGGGTGCGTCCCGTCAGTGACTGGAATCTGCTCGATCCCGACATCATCGAATGGCGTGCTTACGGACCTCAGCGCGATGACCAGCGCCGCGAACTCAATGAGCTGCGGTGGAGCATCGAGCCACTCGCCGCGCGGCTCGCCGCCGGACACGGCCGCGAGGACGTGCAGCAGCGACTTGTCGACATGGTCGAGATCATGGGGCACGCGCTCGGGCAGGGAGACGGCATCACGTTCTCGCGGGCCGACGCCGAGTTCCACTCCCTGCTGATCCAGATCGGCGGCAACCGCATGCTGGAGCACCTTTCCGGGATCGTGAGTGCCGCCCTGCACGTCTCGGGCGGCCCAGCGATGGGCTGCGAGCGCCCCAACGAGGCGTCCGTCGCCCACCATGCCCGCATCGTCGACGCCCTCGCCTCGGGAGACGGGGTCGGCGCCGAGGCGGCGATGCGCCAGCTTCTCACCGTGCACCCCGAGGGCGAGCGCGTCGTGCCCGGGCCCCGTGAGCAGCACTAGTCGCGCGCGACCTTGGCCCGGGGCCCCTCTCCGTATCGGAGGAGGGGCCCCGGGCGTTGCGGGGGAGGCCGGACCAGGTCGGCCGGGCAGGCCCGCACCGCCGACTCCGTCTCGGAGCCGGACCCTTGCCCGCCTCCGGGGCTCGTCGTCTGTCTATGACTCTTCCTCGTCCGCCACCGACCACTCCAGAACGTTTGACGACCGCATATGCTCGTCTATGTGCCTCCTTGTGTCCTTTCGGTGTGTGACTCGGGCCACGCAGATTGTGCGTAACGCTCCCGGGTACAGCGCGATGACCTAAGAGGTGAGAGTCGCTCAGGGGAATACGGCCACTGGTTCCGGTGCTGTGGTCCCCGCGGCGCCCGCCCGCGTCGTCGGTCATCCCCACCGGCGGTCGTCGGCCCCCGCCCTTCGGGCGAGAGCCGGAAGCCGTTTTCCAACGTTCCGAGAGGTTGTTCGTGTCGGCCAGCACATCCCGTACGCTCCCGCCGGAGATCGCCGAGTCTGTGTCTGTCATGGCGCTCATCGAGCGGGGAAAGGCTAATGGGCAGATCGCCGGTGACGATGTGCGTCGGGCCTTCGAAGCTGACCAGATTCCGGCCACTCAGTGGAAGAACGTACTGCGCAGCCTCAACCAAATCCTTGAGGAAGAGGGTGTGACGCTGATGGTCAGTGCCGCGGAGCCCAAGCGCACCCGCAAGAGCGTCGCAGCGAAGAGTCCGGCGAAGCGCACCGCTACGAAGACGGTGGCCACGAAGACGGCGGTCAAGAAGACCGCGGCAGCGACCGTGACCGCTCCCTCCGCCTCCGCCGCGGTGGCCGTCGAGGACGAGACCGCCGAGAAGAAGCCCGCAGCCAAGAAGACGACGGCGCGCAAGACCGCCGCCAAGAAGACGACGGCCAAGAAGGCCACTGCGAAGAAGACCGGCAAGAAGGACGAGCTCCTCGACGAGGAGAACACCGAGGAGACGCCGGGCAAGGGCGAGGAGGC
Organism: Streptomyces sp. SID11385; assembly: GCF_010548245.1. GTDB lineage: Bacteria > Actinomycetota > Actinomycetes > Streptomycetales > Streptomycetaceae > Streptomyces. The sequence continues at coordinate 55,656 of NZ_JAAGLR010000910.1, forward strand.
CGCCGAGCCGGCCGCCGGTGGTGAGAGCCAGGGCTTCGTCCTGTCCGACGACGACGAGGACGACGCCCCGGCGCAGCAGGTCGCCGCGGCCGGTGCCACCGCCGACCCGGTCAAGGACTACCTCAAGCAGATCGGCAAGGTGCCGCTCCTCAACGCGGAGCAGGAGGTCGAGCTGGCCAAGCGCATCGAGGCCGGTCTCTTCGCCGAGGACAAGCTCGCCAACAGCGACAAGCTGGCGCCGAAGCTCCAGCGCGAGCTGGAGATCATCGCCGAGGACGGCCGCCGCGCGAAGAACCACCTCCTGGAGGCGAACCTCCGCCTCGTGGTGTCCCTCGCGAAGCGCTACACCGGTCGCGGCATGCTCTTCCTGGACCTGATCCAGGAGGGCAACCTCGGTCTGATCCGCGCGGTCGAGAAGTTCGACTACACCAAGGGCTACAAATTCTCCACGTACGCGACCTGGTGGATCCGCCAGGCGATCACGCGCGCGATGGCGGACCAGGCCCGCACCATCCGTATTCCGGTACACATGGTCGAGGTCATCAACAAGCTCGCCCGGGTGCAGCGGCAGATGCTCCAGGACCTGGGCCGTGAGCCCACTCCGGAGGAGCTGGCCAAGGAACTCGACATGACCCCTGAGAAGGTCATCGAGGTCCAGAAGTACGGCCGCGAACCCATCTCGCTCCACACCCCGCTCGGCGAGGACGGCGACAGCGAGTTCGGTGACCTCATCGAGGACTCCGAGGCCGTCGTCCCGGCGGACGCGGTCAGCTTCACGCTCCTCCAGGAGCAGCTCCACTCCGTCCTGGACACGCTCTCCGAGCGCGAGGCGGGCGTCGTCTCGATGCGTTTCGGCCTCACCGACGGTCAGCCGAAGACCCTCGACGAGATCGGCAAGGTCTACGGCGTGACGCGCGAGCGCATCCGCCAGATCGAGTCGAAGACGATGTCCAAGCTGCGGCACCCCTCGCGCTCCCAGGTGCTGCGCGACTACCTGGACTGATCCGCGGGGCCACAGGCCCGGGAGCAGGTCCGCGAAGGCCCCGCCGGTTTCGACCGGCGGGGCCTTCGGCGTGCGCGTGCGCCCGTCCGGTGCGCGGATTGGGCCGGTTGCCCGAAGCGCCGGGGCTGGGCGTGCGCTCTTCGGGTGGCTGAATCACGCTGAGTGCGAGTTCGGTACCCAGAGTGAAGGAGTACGGTATGCCGCTTCGCGGACTTCGCACCCGGCTGAGCGCGGGAGTGCTCGCCACCGCCGCTGCGCTCAGCCCCGTCCTCGTCCCAGGACCGGCGGCCGCCGACGGAGTGATCGTCGGCGGCAAGCAGGTGGCGGTGGCGGATCACCCCTGGGTGGTGGCCCTCTCCAGCCGCAGCCGCTTCGGGGCAGAACGCTCGGGCCAGTACTGCGGCGGCGTGCTCGTCGGGCCTCGTACGGTCGCCACGGCGGCGCACTGCCTCAGCGGGAAGGTCCTCGGCGTCCCGCTGAGCCGTCTCAAGGACCTGCGGGTGCTCGTCGGCCGCGACGACCTCTCGGGGCGGGCGGGTACGGAGGCGCGCGTGACGAAGACGTGGATCAACCCGGACTACGACCCGGACAGCAATGCGGGCGACGTGGCCACGCTGACGCTGGAGGACGCCCAGCCGGAGAGCCACGTCCTGCCGCTCGCCCTCTCCGGGGACCCCGGCTACCGGGCGGGCGCCCGCGCCCAGGTCTACGGCTGGGGGGACACGACGGGACGCGGCTCGTACGCCAGCACCCTGCACGCCGCCGACATCGCGGTGCTCCCGGACAGCGACTGTGCCAGCGCCTACCCGGGCAGCGGGGGCGGTGCCTACGACGCCGACACGATGCTGTGCGCGGGCGAGCGCGAGGGCGGCAAGGACGCCTGCCAGGGCGACAGCGGCGGGCCGCTCGTCGCCGGGGGCAAGCTCATCGGCCTTGTGTCCTGGGGCAGCGGCTGCGCCGAGGCGGGCAGCCCGGGCGTGTACACGCGTATCTCCGCGGTGGCGGACAGCGAGGGCCTGCGCGAGCGCTGAGCGGCTCGTGGGCGAGCCCCTGGGCCCCAGCGCCGGTCCCGGGGCCGCCGGGCCGTCCGAGGGAGCCTGTGGGGCGTAGGGCGACCGGCTGGCGGCATCACACGTACGGCGCGCGTGGTGCCTTCTCCCCGGCCGTACGAAAGCGGGCGGGCTCCCTGCGGAGACCCGCCCGCTCCACCGGCTCACACCGGTGCCGGCTCGTCGTGGGTGGATGCGACCTGGAGCCTCAGTGCTCCTCGTCGCTCGCCGTGCTGGGAGCGTTCAGGCGATCCGTCTCGTCCTGTATCTCAGCGGCGATCTTCTTGAGTTCCGGCTCGAACTTGCGCCCGTGGTGAGCGCAGAAGAGCAGTTCACCGCCGCTGGTCAGGACAACGCGCAGGTAGGCCTGGGCGCCGCACCGGTCGCAGCGGTCAGCGGCCGTCAGCGGGCTCGCGGGTGTCAGAACAGTAGTCACGTCGCCTCTTCTCTAGCTCGACGAGCTGTCGTACCAGGGTCAACATCCAACCAGGCCGAAAACGTTCCCGCTCGCGGCCTTTCTCGCGAAAAAACTTCGAGGGCGGCTGTCCGTTGCCGGTTGGCGGCGAATGTGCCGTATTACAGCGTGCGTGCTTTACGGTTTCGCGTGGTGTGCAGGGTCACATCCTCCCGGCTGGATTGCCGGTCTGTGCATGAGGACGTGCCCGGAGCCTAGATGGTTCATGCCTGGAAGGGAACGTGACATGAGAGTCACCACCTTCGTTGTTCGAACGGGTGTGTGATTCTGCACTAGGGTGGGTTTGAAGCGAGGGTGGCGTCACAGCGGCTCTACCTGGCCTCGGTACCCTCTGAGCGGCGTCCCGGACGGGACGTTGAGCCAATAGGCCCCAGAAGAAAATTCAGCGAGGAGCGAACCGCGTGACCGCCGATACATCCGTGTCGTCGACAGCTCTGCTGGCAGGAGCAGATCGCGACGACTCCAACTACACCGCGCGGCACCTGCTCGTCCTGGAGGGCCTGGAAGCGGTGCGCAAGCGGCCCGGCATGTACATCGGGTCGACCGACAGCCGTGGCCTCATGCACTGCCTGTGGGAAATCATCGACAACTCCGTCGACGAAGCCCTCGGCGGCTACTGCGACCACATCGACGTGACCCTCCACGAGGACGGCTCCGTGGAGGTGCGGGACAACGGGCGCGGCATTCCCGTCGACGTCGAGCCCAAGACCGGCCTCTCCGGGGTCGAGGTCGTCATGACCAAGCTGCACGCGGGAGGGAAGTTCGGCGGCGGCTCGTACGCCGCCTCGGGCGGCCTGCACGGGGTCGGCGCCTCGGTCGTCAACGCGCTCTCCGCGCGTCTCGACATCGAGGTGGACCGGGGCGGCTCCGTGCACACCACGAGCTTCCGGCGCGGAGTCCCCGGCCAGTTCAAGGGCGCGGGTCCGGAGGGTGCCTTCGAGCCCACGACGGGGCTGCGCAAGACCAAGCGCATCCCGAAGACCCGCACGGGCACCCGGGTGCGCTACTGGGCGGACCGGCAGATCTTTCTCAAGGACGCCAAGCTCTCGCTGGAGACCCTGCATCAGCGGGCCCGCCAGACCGCCTTCCTCGTGCCGGGACTCACCCTCGTGGTCCGCGACGAATACGGCCTCGGCGAGGGCGGGAGCAAGGGCGAGGAGTCCTTCCGCTACGACGGCGGGATCAGTGAGTTCTGCGAATACCTCGCCCGCGACAAGGCCGTGTGCGACGTGCTGCGGCTGAGCGGGCAGGGCACCTTCAAGGAGACCGTCCCGGTCCTCGACGAGTACGGGCAGATGACGCCCACGGAGGTCGTCCGCGACCTCGGCGTGGACGTGGCCCTGCGCTGGGGCACGGGGTACGAGACCTCCGTGCGCTCCTTCGTGAACATCATCGCGACGCCCAAGGGCGGCACCCACGTCACCGGCTTCGAGCGTGCCGTCACGCGCACCGTCAACGATGTCCTGCGCAGCGCCAAGCTGCTGCGGGTCGCCGAGGACGATGTCGTGAAGGACGACGCGCTGGAGGGCCTCACGGCCGTCGTCACGGTGCGTCTGGCCGAGCCGCAGTTCGAGGGGCAGACCAAGGAGGTGCTGGGCACCTCGGCGGCGAACCGGATCGTCGCGAACGTCGTGGCCAAGGAGCTGAAGGCGTTCCTGACCTCGACCAAGCGCGACGCGAAGGCGCAGGCCCGCGCGGTGCTCGACAAGGTCGTCGCAGCGGCCCGTACCCGTATCGCCGCACGTCAGCACAAGGAGGCCCAGCGCAGGAAGACCGCGCTGGAGTCCTCCTCGCTGCCCGCCAAGCTCGCCGACTGCCGCAGTGACGACGTGGACCGCAGCGAGTTGTTCATCGTGGAGGGGGACTCCGCGCTCGGCACGGCGAAGCTCGCCCGCAACTCCGAGTTCCAGGCGCTGCTGCCGATCCGGGGCAAGATCCTCAACGTGCAGAAGTCCTCCGTCTCGGACATGCTCAAGAACGCCGAGTGCGGGGCGATCATCCAGGTCATAGGAGCCGGCTCGGGGCGTACCTTCGATCTCGACGCGGCGCGCTACGGCAAGATCATCCTGCTCGTGGACGCCGACGTGGACGGGGCGCACATCCGCTGCCTCCTGCTCACGCTCTTCCAGCGCTACATGCGCCCGATGGTCGAGGCGGGCCGGGTCTTCGCGGCCGTCCCGCCGCTCCACCGGATCGAGCTGAGCCAGCCGAAGAAGGGCCAGGACAAGTACGTCTACACGTACTCGGACCGCGAGCTGCGCGAGACGCTGCTCGACTTCGAGCGCAAGAACGTCCGGTACAAGGACTCCATCCAGCGCTACAAGGGTCTCGGCGAGATGGACGCCGACCAGCTCGCGGAGACCACGATGGACCCGAGGCACCGCACGCTGCGGCGCATCAGCATGAACGACCTCGACAGCGCCGAGCAGGTCTTCGACCTTCTCATGGGCAACGAGGTCGCGCCGCGCAAGGAGTTCATCACCAATTCGGCGGCGACGCTCGACCGCTCGCGCATCGACGCGTAGTCGGCCGCCCGCCGAACGCGCTGGCCACCGCCCGTCGGCCGCCGTCGGCCGCCCGTCGGCCGCCGTCGGCCGCTCGCCGCCGGCTACGGCGTGGGCGTCGGTGCCGCCGGACTCTGTTTCTCCACCCTCGGGGCCCCGATCCTCGCGGATCTCCACCCTGGGGTGGAGAAACAGAATCCACCCGTTTTCCACCCTGGCTCCGATGCCCTGACCAGGTCCCTTCCGTAGTTTCGGTGGTGTTCGAGACACCCCGACCTACGGAGGCGCACATGTCCGGGGCCCTGGAGATCCTGCTCGTCGCGGCGGCGGTCCTTCTCATCGCGTTCAGGCTGTTCCGGGCGCAGCGCATCAACGGCGGCGGGCGCTGGTGGCTCATGCCCGTCGTCCTCGCCGTCGTAGCGCTGCGTGAACCCGGGCTCGTCGATCACGCGCACCCCTACGCGGCAGGCACTCTCATGGTGCTCAACGTGCTCACGGGCCTGCTCACGGGTGCCGCCTGGGCGTGGACCTCGCGGGTCTGGCGGGAAGCGGACGGGAGCCTGTGGGCCGCGGGCTCGAAGGCGGCCGGTGCCGTGTGGTGCGGCGGCATCCTGGTGCGGGTCGCGCTCTACGGGGTCGGTGCCTCGCTGGGGATAACGCAGCACACGCCCGTCCTTCTCCTGGGGCTGGCCGCCACCTTCCTCGCCCGAGGGCTCCTGCTCAACCACCGGGCCGCGCTTCTCGGGCCGACGTACGGTGACGGTTCCGGGGCGCCGCAGTCGGCTCGCCGGAACAACCGCGCACCCCGCCCGAAGGACCGTGTATGAGGAAGGACGTCTGGTCGGCCTGGCCCTCGCGCGAGGCACTCTCGCGGGAGAGCCGCCGCCGGGTGGTGAGCGAGGCCCGAACGGCCGCGACCCGGGGGATTCGGGTCACGCTGCTGGGCTTCCTCGTATGGATCAGCTACCGGCTGAATCCGGACGCGGGGCCGGCCCGGATGATCGCTGGGCTCGTCCTGGTCGTAGTCGCCATCGCCGCGCTGCGGCGCTTCTTCCGGGTCACGGCGGAACAACGGCTCCGGGCCGCCGTTCCCTGCATCGCGACACTCCTTCTCTCGGGGGCGGGGGCCTACGGTCTCGGCTGGCAGGTGGCCGCGTCCGTGGCCTGGTGTCTTGCCGCGGTTGTCGCGCTGGAACGGTTGCCCCTCGGCTGGGGCGCTCCCGCGGCGTTCCTCGGGCTCGGGGGGTATTTCCTGACGGACCGCGACGACTGGATCGCGACGCTGGTCACCTGCGGGGGGCTGGCCCTGGCGGGGTTGGTGACGCGGCTCGACGCGGAGGCGAGAGGCGCCGCGCACCGCCTGCTGATCGAGGAACGGGCGAGCCAGGCCGCCCGTGCGGAGTCCGCGGCGCTCGCGGAGCGGGCCAGGATCGCCAGAGAGATACACGACGTGCTGGCCCACAGCCTCTCGGCACAGCTCGTCCACCTGGAGGCGGCCAGAATCCAGATCGAACAGGGCGCCGACCGCCGGCAGGTCCTGGAACGGGTCGTCGCGGCCCGGGGGATGGCTCGTGAGGGGCTGGAGGAGACCAGGCAGGCGCTGTCGGCGCTGCGCGGCGACATGGCGCCCGTGGCCCAGGCGCTCGCCGAGCTGGCCGCACGGGAGGGCACGGTGCTCCGGGTCGAGGGCGAGGCGCGACCGGTCGCCGCGGAGGCGGGGCAGACGCTTCGCAGGGTCGCCCAGGAGGCGCTCACCAATGTGCGCAAGCACGCGCCGGGCGCGCGACCACAGCTGCGCCTCGTCTACGGCCCCGAGACCATCGAGCTGGAGGTCCGCAACGGGCCCGGACGGCAGCCGTGGGGGGAGCGGGTGGCGTGGGGCGAGCGCTCCCCCGAACACGAGGGGTTCGACGGGGCGGGGTGTGGTGAGCCGACCCGGCGCACCATGGGGGTTGAACCGGCTGAACCGGCTGAACCGGCCGAGCGGGCTGGGCGGGCCACGGGGGCTGAGCGGGCCGAGCAGACCGCTCGGGCTGAACGGGCGGAGGCAGCTGACCGGGCCGACCTGGCTGAGGCGGCTGAGCGGGCCGTACGGGCAGACACGAGTGAGCCGCCCGAACCGCTTGAACCAGCCGAACCGGCCACGGCCGAGCAGGCTGTGCGCGCCGAGCGGCCGGACAGGGCTGCGCGGATTGAACGGGCCGAGACAGATGAGCGGGCGGAGCGGGCTGAGCAGGCCACGGGGGCTGAGCGGACTGAACCAGCCGAGCGGGCTTCGCAGACCACTCGGACTGAACGGGCCAAGGCGGACGAGCGAGCCGAACCGGCCGAAGCGCCTGAACCGGCCGAGGCGGCTGAGCGAGCCGAACCGGCCGAGGCGACTGAACGGGCCCAGCCGGGCGAGGCGGCTGAGGCGACTGAACGGGCCGAGCGGGCCGGGCAGGCCGCGCGCCCCGAGCGCCCCGAGCGACCCGAGCGGCCCGCGCGGGCTGAACGGGGCAAGCAGGCTGAGGGCACTTCGGCGCGTGTGCGGCCTGCGCCGCCTGAGGGCTCTGCGCGGGGCAAGCGCCTCGGAGGCGCTGAGCGGCGCGAGGCGAGGGCGGCGCTTGCGGCGGAGGCGGTGGCCGGGGCGGGCTCGGCGGAGCCGGAAAGGGCGGTGGGTCGGGGAGGAGCCGGAGGTAGGGCGGCGGGGGGAGACGCCGTGGGCGTGAGGGACGTCGGCGGAGCGGATCTGGCGGGGAGTGGCAGCGGCTACGGTGTGAGAGGCATGCGGGAGCGGGCCGAGTTGCTGGGCGGGACACTGTCGGCAGGGCCTCCGGAGGACGGTGAGGAAGGGTTCGTGGTGCGACTGAGGGTTCCGGCGTGAGCGCGCGGGTGGTGGTGGCCGACGACCAGTCGGTGGTCCGCGAGGGGATCGTGATGCTGCTCGGTCTGCTGCCGGGGATCGAGGTGGTGGGCTCGGCGCGGGACGGTGACGAGGCGGTGCGGCTCGTCGGAGAGCTGGCCCCGGACGTCGTCCTGATGGACCTGCGGATGCCACGCTGCGACGGGGTGGAGGCGACCCGCAGAATCAGGGCGGAGCACCCGGGGACGCAGGTCGTCGTGCTGACCACGTACGCGGACGACCAGGACCTCTTCCCGGCCCTGCGCGCGGGGGCCAGGGGCTATCTCACGAAGGACGCCGGGGGCGAGGAGATCGTGCGCGCCATTGAGGACGTGCTGTCCGGTGAGGCGGGGCTCGCTCCGGGGATTCAGCGCCGCCTCCTCGACAGGATCGCGGGCGAGGACGCGGTCGACCGGGAGGCACCGCCCGGGACACCGGGCCGCTCGGCGGAGGGGGTGCAACCGGCGGCGGGGAGCGGGGGAGACGCTTCGCCAAGGGGTGGGCAGGCCCGGCCGACGGTGCGGGCGGAGGGACCTCCGGCGGGGCTTGGCGGGGGTGTGCCGCCGGACGGGCTGACGGCGCGGGAGGCCGAGGTGCTGGCGCTCATCGCGCAGGGCCTGAGCAACGCGGACATCGCACGAGCGCTCCACGTGTCAGCCGCCACGGTGAAGACCCACATCAACAATCTGTTCGCCAAAGCGGGGCTCCGTGATCGGGCACAGGCCGTCCGATATGCCTATCTGCATGGGATAGTTACGCCACCGGGTTCCGCTCTCACCTGAAAGGGTGAAATTTCCGGTCTCAGGTGCCTCGGGTCTTCCCGCACTGCTCATCCTTGTGCTCGCGGCTCAGCTCGCCGCGGACAAGGAGAGTTCGGTGGAAAAGCACGATGGTCGTGAAGCCGGACAGGTCCGGCTCGACGACCCCTGGCGGGATTCGCTCGCCTCCGGCTGGGACGGGGTGGACGGTGTCGGAGCCTCGACGCCCGTCATTCCCGCACCCGCCTCCGAGCCGGAGCCGGCCCGTCGGGCGGCGGACGTCTACCTGGAGGTGCAGCACAGCCCCGCATTCCAGGAAGTGCGTCGCCGTTATCGCAGCTTCGCCTTCCCGGCTGCCGCGGCGTTCTTCCTCTGGTACGTCGCCTATGTGATCGCCGCGACGATGGCGCCGGACCTGATGGCGCGGCCGGTCGCCGGGGTGATCAACGTGGCGATGGTGGCGGGGCTCGCGCAGTTCGCCACCACCTTCCTGCTGACCTGGGCCTACGCCCGTCACGCACGGCTGCGGCGGGACCGGGCGGCGCTCGAACTGCGCTGGGACACCCAGGAGATGACGCGAGGAGTGCGGCGTTGAGCAGCAACCACGAGACCCTGGCGCTGGTGTTGTTCAGCGCCTTCGTAGTGGTCACCCTGGGCATCACGACCTGGGTCAGCCGCAACAGGCACGGTTCGGCGGAGGAGTTCTACGCCGGCGGGCGGCTCTTCACCCCGATGGAGAACGGATTCGCCATCGCGGGGGACTACATGTCCGCCGCCTCGTTCCTCGGCATCGCGGGACTCATCGCGCTCGTCGGCTACGACGGGCTGCTCTACTCGGTCGGCTTCCTCGTCGCCTGGCTCGTCGTGCTGCTGCTCGTCGCCGAACTGGTCCGCAACTGCGGCAGGTTCACCCTGGCGGACGTGGTGGCGGCGCGGATGAGCGCGCCGCGGCTGAGGCTCGCGACCGGGTCCGCCTCGGTCACCGTCTCGGTGCTCTATCTCGTCGCGCAGATGGTCGGCGCGGGCTCTCTCGTCGCGCTGCTCCTCGGCGGTACGAGCGGGGCGGCGCGGGTGTGGACCGTCATCGGGGTGGGCGCGCTCATGATCATCTACGTCTCGTTCGGCGGGATGCGGGCCACGACGTGGATCCAGATCGTGAAGGCGGTGCTTTTGATGGCCGGTGCCGTCACCCTGACCGTCCTCGTCCTGCTCCGCTTCCACGGCGATGTGAACCAGCTGCTCAAGAGCGCCGCCGAACGCAGCGGCCACGGTCTGGACTTCCTCAAGCCGGGCTTGCAGTACGGCGGTGGCTGGGTTTCCCGTTTCGACTTCATCAGTCTCGGCCTCGCCCTCGTGCTCGGCACCGCGGGGCTGCCGCACATCCTGTCGCGCTTCTACACCGTCCCGACGGCTCGCGCGGCGCGGCGTTCGGTGGTCTGGTCGATCGGGCTCATCGGCGCGTTCTACCTCATGACGATCGTCCTGGGCTTCGGTGCCGCCGCGCTCGTCGGCTCGGACGCGGTGCGCCGTTCCAACGCGGCCGGGAACACGGCGATCCCGCTGCTCGCCCTCGATCTCGGCGGCGGCGAGAACTCCGCGGGAGGCACGATCCTCTTCGCCGTGGTCGCCGCGGTCGCCTTCGCGACGATCCTCGCCGTCGTCGCCGGCATCACCCTCGCCTCCTCCGCCTCCGTCGCCCACGACCTCTACGCGACACTGCACCGCCCCGGGCGCAAGCAGCGCAGCGAGGTCGCCGTGGCGCGGCTCGCGGCGGTCGGTATCGGTGTGCTGGCGATCGCGCTGAGTCTGCTCGTGAGCAACCTCAACGTCGCCTTCCTCGTGGGCCTCGCCTTCGCGGTCGCGGCCTCGGCGAACCTGCCGGTCCTGCTCTACTCGCTCTTCTGGCGCCGGTTCACGACGCGGGGCGGGGTCTGGTCCGTGTACGGCGGACTCGTGCCCGCGCTGCTGCTCGTGATCTTCTCGCCCGTCGTCTCCGGCGGCCCCAACTCCATCATTTCGGGCGTCGACTTCCACCTCTTCCCGCTGGAGAATCCCGGGCTGGTCTCGATCCCGCTCGGCTTCCTCTTCGGCTGGATCGGGACGGTCACGTCCAAGGAGACGTCGGACGAGGCGAGGCACGCGGAGACCGAGGTGCGTTCCCTCACCGGGGCGGGAGCGGTCTGAGCGTCCCCCCTGCCGACCGGACACGGATACGGGCGTCCTCCCACGCGGGAGGACGCCCGTATCCGTACGTTCAGTGCGCGGGAGCTTCGGCCGCCAGCCGGGCGACCTCGAAGCGGGCCGGGAGGGCGGGGGCCGCGTCGCAGCTCTCGGGGCGCGCGTCCTCGGCGACGGTACGCACCACCTCGGCCGTCCAGCGGCGGCCGTCGCGGTGCTCCACGCGGACGCGGTGCACGGCGGGGGCCTCGCCCGGCGGCAGGGTGCGTACGGTCAGCGCTTCGGCCCGCTCCTCGCCCGTTTCCGCGCGTACCGCCAACTCGGCGGACTGTTCCGGGCGTTCCCAGACGGAGCGGCCCCGGCAACCGTCGAGGAGGACGCGGCCGGAGGCGGCGGCACGCTGGGCCGCCAGGGCCAGGGCGGCGTCCGCGCGCCCGTAGGCGTAGCCGTACGGGAGGACGAGCAGCGTGGGGGAGAAGCGGTGGCCGCCGAGGTGCGTCACCTCCCAGAGGCCCTCCGTGCCCGCCGCGTGCAGTTCGGCGGCGAGGGGGCGGCCGAGGAGCGCGCAGCAGCGGTCGCGCTTGCCGTTGGCGCAGACACAGACGAGCGGGGCACCCGTGTAAGGGGTGCCGGCGAGGCCGTCGGCCGCGTCGAGGAAGGAGGCGGCATTGCCCGCGCCGAGTTCCTTCAGGTCCAGGCCGAGGAGGCGTTCGGCGTCCTCGGCCGACTCGATCTCCGCCTCGTGCACCCAGCCCCGGCCGGGCACGACGTGCGCGGCGAAGACCCGGCGCGTGGAGGTGGGCGCGGTGCGGCCGGGGCGGCGGATGAGGCCGAGGCGCACGCCGGTGCCGCGCGCGGCCTCCTCCAGGCGTCGTCCGAGGACGGGATCGAGGCGGCTGGACGTCAGCGCCTTGGCGCCCCACGGGCCCGGTTGTTCGACGAGGAGCCAGGTGCGGGCGGTGGCCGCCGTTCCGGCGAGGGGCTCGCCGAGGGCACGCGAGGCGGTGGCGCAGATACTCACAAAGGTGAGCCTAACCGCACCGGAACAAGGCCGCCCTCCGGCCAGGGCACCGGGCGCGCTGTCGGCCCCGCCCGCGCCCCGTCCGCAGTCCCGCGTGCGCACCTCCGCACTCCCGCGTGCGCACGTCCGCAGCGGGAAGAGCAGAATCCGGCGGAATTCCGCAGCGGAATTTTCAGAAACCCCGCAAACCGCTTGCGGTCCTTGCGCTAATCTTTCGGCCATGACACGTCGACTAGCCCAAGTGGCCCAGAAGGTCGGAGTCAGCGAGGCCACGGTCAGCCGAGTCCTCAACGGCAAGCCGGGGGTGTCCGAAAACACGCGCCAAGCGGTGCTCTCGGCGCTCGACGTGCTCGGCTACGAGCGGCCCACGCAGTTGCGCGGGGAGCGGGCCCGTCTCGTCGGTCTCGTCCTGCCCGAGTTGCAGAACCCGATCTTCCCGGCCTTCGCCGAGGTCATCGGCGGGGCGCTCGCGCAGCAGGGCCTCACGCCCGTCCTGTGCACGCAGACCAAGGGCGGCGTCTCCGAGGCCGATTACGTCGATCTCCTGCTGCAACAGCAGGTCTCCGGGGTGGTCTTCGCCGGTGGGCTGTACGCGCAGGCCGAGGCGCCCCACGACCACTACCGCCGCCTCGCGGAGCGCCGTATCCCCGTCGTGCTCATCAACGCGGCGATCGAGCAGCTCGGCTTCCCCGGTGTCTCCTGCGACGACGCGGTCGCCGTCGAGCAGGCGTGGCGCCACCTCTCCTCGCTCGGCCACGAGCGCATCGGGCTCGTCCTCGGCCCGGCCGACCACGTTCCCTCGCAGCGCAAGCTCGCCGCCGCCCGGCAGCTCGCCGCCGCGGAGGGCCGCGAACTGCCCGAGGCGCACGTCGTCCGGGCGATGTTCTCGCTGGAGGGCGGACAGGCGGCCGCGGCCCGCCTCCTCGACCAGGGCGTCACGGGTTTCGTGTGCGCGAGCGACCCGTACGCGCTCGGCGTGATCCGCGCGGCGAAGCGGCGCGGACTGTCCGTGCCGGGCGAGGTCTCCGTGGTCGGCTTCGACGACTCCGCCTTCATGAACTGCACGGAACCCCCGCTCACCACCGTGCGCCAGCCCATCGAGGCGATGGGACGGGCGGCGGTCGACCTGCTCGCGGTGCAGATCGCGGGGGCGACGGCGGCGGCCGAGGAGCTGCTGTTCGAACCGGAGCTGGTGGTACGGGGCTCGACGGGGCAGGCGCCGCGCTGAACCCGCGCGCCGAACCCGCGGTCACCCGCGCGTCGCACGCCCCCCGCCCGCCCGCGCCTCGCACGCCCCCTGCCACCCGCGTGGGGCGTGCGCGCGGCGCCGGGGCGGGGGTTCGTAGGCTGGGGCGGTGACAGCGGAAGAACAAGAGCGTCCCGTACCGCCGCAGATTCCCGTCGTGGTGCTCTCCGGGTTCCTCGGGGCCGGGAAGACCACGGTGCTCAACCACCTGCTCCACAGCAGCCGGGGCAGCCGCATCGCGGTGCTCGTCAACGACTTCGGCAGCATCGAGATCGACGCGATGGCCGTCGCCGGACAGGCCGGATCGACGGTCTCGCTCGGCAACGGCTGCCTGTGCTGCGCGGTCGACGTGAGCGAGCTGGACGAACAGCTCGCCCGGCTCACCGCGCCCGGGCTGCGCGTCGACCTGGTCGTCATCGAGGCGAGCGGGCTCGCGGAACCGGCCGAGCTGGTCCGTATGGTGCTCGCGGGCGACAACCCGCGGCTCGTCTACGGCGGGCTCGTGGAGGTCGTCGACGCGGCCGAGTTCCCCGCGACCCGCGCACGGCATCCGGGGCTGGGCACGCGGCTCGCCGTCGCCGACCTCGTCGTCCTCAACAAGACCGACCGGATCACCGCCGCCGCACGCGCCGAACTGCTCTTGGAGGTACGGCGCCTCGCGCGCGGCGCCGCCGTCGCACCGGTCACGCACGGCCGTCTCGACCCGGAACTGCTCTTCGACCGCCGCCCCGTGACCGAGCGGCGAGGCCAGCTCTCCTTCGACGACCTGCGCGCCGAGGAGGAGCCCGCGCCGCACCTGCACGAGGGGTACGAGAGCGTGGCGCGGAGCTACGACGTGCCGCTCGATCCGGTACGCCTCATGTCCTTCCTGGAGCGACGGCCCGAGGGCCTCTACCGCATCAAGGGGTACGTGAACTTCGGCGCCGCCGACCCGCTCCACCGCTACGGTGTGCACGCCGTGGGCCGCTTCCTGCGCTTCACCCCGGAGCCCTGGCCGGAGGCCGCGCCCCGCCGCACCGACCTCGTCCTCATCGGCGCCGGGATCGACGCGGACCGCGTCGCCGCCGGACTCGATGCCTGCCGTGAGGAGGAACTCGCCGCCGCGCCCGACGCGTTGAGCCTCGCCGGCGGAGCGGACGCGGACGGTCAGCGCCGGATGTGGGGCGTGCTCAGGTACGTACGGGACCCGGAGGAGGACCCGGCGGAGGGGCCGGGGCGCGGGGTGGCGGGGGAGCGGGAGTTCGCGCCCTCGGGCCTGTCCGCCGGGTGATCGCCGAGCGGCGCGCGGGCTCGGTCGGGTGACGTTGCCGTCGCGTCCCGGGCCGGTGATGCTGGGCGGATGCCGGGAGCGGGGAAGAGAAGGCGGAGACGAGAAGCCGAGAGGTGGCGGCTCGCCGCGCGCACCGCGCCGGACGCCGGACGGTGGGAAGTGTTCTTCGAGACGCTGGTCCAGGCGGAGGTGCGGACGCGGTTGCGCGGGCTCCGGGAGGAGGGAGCCGACGGGGCGATGATCCGGATCGACACGCTGTGCGGGCGCTCGGCGTTCCCGACCACGTACCGGCTGAGCCGCTTCGTGACGGAGCCCGCGCGGGAATCCGGGCGCGAGCACTCTGAGCACGGAGCTTGAGGCGGGTTCAGCTACGCCTGTGACGGGGCGTGGGCGCCCAGGTGCCGCGGGGATTCCGCGAACCCGTCAGGTGCCGGTCCGCCAGGCGGGTCCCGGCCGGGCGCCGCCCGCGTGCCCCTCCCCACGACGTGTTGGGGACGAGCACGCGGACGGCGAACCTCCGTCAGGCCGGTCCGGCCACCGCTGCCACCGGCTTGGCGAGCGAGACGCCGGAGCCGTCGCGGCGCGGGTCGGGCTCAGGGAGCGTGGCCGGGGCGCCGTTGCGCTGGGCCGCGCGGGCCGGGACGGGGCCCGCCCAGGCGAAGCTGAGGCAGTCCTCTCCCTTGAGGAAGCGCTGGCAGCGCACCCCGCCGGTCGCCCGGCCCTTGCGGGGGAACTGGTCGAACGGCGTGAGCTTCGCGGTCGTCTGCACCGAGTCGTCGAGGGTGCCGCGCGAGCCGGCCACCGTGAAGACGGCAGCGTCGACCGCCGGGTCGACGACGTCGAAGGAGAGCACCTTCGCGCCCTCGGCGAGCTTGACCCCGGCGACCCCGCCGGCCGGGCGGCCCTGGGGACGTACCGCCGACGCCTGGAAGCGCAGCAGTTGCGCGTCGTCCGTGATGAAGACGAGGTCCTCCTCGCCCGTGCGCAACTCGGCGGCGCCCACGATCCGGTCGCCCTCGCGCAGCGTGATGACCTCCAGCTCCTCGCGGTTGGCCGGGTAGTCGGGCACGACGCGCTTCACGACGCCCTGCGCCGTACCGATCGCGAGCCCCGGCGAGGACTCGTCGAGCGTGCACAGGCACACGAGCGTCTCGTCGTCCTCGAGCCGTACGAATTCCGCCACCGGTGCCCCGCCCGCGAGCGAGGGACCCGCGCCCTCGGCGAGCTGGGGCAGGTCCACGACGGTGATGCGCAGGAGCCGCCCGGCCGAGGTGACCGCGCCGACCTCGCCGCGCGCCGTCGCGGGCACCGCGGAGCGGATCACGTCGTGCTTCGCGCGCTTGGCCGAGCCCTCCTGGAGCGGCTCGGTGCCCGGCGTACGGGCGATGACCCCGGTCGTGGAGAGGAGCACGCGGCAGGGATCGTCGGCGACCTGGAGCGGGAGCGCCGCGACCGGGGCGTCCGCCGACTCCAGGAGCACGGTGCGGCGCGGGGTGCCGTACTTCTTCGCCACGGCGGCCAGCTCGCCGGAGACGAGCTTGCGCAGCTCCGCGTCCGATTCGAGGATCGCCGTCAGCTCCTCGATCTCGGCCTTGAGCCGGTCGCGCTCGGACTCCAGTTCCATCCGGTCGAACTTCGTGAGCCGGCGCAGCGGGGTGTCCAGGATGTACTGCGTCTGCGTCTCGCTCAGCGAGAAGTGCTCGATGAGGCGCCGCTTCGCGTCCGCCGAGTTCTCGCTGGAGCGGATGAGGCGGATGACCTCGTCGATGTCGACGAGCGCGACGAGCAGGCCCTCCACGAGGTGCAGCCGGTCCATGCGCTTCGCGCGCCGGAACTCGCTGCGCCGCCGCACCACGGAGAAGCGGTGGTCGAGGTAGACCTCCAGCATCTCCTTGAGGCCGAGGGTGAGCGGCTGACCGTCCACGAGTGCCACATTGTTGATGCCGAAGGACTCCTCCATCGGCGTCAGCTTGTAGAGCTGTTCGAGCACGGCCTCGGGCACGAAGCCGTTCTTGATCTCGATGACGAGCCGCAGTCCGTGCTCGCGGTCGGTGAGGTCCTTGACGTCCGCGATGCCCTGGAGCTTCTTCGAGCCGACGAGGTCCTTGATCTTCGCGATGACCTTCTCGGGACCCACCGTGAACGGCAGTTCCGTCACGACCAGGCCCTTGCGGCGCGCCGTCACGTTCTCCACCGTGACCGTGGCGCGGGTCTTGAAGCTGCCGCGCCCCTTCTCGTACGCGTCGCGGATGCCGGCGAGGCCCACGATGCGGCCACCGGTGGGCAGGTCGGGGCCCGGCACGTACTTCATGAGCGTGTCGAGGTCCGCGTTCGGATGCCGGATCAGGTGGCGCGCGGCGGCGACGACCTCGCCGAGGTTGTGCGGCGCCATGTTCGTCGCCATCCCGACCGCGATCCCGGAGGCGCCGTTGACCAGCAGGTTCGGGTAGGCGGCGGGGAGCGTGAGGGGCTCCTGCTCCTGACCGTCGTAGTTGGGCGCGAAGTCGACGGTGTTCTCGTCGATCGACTCCGTCATGAGCATCGCCGCGTCGGCCATGCGGGACTCGGTGTACCGCATCGCGGCGGGCGGGTCGTCGTTGCCCAGCGAGCCGAAGTTGCCGTGGCCGTCGACGAGCGGGACCCGCATGGAGAAGGACTGCGCCATGCGGACGAGCGCGTCGTAGATGGAGGCGTCCCCGTGCGGGTGGAGCTTGCCCATCACCTCGCCGACGACACGCGCGCACTTGACGTAGCCGCGCTCGGGCCGCAGACCCATCTCGTTCATCTGGTAGACGATGCGGCGCTGCACCGGCTTGAGCCCGTCCCGGGCGTCGGGCAGGGCCCGGGAGTAGATCACGGAGTACGCGTACTCCAGGTAGGAGCTCTGCATCTCGTCGACGACGTCGATGTCGAGGATTCTCTCCTCGAAGTCTGCCTCGTCGGCCCGGGAGGTGCCCCGAGACGGGGTTTTCGTGCTGCGGCGGGCCATCGCTGCTGCGGCTCCTTCGCGTTCTCGTCACGGCATCGGCTGTACTGCGGCTGTACTGACGCGGACCATTGTGGACCGCCGCGCCGACAGTCCCGACCTCGACCCGTCCGCATACGCGCCCGCGCGGGACCACGGAACCGGAGCAAGGGGGTACTTCCGGCGCCGGGGCGGGGCGCGGGCACGTACCCGACCGGCGCCGGGTGACGCCCGTGTACGTACCCGAGGCGCGTGCGTACGTACCCGACCGGCGCCGGGATGGCGCGTGCGTACGTACCCGACCGGCGCGCGGCGCGGGCGTGGGCCACCCCCGCGCGCCCCCTGCGCCGATCCGTGGGGAAGAAGTCTGGAGGCGGGAACTTCCCCGCTTGTCGGTGCGGTTGCATAGAGTGACAGCGCGACGAGACAACAGCGATCCGACTCAACAGCTGTACGACGAGCACGCCCGGCGCCTCGCGGCGGCCGTGAGCGGTTCGGCGACACGAAGGGATGTACATGCCCATGGGTGACACGGCCACCGAGCGGGCCGGCTCCGGCGGTCTGACCGCGACGGAGCACCGGCTCGCCAACGGACTGCGCGTGGTCCTCTCCGAGGACCACCTGACCCCGGTGGCGGCCGTCTGCCTCTGGTACGACGTCGGCTCGCGCCACGAGGTCGCGGGGCGCACCGGCCTCGCCCACCTCTTCGAGCACCTGATGTTCCAGGGCTCGGCGCAGGTCAAGGGGAACGGGCACTTCGAGCTGGTCCAGGGCGCCGGCGGCTCCCTCAACGGCACGACGAGCTTCGAGCGCACCAACTACTTCGAGACCATGCCGTCGAACCAGCTGGAGCTGGCGCTGTGGCTGGAGGCCGACCGGATGGGCTCCCTGCTCACCGCGCTCGACCTGGAGTCCCTGGACAACCAGCGCGCGGTGGTCAAGAACGAGCGCCGCCAGCGGTACGACAACGTGCCCTACGGCACGGCCTTCGAGAAGCTCACCGCCCTCGCCTACCCCGAGGGGCACCCGTACCACCACACGCCCATCGGCTCCATGGCGGACCTCGACGCGGCGACCCTGGAGGACGCCCGCGCCTTCTTCCGCACGTACTACGCGCCGAACAACGCGGTCCTCTCCGTGGTCGGCGACATCGATCCCGGGCAGACCCTCGCCTGGGTCGAGAAGTACTTCGGCTCGATCCCGGGCCACGACGGCAAGCAGCCGCCGCGGGACGGCGCGCTGCCCGAGGTGATGGGCGGGCAGCTGCGCGAGATGGTGCGCGAGGACGTGCCCTCGCGCGCGCTCATGGCCGCCTACCGGCTGCCCGAGGACGGGACCCGCGCCGGGGACGCCGCCGACGTCGCGCTCACCATCCTCGGCGGCGGCGAGTCCTCGCGGCTCTTCAACCGCCTCGTGCGCCGCGACCGTTCGGCCGTCGCCGCCGGGTTCGGACTGCTGCGGCTCGCCGGCGCGCCCTCGCTCGGCTGGCTCGACGTCAAGACGAGCGCGGACGTCGAGATCCCGGTGATCGAGGCGGCCGTGGACGAGGAACTGGCCCGCTTCGCCGAACAGGGGCCGACGGCCGAGGAGATGGAGCGCGCCCAGGCCCAGCTGGAGCGCGAGTGGCTCGACCAGCTCGACACCGTCGCGGGCCGCGCGGACCAGCTCTGCCGGTACGCCGTGCTCTTCGGCGACCCGCAGCTCGCCTTCACCGCCGTGGACCGCCTCCTCGCGGTCACCGCCGACGAGGTGCGCGAGATCGCCGCCGCCCGGCTGCGCCCGGACAACCGCGCGGTCCTCGTCTACGAGCCCACCGCGCCGGAGCAGACCCCCGCCGCCGAGGAAGCGGCCACCGACCAGGACGAGGAGGCGGCACAGCAGTGAGCGAAGCCGTGCAGAGCACCATGGAGTTCCACCCGCGCCCCCAGCCGGGTCCCGCCAAGCCCTGGGCCTTCCCCGCCCCGGAGCGCTCCACCCTGTCCAATGGCCTGACCCTGCTGCGCTGCGAGCGCCCGGGGCAGCAGCTCGTCGCCGTGGAGGTGCTGCTCGACGTTCCGCTCGACGCCGAGCCGAAGGGCCTCGACGGCCTCGCCACGATCCTCGCGCGCGCCTTCACCGAGGGCACCGACAAGCACTCCGCCGAGGAGTTCGCCGCCGAGCTGGAGCGCTGCGGCGCGACCTTCGACGCGCACGCGGACCACGCGGGCCTGCGGCTCTCCCTCGAAGTGCCGGTCTCGCGCCTGGCCAAGGGCCTCGACCTGCTCGCCGAGGCCCTGCGCGCCCCCGCCTTCGCCGCGTCCGAGATCGAGCGACTGGTACGCAACAGGCTCGACGAGATCCCGCACGAGGCCGCCAACCCCTCGCGCCGCGCGGCCAAGGAGCTGTTCAGGCAGCTCTTCCCGGCGGACAGCCGCCTCTCCCGCCCCCGGCAGGGCACGGCGGAGACCGTCGAGGCGATCGACGCGAAGGCCGTGCGCGAGCTGTACGAGCGGTACGTGCACCCGGCCACGGCCACCGTGGTCGTCGTCGGCGACTTCGCGGGCGCCGACCTCGACGCGCTGCTCGCCGAGAGCCTCGGTACGTGGCAGGGCTCCGCCCCGGCCTCGCCGCCCATGAGCCCGATCACCTCGGACGACACGGGCCGCGTCTACATCGTCGACCGGCCCGGCTCGGTGCAGACCCAGCTCCTCATCGGCCGCACGGGGCCGGACCGGCACGACCAGGTGTGGGCGGCGCAGGTACTCGGCACCTACTGCCTGGGCGGGACGCTGACCTCGCGCCTGGACCGGGTGCTGCGCGAGGAGAAGGGCTACACGTACGGGGTCCGGGCCTTCGGGCAGGTGCTGCGGTCGGGCCGGTCGGCCGAGGGCACGGGACTCGCGCCGGGGGCCGCGCTCCTCGCGATCAGCGGCTCGGTCGACACCGAGTCCACCGGGCCCGCGCTCGCGGACCTGTGGAAGGTGCTGCGCGACCTCGCGGCGGGCGGGCTCACCGACGCGGAGCGTGAGACGGCAGAGCAGAACCTCGTGGGCGTCGCCCCGCTCAAGTACGAGACGGCCGCCGCCGTGGCGGGGACGCTCGCCGACCAGGTCGAGCAGCAGCTCCCCGACGACTTCCAGGCCGCCTTCTACCGCCGCCTCGCCGAGACGGGCACGGTGGAGGCCACGGCCGCCGTCGTGAACGCCTTCCCGGCGGACCGCCTGGTGACGGTCCTGGTGGGGGACGCGGCGCAGATCGCCGACCCGGTACGGGAGCTGGGGATCGGGGAGGTGACGGTGGTGCAGGGCTGAGCCGCCCTGCGGGGCGGGGCGGGCGCGGCGAGAACGGGGGCCGCGCCGGTCCTGCCCGCCCGCGCCTCCGGCCGGGGCGAAGGGGCGCGGAGAGGACGCCGTGCGGCCCCGAACGGGCAGTATGCGCACGCTGGTTGACGTCGTGGGACTACAGTCCGGTGGCATGACGACCGGGACGGCCTCGTGCCACGCATGGATCGGTGACCCGGTGCTCCGCTGAGCGCCCGGTGGGGCAGCCCGCGCGCCCCGCCCTCCGTCGTGTTGATCGCAGCTTCGGCACATCGAACACGACAGGAGAGTCATGCCCACCAAGACGCTGAGTATCGCCACCGAGGACGGTCACGCCGAGGGCTTCGCCGCCTTCCCCGAGGGCGGGGGGCCGCACCCCGGGGTGCTGATGTACACGGACGGCTTCGGCCTGCGGCCCGTCATCCGGGACCTCGCGGGTGAGCTGGCCGGGCACGGGTACTACGTGCTCGTCCCCCACCTCTTCTACCGGCACGGCCCCGCGCCGGTGGTCGAACTCCCCGCGTACCTGGGCGAAGACGAGCGGGCGGCGGTCTTCGCCCGCGTGATGCCCCTCATCGAGGCGCACACCGCCGAACGCGCTCGCAGGGACGCGGCCGCCTACCTGGCCTTTCTCGCGGCGCGATCCGAGGTCGCGGCCGGGCCGTTCGCCGTCACCGGTTACTGCGTCGGCGGCCTCCTCGCGGTGCGCGCCGCCGCGGCGCACCCCGCCGAGGTGGCGGCCGTCGCCGCGTTCCACGCGCCCGTGGGGGCGGCCGGGCCCGCTGCCTACTCCGAACTCCGTGCGCGCGTCCATCTCGGGCACGCCGAGGGCGATATGACGGACGAGGCCCTCGGCGCGCTCCACGCGGAACTCGACACGGCCGGTGTCGACTACACGTCGGAGGTCTACCCCGGCACCCGGCACGGCTTCACGATGTCCGACACCGACGCCTTCAGCGCCGCCGGGCTCGCCCGCCACTGGGACCGTCTGCTCCCCCTTCTCGCGGGGACGCGAGGGCGCCCGGCCTGAGCGGGCACGGGTGCCCACGCGGGCCGGGCCGGGCTCGGGGCTGTCCGGATACCGGTCGGGCCCGTGTCCGTATTGGGTGCATGACGGCCTGTCTGGGGTGTGGCATGAGCAACAAAGGTGCCGTTGCGTTTGTTTCGGAAGTCTTGCCCCGCTTAGCGTCACTCCGGCTGTTCGTCAGGTATGCGCCGCGCCCGCGGCAGCGGACAGCCTTCGCCGAGTTCCGGGGCTTGTACCCGGGAGCCGGGGACCCATGTGTCCCATGGGGTGAATCGGACGCCGTCCGCCGGTGTCCGTAGGAGACCTTCCTGCTCCGAACCCGTCAGCTAACCCGGTAGGCGAGAGGGAAGGAAAGGAACAGCCGCTTCATGGCGTTCACGCGCCCCACGGGCAGGCACCGTCGTCCTGCCGTCCGAGCGTCCCGCACCGGTGCGAAGGTGGCCGGGCTCGCCGCGCTCACGACCGGTTCCGTCGTCGGCACCCTCGCCGCCCCCGCGCACGCCGCGAGCCACGAGGGCCCCGACACCGGTCTCACGCGCGTCATCGGTTTCGACAGCGTCGCCCAGGAGATCGCCACGCAGGCCTCCCTCGTGCACTCCGCCGCCGAGCAGGACGCCGCCGAGGCGAAGGCCGCGGCCGAGGCGGGCAAGGAGGCCGCGAAGGCGAAGCGCGAGGCGGAGCGGAAGAAGGAGGCGAAGGAGCGGGCCGCGCGGGCCGCCGAGCGGAAGCGCCTCAACACCTTCGTCCTGCCGATCCCCGGCTCGTACGTCTCCACCGGCTACCACGCCAGCAGCTCGCTGTGGTCCTCCGGCAGCCACACCGGCATCGACTTCCACGCGGCGAGCGGTACGAGCGTCCACGCGGTCGGCGCCGGGACGGTCGTGAAGGTCGACTGGGGCGGCGCGTACGGCAACGAGGTCGTGCTGCGCATGCACGACGGGACGTACACGCAGTACGGGCACCTCACCGCGGCCACCGTCGCGGTCGGGCAGACCGTGACGGCCGGTCAGCAGATCGCCGTCTCGGGCGCCACGGGCAACGTCACCGGCCCCCACCTGCACTTCGAGGCGCGCACGAGCCCCGAGTACGGCTCCGACATGGACCCGCTCGCCTACCTGCGCGGTCACGGCGTCGACGTCTGAGCCCGTCATGCGCCCCGCGCCACCGCCGAAAGCCCCCGGCCCGCCGGGGACTTTCGGCGTTCCGCGCACGAGCCCAGGGGCCCGCTCGCCTCGCGCCGGGCCCTCACACCCCGCTCCCGGCACCGCTCGCCTCGCGCCGGCCCCCACCCCGCTCCCGGCACCCCGCCCTTTCCGCCCCGAACCGCCCGTAAACAGCGCATCGGGGCCTCGGGATATCCGGGGAATGCGCCCTGCCGTGCTGAATTCTTCGCTGTTCTCATAGGGTCACTGCTCTAATGGAGTCACCTCGCGGACGCCCGACGGCAGCGTTTCGCGGTGAATAATGCGGAGGTCGGGTCATGAGCATTCCCGCGCACTCGGTATGCACGGCGATCAGGGACGATATCGTCTCGGGCGTGTACGAGCGGGGGAGCCGGCTCACGGAGGAATTGCTCGCACGGAGATACGGGGTCTCCCGGGTGCCGGTGCGGGAGGCGCTGCGCACGCTGGAGGCGGAGGGCTTCGTCGTGACGCGCCGGCACGCGGGGGCGCAGGTCGCCGAACCGGGGGCGCGGGAGGCCGTGGACGTCCTGGAGACGAGGCTGCTCCTGGAGCCGCTGTGCGCGGCGCGCGCCGCGCAGCGCAGGACCGAGGCGCACCTCAAGGTGCTGCGCGGCCTCGTCAGGCTGGGGCAGGAGCGGGCGCGCCGGGGGCAGGAGGAGGACCTGCGCTCGCTGGGCGGCTGGTTCCACGAGACGCTGGTCCAGGCCAGCGCGAGCGAGACCCTGACCTCGCTCCTGACCCTGCTGCGGCAGAAGATCGCGTGGATGTACGTGGTCGAGTCGCCCGTCCGCCCTCAGGAGTCCTGGGCCGAGCACGGCGCGATCGTCGACGCCGTGGCGCGTGGCGACGCGGAACGGGCCCGCGCGCTCACCACGCAGCACGCCGACCGCGCGCGCCGCGCCCACCGCCTGCGTGGCCCGCACGTCGTGAGGACTTCGCAACACCCCGTAAACAATCCGGGCCTCTCGCATTAACACAGGGGCCGTATACAAAGGGGTGCGAAGTCGCGGAAGTCTCGGCCTCGCCGACTTCCCCTTTTCACCGGGGCGGATTTCTCGCGCCTGTTTCAGGGGGTTATTCGGCGAGCTTTTTCGGCGTGCCCACCGTGGCGGCCGTGAAAACAAGCGGCGACCCCGGCGGGCGGAGAGAAATTCCGCACGCCGGGGTCGGACGCGTATTCCCTAAACCGTTTCGGGGAGTTCCTGGAGTCCCTCCGCCACGAGTTTGACGAGCCGGTCCAGAGCCTCTTCGGCCCCCTCTCCCTCCGCGCTCAGCGTGATCTCCTCGCCCCCCTGCACGCCGAGGCCGAGCACCGCGAGCATGGAGCGGGCGTTGACCGCTTCGCCCTCGCCCTTGGCGACGGTGACGGGGAGTCCGGTGGCGGTCGATGCCCGCACGAAGAGGGAGGCGGGACGGGCGTGGAGGCCCTCCGGCCAGCCGACGGTGACGCGACGCTCAGCCATGGTGCAGCCCTTCGGGTCCGGGGCCCGCGCGCTGGCGGGCCCGGTGCGGATACGCGGTGGTGCGGCTTCCGGTGGTACGGCAGTGCGGTGTTCGGTGGTGCGGTCGATGCGGTCGATGCGGTCGATGCGGTCTTTCGGTCGTGCGGGTCGATGCGGTCTTTCGGTGGCGCGGGTCGGTGCGGGTCGGTGTGGTGTCGCGGTACGGGCCTTCCCGTTCCGGGACGCGTTCTCCCCTCGTGGTGGCACGGCGCGCCGCGCGGCGCAAGGGGGCAGGGGCCGTACGAGGGGTGTCCGCGGGCACCAGGGGGACACCGCCGCCACGCGCCCGGTCCCCGTGGCGGCCCGTACGCCGACCAGCCCTCACCTGCGAAAGCCCCCTGCCGCCCGTCCCTCCCCATCCCCTCGTCCCGCCCCCGCACGGCACCCCCACGCCTCGTACACACGGTCGTACCCTGACCCCATGGAGACCCCGGCCGACCCGCCCCGCCCCGAGGAGCCCAGCTCAGCAGCGTCCGGCCCGGCGGAGCCCGCCGCGGCGCCCCGCCCCGGCGGCCGCCCCCAGGACCAGCACCCCTCGGCACAGCCCTACGAGGCCGGTTACCCCGCCCACTGGGAGGCCGACGTCGTGCTGCGCGACGGCGGCACCGCGCGGATCAGGCCCATCACCGCGGACGACGCCGAACGGCTCGTCAGCTTCTACGAGCAGGTCTCCGACGAGTCGAAGTACTACCGCTTCTTCGCCCCCTACCCGAAGCTCTCGGCGAAGGACGTGCACCGCTTCACGCACCACGACTTCGTGGACCGCGTCGGGCTCGCCGCGACCATCGGCGGCGAGTTCATCGCGACCGTGCGCTTCGACCGCGTCGACGCGACGGGCCGCCCCGCCTCCGCGCCCGCCGATGAGGCCGAGGTCGCCTTCCTCGTCCAGGACGCGTACCAGGGCCGCGGCGTGGCCTCGGCGCTCCTCGAACACATCGCGGCCGTCGCGCGCGAGCGCGGCATCCGCCGCTTCGGCGCCGAGGTGCTGCCCCACAACACCAAGATGATCAAGGTCTTCACGGACGCGGGCTACCAGCAGAAGCGCAGCTTCGAGGACGGCGTCGTCCACCTGACCTTCCCACTGGAACCCACCGAGCGCTCGCTCGCGGTGCAGTACGCGCGCGAGCACCGCGCCGAGTCCCGCTCCGTGCAGCGTCTCCTCGCCCCGGGTTCGGTCGCGGTCGTCGGTGCGAAGCGCGCGGGCGGCGGCGTGGGCCGCAGCGTCCTGCGCAACCTCCTCGCCGCCGGGTACACGGGCCGCCTCTACGCCGTCAACAGCAGCTTCCCCGAGGACCAGGGCACGCTGGACGGCGTCCCGGCCTTCCGTACCGTCAAGGAGACCGGTGACGACATCGATCTCGCCGTGGTCGTCGTCCCCGCCGAGCGCGTGCCCGAGGCCGTCGCCGAGTGCGGCGAGCACGGGGTGCGCGGTCTCGTCGTGATCAGCGCCGGGTACGGCGAGAGCGTGACGGCGGGCAGGGCGCGGCAGCGGCGCCTCGTGCGGCAGGCGCGCAGCTACGGGATGCGGCTCGTCGGCCCCAACGCCTTCGGCCTCGTCAACACCGATCCCGCCGTCCGCCTCAACGCCTCGCTCGCGCCCGAACTCGCCCCGCGCGGCCGGGTCGGGCTCTTCACGCAATCGGGCGCGATCGGCATCGCGCTCCTCTCGGAACTCCACCAGCGCGGCACCGGCCTCTCGACCTTCGTCTCGGCGGGCAACCGCGCGGACGTCTCGGGCAACGACGTCCTCCAGTACTGGTACGACGACCCCGACACCGACGTGGCGCTGATGTACCTGGAGTCGATCGGCAACCCGCGCAAGTTCACCCGCCTCGCGCGCCGCGCCGCCGCGACCAAGCCGCTCGTCGTCGTCCAGGGCGCCCGGCACAGCGCCGCGACGCCGCCCTCGCACGCCGTCGCCGAGACCCGCCTCCCGCACGCGACGGTCTCCGCGCTCCTCGCGCAGGCCGGCGTGATCAGGGTCGAGACCGTCACCGACCTCGTCGACACGGGCGTCCTGCTCGCGGGCCAGCCGCTCCCCGAGGGCCCGCGCGTCGCGATCCTCGGCAACTCCGAATCGCTCGGCCTGCTCACGTACGACGCCTGCCTGACCGAGGGCCTGCGCCCGCGCACCCCGCTCGACCTCACGACGTCCGCGGGCCCCGAGGACTTCCGGCGCGCCCTGGAACAGGCGCTCGCCGCCCCGGACAGCGACGCCGTCGTCGTCACCGCGATCCCGTGGGTCGGCGAGGGCGCGCTCGACTGGCCCGAGGGCGAGGTGCTCGGCGCGGCGCTGCGCGAGGCGGTCGCCGCCTCGGAGACGCGCAAGCCCGTCCTCGTCGTCCACGTCGAACTCGGCGGCCTCGCCCACGCCCTCTCCGCGGCGACCGCGACCCTCCCCGCGAGCGCGGGCCCGCACACGCCCGG
>NZ_JAAGLR010000029.1 GCF_010548245.1 Streptomyces sp. SID11385
CCGCGACACCGTGGACCGGCTCACCGGCGTGCTCACGCACCCGGTCGAGACCGCCGCCGTGCACATCGACGAGGACCCGTACACGCTGGGGCCCATCACCGGATAGCTGCCCGCCGGAACCTGCGGGCGCCATCGCGGTCGAGGCCCTCCCCGGCCTACCCTTGGGGGCATGGATTCTGCCAAGGAGATGCTGCACCACTACCTCCAGGACCAGCGCGAGGCGTTGCTCTGGAAACTTGACGGGCT
>NZ_JAAGLR010000066.1 GCF_010548245.1 Streptomyces sp. SID11385
GCGAGGTGGAGGGCGCGGGCCGGGTCGGCCTGACCGGTCTGCCCGGTCTGCCCGGTTCCGGGCAGGGCGAGGACGCTGAGGACCACGCACGGCGTGTGCGGGGCGAGGCCGAGGGTCGCGGCGGCGGACGGGACGTCGGCGGTGCCGTCGATGAGGGCCCGTACCGCCTGGCCCCGGCGCGTCGAGCCGGTACGGGTGCGCAGCCGGTGGTGGAGCAGGTGCGGGG
>NZ_JAAGLR010000097.1 GCF_010548245.1 Streptomyces sp. SID11385
TTGCCGGACTGAGCGGGACGACGCACCCCATGCGCTCGGCCCCCGTCACCCCGCCCCTTCCGTCGTCTCGCGCTCGCCCCGGTGCCGCTGGTAATGGCGGGCCGCGCGGGCACGGTTGCCGCAGGAGGGCTTGCACCACTCCTGCCTGCCGTGCCGCCGCACGAAGTACCGCACGCAGCGGGGTGCCGTGCAGGCGCGCAGGCGCGCGAAGTCGGGCGCCGCGAGGAAGTCGAGCGCGGCGCGGGCGAGGGCGGCGGGGAGCGTGTCCGTCCCGGGGGCCGGTTCCAGGCGTACGGCGAGTGCCGCGCCCTCCGGCCAGTCGAGC
>NZ_JAAGLR010000133.1 GCF_010548245.1 Streptomyces sp. SID11385
CGGCCGGGGTCGAGCGGCACGGCGCAGACCTCGGCGAGCGCGGGCCGCTTGAGGGCCCATACGGCGTCGCGGTCGATGAGCGCGTCCTCGCGCAGGACGGCGTGGCGCAGCCCGGCGGCGGCTTCGAGGAGCGGCGCGGTACGGGCGCGGGCCGCCGCGTCGAGGTAGGCGTACTCGGGGACGTCCTCGACGCGCAGGTGCACCGGGTCGGGGAAGCGGCGCGAGGAGGGGCGGTACGGGGACGGGTCGGTGGGCTCGCCGGGGACGGCCGCGTGCAGCGGGTTGACCTGGACGAAGCCGAGGTCGTGGGTGCGGGCGGCCCAGCCGGCGAGGGCCGCGAGGTCGGCGAGGTCGCCCATGCCCCAGGAGCGCGCGGACAGGAGGGAGTAGAGCTGGACGAGCAGCCCGGTGGCGCGGGCCGTGGGGGCGGGGGCGTGGTCGGGGGCGATGACGAGGTGGACCTGCGCGGCGCGGCCGTCCGGGGTGAGCACCTGGAGACCGTGCACGCCGAGCGGGAGCGCGGGGACGGCCTCGCCGGGCCCGGCCGTCCACTCCGTGACCCCGCCGTCCTCGGTACGGGCCGAGCAGCGGGTGCCGGCGGGGAGGCCGGCGAGGGCCTCCGGCGGGGCGACCGGGCCCTCGGCCTCGTCCGGCGGACTCCATACGACGACGGTCGGCGGCAGCACCCGGCGTGCGCGTTCGGCCT
>NZ_JAAGLR010000168.1 GCF_010548245.1 Streptomyces sp. SID11385
CCGAGGGCTGGTCCTCGGCGCGCGCGGGGACGAGGAGGACGACGGCGCCCGCGTGCTCGGCGCTCGCGCTGCCCGCGGGGGAGCCGAAGAGGTGGCGCACGGCGGCGGAGCCGAGCCGGTCCCGCGCCTCGGGAACGGTGTCGGCGACGAGGACGAGGTGCGGGCTTTCGAGGTCGATGCCGAGCCGGTGCCCGCGCTCGGTGAGCAGCCCGGGGTTGCGGCCCGCGTCGGTGAGGAGGTCGTTGACCAGTTCGCCGCGCACCCGGTTCTCGGTCTCGGCGACGGTGCGGCGCAGCAGCATGAGCAGCCCCGTGACGACGCCCGCGCGCTCGAAGAGGCGGCGGTCGGCGTCCTCCAGGGGCGCGCGACGGTGCAGGACCATGATGGCCAGGAGTTCCTGTCCGGCGAGCACCGCGCAGATCCAGCGTCCGCCGCGCGGCACCGCGCGCTTCGCGGTACGGGACTCGTCGGCGGCGGCGACGAGCCAGCGCGCGTCCATCGAGTCGGCCGCGACGGGCCCGCCGTCGTGGCGCACGGCGGCGAGCGGCC
>NZ_JAAGLR010000208.1 GCF_010548245.1 Streptomyces sp. SID11385
ACGCTGCTCGTCCACGCGGCCCAGCCGCCCTCGCGGTCCGCCACCACCTGGACCCGGACGCCCTCCCGGGCCAGCTCCTCGGCCACTCGGGCCCGTACCGCGCCGGGCGGCTCGGCGGCGGCCGTACCGCCGCACCGTACGTGCAGCCCGACGTGCCAGTCCTGCAAGCGCCAGCCCAGTGAGACGGCGCGCTCCACGGTGGCGCGGCTGATCGTGTCGCGGCCCGCGGCGATCTCTTCGAGCAGCCGCTCGCGCGCCGCCGCCTCGTGATCGGCGCGGGTCCGTTCCCCGGCGAGCCACGAGCGGATGAACGGCTCCAGTACGGCGAGGCCCAGTGCGACCGTGTCCGCGCGGGCGGCGTCCACGTCCGCGACCGGGCACACGAGCCACGCGGCGACCGGGGCCGCAGCGCCCGCACCGGCCGCGTGGACGGGGTGCGCGAGCAGCCCC
>NZ_JAAGLR010000239.1 GCF_010548245.1 Streptomyces sp. SID11385
GGCAGCCCGGCCGGGGACACGTCCGCCGGTTCGACCCGGCCCCCGTCCATGACCTCCACGGTGCCGACACCCGCAGCGGCGAGCAACGCGGCGACCGCTGCCCCGACCCGCCCCGCGCCCCGTACCAGGACACGGGCGCCCGTCCGCGCGGCGAGTGCCTCCACCGCGCCCGCCGGCCGCCGGTCGAGCAGCGCGAGAGAGGCGAGATCGGGGCGCAGGCGATCCATCAGCTCCGCGTCCTGCCGCACCTCCGCCGCCGCCTCGCTCCCGCCCGTCGCGTCCTCCAGGAGCCCGCTGCCCGCCAGCGTGTCCAGGAGCCGGTCCACGTCCGAGGGGGAGAGCCCGTTCCGCGCGCCCTCCGCGTACAGCAGCGGCAGCCCCCGCGTACCGTCGAGCAGCCTGAGCAGGCTCGCCGAGCCCGGATCGAGCGGCCCGAGGAGCGAGGCGTGGGCGCGCGTCATCCCGAACTGCACCGTCCCCAGGTCCCGCCACGCCCGCCGCAAGGCGGGCTTGACCGTGGGATGCGCGAACAGGGGAGCGGGTGGCGCCTGCGGGCGCGCGTACGAAGGCGCGGGCGGCCGCCCCACCGCGGGCGGCGGCACCGTGGGCCCGGAA
>NZ_JAAGLR010000276.1 GCF_010548245.1 Streptomyces sp. SID11385
AAGATTGACGCGCCCCTCGCTGAGCCGGTTCGCGTGATCCGCCTCAAGGCCGTTCATACGGGCCGCGACCCGTAGCGTTCCCTGCCCAACGAGCATGAGGTCCTCACCGATCAACAGCAGGTAGAGCGACTTCTCGCTCGGCCTCATGCCAAGCTTCTCCGGAAGGTCGAGCCGCTTGTCCCACCGCCACGCGTACGGCTTGTCCACCAGCGGGGACAGACGGTCGAGGCGGGACCGGGCCGA
>NZ_JAAGLR010000307.1 GCF_010548245.1 Streptomyces sp. SID11385
CCGCCACGGTCGTCACGACGGTCGTTGTCCCGGCGGAAACCGGGGCGGTCGTCACGGCGGAACGAGGGACGGTCGCCGTCGCGGCGGTCGTCACGGCGGTCGCGGTCGAAGCCGCGGCCACCCCGGTCGTCACGGCGCTCGAAGCCACGGCCGCCGCGGTCGTCACGACGGTCGTACGAGCGGTGCTCGCGCTCGCCGCCACGG
>NZ_JAAGLR010000336.1 GCF_010548245.1 Streptomyces sp. SID11385
ACGGACCAGCCGTCGAAGGCGAGGTCGTACTCACCGGCGTACCAGGGCACGGAGACGTCGTCGAGGCAGTCGACCTTGAGGCCGATGCCGAGCTTGCCCCACCACTCCTTGAGGTACTTGCCGATCGCCTTGTCGTTCGGGTCCGTGGCGTGGCAGAGGATGCGCAGGTCGAGCGGCTTGCCGTCCTTGCCGACGCGCTGGTCGCCCTTGAGCTTGTAGCCCGCCTGGTCGAGGAGCTTGGCAGCCTTGGCCGGGTCGT
>NZ_JAAGLR010000371.1 GCF_010548245.1 Streptomyces sp. SID11385
GCGGCCGGGGGCTACGCGGTGGGGGCGGTACGGGCCCGGCGGGCGGGGTCGCTCGCGGAACCGGCGCCGCTCCTCGTACCGGCGGCGCCGGAACCCGCACCGGGACCCGTACCCGGACCCGGGTCCGTACCGGCGCCCGGGCTCGCGCGAAGAGAGGTGGGTCGTGCCCGCTGACCTCGCCGGGGACCGTCCCGTGCCCGTCCTCATGTACCACGCGATCGACCCCGATCCGCCCGCCGCGACCCGGCGGCTCTCGGTCACGCCCGACGCCTTCGCCACGCAGATGGCGCTCCTCGCCGGGTCCGGGATGACGCCGGTCACGGCGGCGGCGCTCGGCCGGGCGTGGCGCGGGGACGGCGCGCTGCCCGCGCGCCCCGTCCTCGTGACCTTCGACGACGGGTACGCGGGGGTGCACACGTACGCGCTGCCGGTGCTTCTCTCGTACGGCTTCGGCGCGACGCTCTTCGTCACGACCGGCTGGCTGCGCACCGGGCGCGGCGAGGCGGCGGGGGCGCCCGCGCCGATGCTCGACTGGCCGCGCCTGGCCGAACTCGCGGCGGCCGGGATCGAGATCGGCGGCCACACGCACTCGCACCCGCACCTTGACCGGCTCCCGGGGCCGCGCCTGCGCGCTGAGGTGCGGCGCGATG
>NZ_JAAGLR010000456.1 GCF_010548245.1 Streptomyces sp. SID11385
ATCTGGCTGCGCGGTGACAGCGTCGCCCAGGGCTACTGGCGCCAGCCCCTGGACACCGCCCGTACTTTCCACGCCGCGCCGGCGGAGGGGCTCGGCGGGTTCCTGCGCACCGGTGACCTCGGCGCCGTCGAGGACGGAGAGCTGTACATCACCGGCCGCCTGAAGGAAGTCATCATCCTCAACGGGCGCAACATCTACCCGCAGGACATCGAGTGGG
>NZ_JAAGLR010000485.1 GCF_010548245.1 Streptomyces sp. SID11385
CGGGCAGCTCCCGTTCGCGTGCCGCCGCCGTCCGCTCCTCCCGCCCGTACAGCAGTCCCCAGGTGAACGAGGGCTCGCCGGACAGCTGTGCCTGGACGGCGAGGGCGCGCAGGGCCTCGCGGGCCACCACGCTGTCCTGGTGGTCGCCCAGGACACCCTGTACGGCCTTCAGCCGCTTGGCGGACTTCCGGGCAGGCTTGCCGAGCGCGGGGCGGGCGGCCTCGGCCGCGTAGCGTGCGCGTTTCGCCGCCTTGCGTGCCTCGTGCAGGGCGACGTCCCGCTCCGGTCCCGGTGGCAGCTCCAGGGCGTGGGCGATGCGGT
>NZ_JAAGLR010000519.1 GCF_010548245.1 Streptomyces sp. SID11385
CGTACACCGGGCTCGTGGGCCGGGTGCCCGCGCCCGGGGCGGCGGCGCCCGCCGACACCGGCTTCGAGCCGGCCGTCGCGCTGAGCCTCGGCAACCTGCCGGGCTCGCCGTCCGTCGCCAAGGACGTGCACGCGCGCGGACGTGGCTGGAATCCGCTGCGCCGCGTGCGGCTCTCGACGCGGCAGGCGTTCCAGGCCGCGTTCGCCGGGGGACTCGCCATCGTCGTCGGCAAGGCGATCTCCGAGCAGCGGTACTACTGGGCCGTCATCGCCGCCTTCGTCGCCTTCACCGGTACGGCGACGCGCTCCGAGACCGTCATCAAGGCCGGTCACCGCGTCCTCGGCACGCTCCTCGGCATCATCGCGGGCATCGGCCTCGCGCACCTGACCACCGGGCACAGCCTGCTCGCGCTGACGCTCATCGTGGTGAGCATGAGCACCGGCTTCTACCTGGTCAAGGTCTCGTACGCGTACATGATCTTCTTCGTGACGATCATGGTGGCGCAGATGTACACGCTGCTCCACGAGTTCTCGGCGCACTTGTTGCTGCTGCGCCTGGAGGAGACGGCGGCGGGGGCGCTCGTCGGCATCCTCGTCAGCCTCCTGTTCCTGCCGACCAGCACGCGCGACACCGTGAACTCGGCGCGGGCGGAGCTGTTCGGGGCGCTCACCGAGCTGCTCGAAGGGGTGGCGCTGCGCTTCGAGGGCGCGGCGGTGGAGGACGCCGATCCGGACGCGCTCGCCCGCGAGGTGGACCACCGGCTGCGGGCGCTCGCGCTCGTCGCGCGCCCGCTGACGCGGCCCATGGTCTGGCGCAACGACCCCTCGTACCTGCGTGAGCGGCTGCGCGTCTACGCGGCGACGGCGCGCAGGGCGCGCGTCCTGGTGCCCCTCGCGAGCGCCGCGACGAGCACGGCGACG
>NZ_JAAGLR010000618.1 GCF_010548245.1 Streptomyces sp. SID11385
GCGGGCGGCGGCGACCCGGCGGGCGACCTCGGCGAAGCTCTCGCCGCCGCCGGTGGGGGCCGCCTTCGCGGAGGCCAGCCAGGCGTCCAGATCGGCGCCGTACCGCTCCTTGACCTCGCCGAACGTCAGGCCCTCCCAGGCGCCGAAGTCCGTCTCGCGCAGCCCGTCCTCGATCCGGACCTCAAGGCCCAGCCGGGCCGC
>NZ_JAAGLR010000647.1 GCF_010548245.1 Streptomyces sp. SID11385
GCCTCGTTCCTGCTGGTGCGGCTGCCGGGGGCGGCGCGGGTGCGGGAGCGGCTGCGGGCGGCGGGGTGGGCGGTGCGGCGCGGGGACACGTTCCCGGGGCTCGGGGAGGAGTGGCTGCGGGTGGCGGTGCGGGACCGGGGGACGAGCGAGCGGTTCCTGAAGGAGGCGCGGGAGATCGTGGGCTGAGGCGCGCGGGGTGGGGTGGCGGCGGGGCCCGCCCGGGCGCGCATCCCGGGCGGGCCCCGCCCTCTGTGCCGTACGGGACCGTGCGGGGCCCCGTACGGGCGTCGGTT
>NZ_JAAGLR010000680.1 GCF_010548245.1 Streptomyces sp. SID11385
CTCCCGGCTCGGCGGCCTCGACCTCCGTACCGCGCGCCACCGCGACCCGCTCCTCGGCCTGAGCCCGTTCGGCCCGGTCCTGGACACCCAGCCCGCCCACGCGCTCGCCACGCCCGCGCCCGGCCTCCTCATCGGCACCAACTCCGAGGAGGGCAACCTTTATTCGGTCCCCTTCGGTACGCACACGAGCGACACCGCCGCCGATGTCCTCGCCACCGCGCGCGCCGCGCACCCCGACCCCGCGCGCCTCCTCGCCCACTACGCCGAGGCCCGCCCGGACGCCACGCCGGGCGAGACGCGCGCGGCCGTGCGGGGCGCGGCGCTCTTCCGGGCGGGCAGCCGGGCCCTCGCGGAAGCGGCGACGGCGGCCGGAACCCCCACGTTCGCCTACGAGT
>NZ_JAAGLR010000743.1 GCF_010548245.1 Streptomyces sp. SID11385
CGGGCCTCGCCGTGGTGCGCTGGATACCGCGCGGCGCGGGGGCGGGCGGCGGCGGGCTCGACCTGCCCGGCACGGCGCTGCTCGGGCTCGCCTTCGCCGCCGTGCTGCTCGCGCTCACCGAGGGCCCGCGCGTGGGCTGGGCCTCGGCCGAGGTGCTCGGACTCTTCGCGGGATTCGCGCTGTGCGCCGCCCTGTTCCTCACGTGGGAGCGGCGCGCCGCGCACCCGCTCGTGCCGCTGCCACTGCTGCTCGGGCCCGGCCTCGCACTCGCCCACCTGGGCGCCTTCCTGCTCGGCGCGGTGCAGTTCGTCTTCTACGTGCTGATCCCGCGCCTCGCCGAGCTGCCCGCCGGGGTGCCGGACGCGCGGGCCCGGCTCGTCCCGTACGGCTTCGGCGTCTCGGTGACCGTCGCGGGGCTGCTCCTCCTGCCCGGCACGCTCATGGGCTTTCCCGCGAGCGCGGCGGCCGGGCGTCTGGAGCGCCGGGCGAGCGCCCGGCTCCCGCTCGCGGCGGGCCTCGGCACGAGCGCGG
>NZ_JAAGLR010000774.1 GCF_010548245.1 Streptomyces sp. SID11385
TGCTGCTCGCGCCGGGCGGGGCCGCGCTGCTCCTCGCGCTGCTCGCCGCCCGGGGCGGCGACGTCCTCGTACCGCGTCCCTGCGCCGCCTGGTGGCTGCCGCAGGCCCGGCTGCTCGGGCGCACGGCCCACCCCGTGCCCACCCCGGCGGAGTACGGGGGCGTCCCGGACCCGTACGCGCTCCTGGAGACCGTACGGCGGGTGCGGCGCGAGGGCGGCGATCCGCGCGTGCTCGTCCTCGGCCTCGTCGACGACCCGACCGGGACCGTGCCCGAGCCCGAGGCGGTCGACGCGGCCCTCGAAGCGGCGGCCGGGGGCGGGCTCACCGTCGTCGTCGACGAGACGCTGCGCGACACCCGGCACGCCCCGCACCACCTCGTCCCGAGCCCCGCGCGGGCC
>NZ_JAAGLR010000807.1 GCF_010548245.1 Streptomyces sp. SID11385
CGGTGGCGAAGACGTGCCGCAGCCCGTGCTCCCCCATCAGCGGGTTGACCAGCACCGCCGTCGCACCGCTGCGGACCGTGCCGTAGTAGGTGGCGACGAAGACCGGGTCGAGGACATGGGCGACGCCGGTGCGTACACCGCTCCGGCCCCCGTTCTGCCGCCGCAGCCAGGCGGCGACACGATCGGTCAGCGCGTCCAGCTCACCGAAGGCGAGGGCCGTGTCCGCTGTCCGCACGGCGATGCCGTCGGGGTCGCGCAG
>NZ_JAAGLR010000873.1 GCF_010548245.1 Streptomyces sp. SID11385
ACCGGCACCCCCGCCACCCGTACCTGCGCGGGCCCGGCTCCCCTGCTCGATGCCGCGACGGCCCGCACGCTCCTCCTTGTGACCGCCGAGGCCCTGGAGAACACGGCCCGCCACGCCGGGGCCGCGCGCGTGACGCTCCGGTACGGCACCGAGCAGGCCACCGGCCGCCTCGTCCTCGCCGTGCGCGACGACGGCCGCGGCCT
>NZ_JAAGLR010000903.1 GCF_010548245.1 Streptomyces sp. SID11385
TGGGGAGTATTGGTTCCGGAATTTGCGGCAGACGGTTGAGTTCGAGGAGACGGTGCGGCTGTTGCTTGCGGATGGGTTTACTGGGTTTGTGGAGTGTTCTCCTCATCCGGTGTTGACGGTGGGGTTGCAGGAGACGTTTGAGGCTGTGGGGGTTGAGGGTCAGGCTGTTGCGGTTGGGTCGTTGCGTCGGGGTGAGGGGGGTTGGGATCGGTTCCTGCTCTCTGCCGGTC
>NZ_JAAGLR010000938.1 GCF_010548245.1 Streptomyces sp. SID11385
TCGCCGTCGCGGTCGCGGTGGGCCTCACCCCGGAGATGCTGCCGGTGGTGGCGACGCTCGCGCCCGCGCGGGCGGCGCTGCGGCTCGCGGCCGAGCACGGGGTGATCGTCAGCCGGCCCTCGGCGCTGCACGACCTGGGCGCGGTGGAGGTGCTGTGCGTCGACAAGACGGGGACGCTCACGGCGGACGAGCCGTGTGCGCACGCGAGTCTCGACGCGCGCGGGGCGCCCGACCCGGAGCCCTTGCGGCTCGCGGCGGTC
>NZ_JAAGLR010000968.1 GCF_010548245.1 Streptomyces sp. SID11385
GGAGCGCCACCGGTGTTGTCGCTCTCCAGGATCTGGGTGACGACGTAGGAGTGGAACCAGTCAAGGTACGGCTCGTACTCCGCTCCCGGGGAATCGGGTGGCGACCAGATGACCGGGTAGCAACGCCGGGTGTTCGACTCCGGCTTCGGCATGTCACCCGGCTTGCAGTCGGGGGCCGAGTACGTGACACCGAGCGTCGAACCCGACTCCGTGTTCACCGCGTAGACGCGGTAGCGCACCAGCGGCGGTACGGGGTCGGGGCGGCCGCCGGTCGTGGCTCCCTCGACGCGGTTGGCGAGCTGCTGCCCCTTGAACGTCACCTTCGGCAGAGTAACGTCACCCGTGCCGGTGTGGCCCGTGCGCTGGATGGAGGCAAGCCAGAGCGCGGGGGACGAACCGTCCCCCGTCGAGGGGAACTGGTGGGCCAGCGCCCAGGAGTCGACCGGCTTGTAGGCGTCGCCTACGAGGACAGAGGTGTCGATCTTCGTGAGCCGCTTGCGGGTCCAGAACGACGGCGAGTACCGGTCCTTGCACTCCTCACCGCTCTTGCAGTACCGGTCGAACGGGACGTCCGGCCAGTTCTTCGCATGCGCCGAATCGAACGTGCCGCAGTCGCTCAGGCATCGCTCCGACGTCGTGAATGCGACCTTCGCCGCGGCCTTCTTGCTGTAGACCGTGTCGGAGCGCAGTCCGTAGTCGACGTGGTCGAGCCACCCGCCCCGGTCGTAGGTGGTCCCCGTCGAGGCACCCGTGTCCGGGTTGACGTTGCGGCCGTAGAAGTTGGTCTCCTTCTGCCAGTAGTAGGCCATCGCGTCGTCGTGCGGGTCCACGACATAGTCCAGGTTCCACCGCCACGCCTGCTGGCACCACGAGTCCTTGTACGCGTCCGCGTGGCAGGGCTCGCCCTTCTGGTTGCCGAACACCGGCGTGTTCCACGTCGAGTTCGTCTCGGGCTTGCCGGTGCTCCAGCCGGGCAGGCGGTTGTAGCCGAAGTAGTAGCGCGTGCCGTCCGGCGTGGTCACCCGCCAGTACTCGCCGTCGTTGTCGCCGTTGCCCCGGTCCGTGCTGCTGAGCTTGGCGATCTTCGTGCCGTCGTCGCTCTCCAGGTGCCACTCACCGCTCGTGTCGTCCTTGACGAGCACGTTCGACTGGCCGCCCAGGTTCAGGACCGCGTTGTCCGACTTCCAGCACTGGTCACCGCTCTTGTCGGTGCCGTTGCCGTCCTTCACGTCGTCCGAGCAGGAGGTGTACCGGCGCTCGATGTAGCCCGGCTCCATCGACCAGCCGTCACCGATCCAGTTCGCCTGGTTGTTCGTCGCCGCCGTACGGCCGTCCACCGACTGCGAGTTGTAGCCCAGGGACAGTTCCGGCTCGACACCGCCGGGAACCTCCGGGGTGTCAATGTCGTACGACCACGAGAAACCACCGTTGGAACCGCCGGCCGACCAGTTCGACGAAGGCGCCAGCGACGTGGCCCCGAAGTCACCGGAAGCACCCGACGCAGACGCCGTGGCGGCCAGCAGGACCGTACCGCTCGTGGCCGAAAGACCCGTAGCCGAGCGCGCCGTGGACGGCGCGGCTTCGACCGGATCGGACTGCGCGTGCACAGCGGCTTTGCCCAAGGCGACGACGCCGGAGACAGTGCCGGCGGCAGTGTCGTTCACCACCGAGTCGAGTGTTTTCCCCGTGCCGCAGTGGACGGAATCCGGTGCGTCGAGCACGCAGTCGGGCAGCTGCTTCAGCGTCAGACGCGAGGCCCAGTCGGCTCCGTACGCTCCACGAATGGCGCTGTAGTCCACCTGCACGTTGGCCTTGCCCGCCGCGCCCGAGGTCGGCCGCACGGCGAGGACCATCCCCTCGATGCCCATGCGACGCGTCGTCTCGCGGTCCAGGAGCTGGACATCAGCTTTGCTCGGCCCCGCCTTCGCCGTGGCGCGTTGCATCCCGACCGGCAGCCCGTCGGCCTTCACGCGTGTCCGTGCTGTCTCGGGCAACGTGACGGCGGCGACACCGGCCTTCGGCCAGGCAACCTTCGGGGCCTTCCACGCACGCCCCCGCGTCTCGTCCTTCACGTGCAGGCCGTGCGTCTTGGCGGCTGCGGTTGGCACGGGTTTCTGTCGCGCGAGATCCACCAGATCCAGCCCGGCCGCCTCGGCCACCGGCCCTCCGACGAGTCCCGCGCCCACCAGACCGGCAAGGCCACCGGCCACCCATCTGGCCCGTCGCCGGCGTCTTCCCGGGGCCGTTTCAGGGCCCCGGCCCCTGCCCCGTGAGGCTCTTCGCCTTTCGAACACAACACACCCTTCCTCTTCACAATATGCAGTCAGAGAATTTAGCAACAGCAAAGGCGTACGCGGAAGACGGTGCGGTCCCCTCATCTGATTTCAGGCGACACACACTTGCGATGTCGGAAATGTTACCTTTTCCTGCGGGATAGCAACTGACGCTACTGACCTGGTTTTTTGAGTCATACCCGATGCAAAAATCACCAGAAAGCGGCCGCGATCGGGCGTCAGGTCACCGCCACTGAACAGGATGGACCGCACTCCCCTTGCGCCGGGAAGGTAAAGTCCGCCGCGATCGCATTCGTGAAGGTTGCGTATAGGAGAAGTAATGAAGAGAACTCTTGAGAGGCGAAAGAGAGCCGCAACTCGCTTTCTCCTCCCTCTTGTTGCCGCATCGGCGCTCACAGCGGCAGCCATTCCAGCGACCGCCGCAGCCGCCCCTCCGGGGCCGGGCCTCGCAGCCAGCCCGGAGGCCGAGGCGGCTCAGCGGGCGGCCGACAGCGGTGAGTCGGTGGAGGTGCTCGCGCGCAGGACCGAGACGTCACAGGTGTTCGCCAACCCTGACGGAACGTTCACCGAGGACCGGTACGCCGTCGCCCAGTGGACGCGGCAGAACGGCGCGTTCGTCGACATCGACACCCGGCTCCACCGGGAGGCGGACGGCGCGATCCAGCCGCAGGCGACGAGCGTCGGCATGCGCTTCGGGGGCGGCGGCGACCGTACGCTCGCCTCGATCACGCGGGACGGCCGCACACTCACCTTCACGTGGCCTGCGGCCCTGCCTTCGCCGACAATCGCCGAGGACACCGCCACGTACCCCGACGTACTCCCGGACGTCGACCTCAAGCTCCGGGCCGGAGCCACCGGCTTCGCTCAGCTCCTTGTCGTCAAGACGCCCGAGGCGGCCGCCGACCCCGCCCTCAAGAACCTCACCTACGCCCTCAAGTCCGACGGCGTCTCACTCCAGGCCGACGAACACGGCAACATGAGTGCGCTCAACCCCGCCGGGCAGCTCGTCTTCACCGCGCCCACCCCCCGCATGTGGGACAGCACCACCGCCTCGGCCCCCCTCGCCGCCCGCACCGCCGAGGAGACGGGCCCCGCCGCCGACACGAGTGAGTTCGAACCGCCGCACGGCGCCAACGAGGCGGCGATGCCCGTGAGCATCGACGGCGACAACCTGCGACTTCACCCGGACCAAGACCTGCTGACCGGTGAGAAGACCCAGTACCCGGTGTACATCGACCCCTATGTCGACGGCTCCCGCTACTCCTGGACCATCGCGTACAAGAAGTATCCCAACAGCTCGTTCTTCAACGGCGCCGGCTGGGGCGGCTCGGGCAAGACGACCAACGAGGCGCGCTCCGGCTACGAGAACGAGACGAACGGCCTGGCCCGCTCGTACTTCCGCATGAACACCAAAAACCTCTGGGACACGAACAAGCAGGTCACCAAGTCCACGTTCCGGATCAAGAACACGTGGTCCTGGTCATGCACCGCGCGCAAGGTCAACCTGTGGCGCACCGCCGTCATCGGTGCCTCCACGACCTGGAACAACCGCCCCACGCGCCGCGAGAAGATGGATGACGCCACTGACGCCAAGGGATGGGGCTCGGGCTGCCCGGCCGGGAACCTGGCGTTCGACGTCACCAAGGGCGCCCAGGACGCGGCTTCCAGCAAGTGGAACTCCATCACTCTGGAGTTGTCGGCGGACAACGAGAGTGACGTCTACGGCTGGAAGAAGTTCGACGCCAAGTCCGCCGTCATGTCCACCACGTACAACACACCGCCCAGCGCCCCCACCGCACTGGACACCATCCCGTCGACGAAGAACAGCAAGGGCTGCGGTGACACGGCGCCCTACGGCCTCATCGGCAACACC
>NZ_JAAGLR010000999.1 GCF_010548245.1 Streptomyces sp. SID11385
GCCGCCGGGTACGACGACGCGGCGCTGCGGGCGCGGTGCGCCGATCCGGCCGAGCTGGAGCGGCTCGCCCGTACCCACCACGCCGTCGTCTCGGCCGCCGCCGCCGAGTGGCGTGCCGTCCCGCTGCCGCTCGCGACGCTCTACCACGACGAGCACGGCGCGCGGACCGGGCTGCTCGCGCACGCGGACCGCTTCGACACCGTGCTGCGGCGCGTGGCGGAG
>NZ_JAAGLR010001047.1 GCF_010548245.1 Streptomyces sp. SID11385
CGGTTGAGCATCGGCTTGTCCTTGTCCTTCTGGAGCGCCTGCCAGGCCTTGGAGTCCTTGTCGGAGTTGCCGGCGAAGGTCGACGGGTCGTACGAGGGCGTGCTGGCGAGTGCCAGGATGGCGCCGGTCTGCGGGTCCAGGGCGGCGACGGCGCCCTTCTTGTCGCCGAGACCCGTGAAGGCGGCCTTCTGCGCGGCGGAGTTGAGCGTGGTGACGACGTTGCCGCCCTGCTTCTTGTCGCCGGTGAACATCGACATGG
>NZ_JAAGLR010001082.1 GCF_010548245.1 Streptomyces sp. SID11385
CGGGCACCAGCGCCGCCGAGCCGTTGACATGTTCGGGCGAGATGTAGCCGGGGCTGCCGACGACGACACCGGTGCGGGTCAGCTGGGTGGCGTCGAAGGCCTGGGCGATGCCGAAGTCGATCACCTTGGGACCGTCGGGGCCCAGGAGCACGTTGCCCGGCTTCAGGTCGCGGTGCAGCACCCGTACGGCGTGCATGTCCGCGA
>NZ_JAAGLR010001113.1 GCF_010548245.1 Streptomyces sp. SID11385
CCCCGGGCGCCGTCCCCGCCGCGCGCCGCGCCCGCGTCCCCGACCTCCTCCTCGTCGCCGACCTCCTCGAACGCGCGCTGCGCCCGCTCGCGCTCGACTGGTACGACGAGGACGGACTGGGCGGCGTCGCCCTGTGCCACGCCACGACAGGCGGCATCGCCGCGCTCCCCGGGCTCCTCACCCACCACCTGCACGGCATCCCGCTCCTCGTCACCGAGTACGGCGTCCGGCTGCGCACCCTCTACCTCGACGGCGCCCGCCACCTCGACGAGGACGAGGCGACCACCGCCCGCACCCTCGGCGCCCCCGTCCGCGCCGTGCTCGGCGGCTTCCACCGCGCCCTCGCCGCCGACGTCTACCGCGCCGCGTCCCTCGTCACCCCCGGCAACGCCCACGCCCGCCGCTGGCAGGAACGCTGCGGCGCCGACCCGGAGAAGCTGCGCACGGTGTACCCGGGGATGGACGCGGAGCGCTTCGCGGGCGTCGCGGGGGCCTCGCCGAGCGGCGCGCGGGGCG
>NZ_JAAGLR010001171.1 GCF_010548245.1 Streptomyces sp. SID11385
GGAGTCCGACGGCAGCTGGACGCTCAGGGTGCCCAGCCACAGCGGATGCAGTATGTGCGCGATGAGGCCCATGTCGTGGTAGTGCGGCAGCCAGCTGGTGAAGCGGTCTGCGGACGAGGTGGCGAGGAGCCTGCGCAGCGCCTCCTGGTTCGCCAGGAGGTTGCGGTGGGTGACCATGACGCCGCGCGGTCTGCTGGTCGAGCCGGAGGTGTACTGCAGGAGCGCGAGGTCGTCCGGGCCGGTGCGGGGCGGCGTCCAGGCGTCGGCGGCCGCCTCGGCGGTGGCGTGTTCCAGGTCGGTGGCGAGGCACACGGTGTCGCCGCGGCCGGTCACGGCAAGCCACAGCGAGGTGTCGCCGGCGTGTTCGGAGTCGGTGAGCACCATCCGGGCACCGG
>NZ_JAAGLR010000941.1 GCF_010548245.1 Streptomyces sp. SID11385
CAAGCGCCCCCCGTCCCGCGCCCCGCGCCCCCCGCCGTCGCGGGCCCCGGGGACGCCGACGTCGTGGCGCGCCTCGCGGGCATCCTGCGGGACGGGCCGCCCCGGCACCGGTCCTCGGCCCGGCATCTCGGCGTCGTGACGCCGGACGGCGAGGAGGCCGACCGGCTCGCCGGGACGATGCTCCAGGAGGTCGCCCTCTCGGACCTCGCGGCCCGTACCGACGAGGAGTTGTCGCGCGGGCGGGCCCGCCTGCTCGCGTACGAGGCGGACGTCTCGCGCCGCCGTCTCGCCCTCCAGCGCACCGCTGACGGGTGCAGCGCGGAGATCGCCCGCAGGTACCGTGAGGGAGAAGCGCAAGTAGACGACCTGCTCCTGTGACGAGGCGGTGATCCCGCCGTCCCCGGCCGTGCCGCCCTCCCCGGGCGGGCGGCCGGGGTCCGAGGGGGCGGGCCGCCCGCCCGGAAGGCCGTAGCACCCCCCATGAGCACCACCCCGTCGCACTCTGTCGTCGCCCCCGTACTCGCCGAGGTCGTACGGTCCGGCTTCCCCGAGAGCAGGCACCGCGGCAGCCTCGTCCTGCTCGCCCCGGACGGCTCGGTCCGTACCGCCCTGGGCGATCCGGCCGCGCCGGTCTACCCGCGCTCGGCGAACAAGCCGATGCAGGCGGCGGCCGTGCTGCGTGCCGGTCTCGATCTGGAGGGCCCCCGGCTCGCCCTCGCGGCGGCGAGTCACTCCGGAGAGCCCTTTCACCGTTCGCTCGTTCGGACGATGCTCGACGAGCACGGACTTGACCCGGCGCAGCTCCAGTGCCCGCCCGATCTCCCGCTCGACGCCGAGGAGGCCGAGGCGTACCTCGCGGCGGGCGAGGTCAGGGCCCGTATCACCATGAACTGCTCCGGCAAGCACACCGCGATGCTCGCCGCCTGCCGGGCGAACGGCTGGCCGACCGGCTCGTACCTCGACCCGGGGCACCCGCTCCAGCTCCTCGTCCGCGACTGCGTCGAGGAGGCGGCGGGCGAGGAGATCTCCGCGCTCGGCATCGACGGCTGCGGCGCCCCGCTCATGGCGCTCAGCCTCACCGGCCTCGCGCGCGCCTTCCGCTCCTTCGTCCTCGCCGACCCGTCGAGCGCCGAGGGCCGCGTCGCCGCCGCGATGCGCGCGCACCCGGAGTACGTGGCGGGCACCCGCCGCCCGGACACGTGGCTCATGCGGGCCGTCCCCGGCGTCCTCTCCAAGATGGGCGCGGAGGCCGTCCAGGCGGTCGCGTTCCCCGACGGCTCCGCGCTCGCCTTCAAGATCGACGACGGCGGCGGCCGCGCCCTGCGCGCCGTCCTCGCCCGTGCCCTCGAACTCCTCGACGTGGACGACCCGGTGGTGGACCGCATCGGCGAAGTCCCGCTGACGGGCGGGTCCGTGGTGGTCGGGGAGGTACGGGCGACGTTCTGAGGCCACCTGCCCTTCCCCCGGTTCCAGTTGTGGGCGACCGGTGAAGATCCCGTGCGCGGCTGCCCGTAAAGTGCCCCGGGGACCGGCGGCGTCGTCGCCGGTCCGCGCAGGGAGGGGAAGCCATATGCGACAGCGTTTCATCAGGGGACTCGCGACGCTCGCGGGTCTCGCGCTCGCCGGTACGGGCCTGGTCACCGCGACGGCCGCGCCCGCCGCCGCGGCGGGCGGGACCAACTGCCCGGCCGGGTACTGGTGCGGCTGGAAGAGCAAGAACGCCACCGGCACGCCGTACAAGACGAAGACCAGCGCCAAGGACTTCGGGAGCAGTTGGGCCAACAAGCTCCACTCGTTCAGCAACCGCACCAAACTGATCGCCTGCGAGTACAGCGCCAAGAACTACGAGATCGCGAAGGGTTACTTCCCGGACGACCCCGGGACCTCGGGGGAGTGGCACGGGGGCACGAGCCACACGGTCAACTCCGTGAAGCTCGTCGCCACCGAGCGCGAGTGCGCCGGGACCGCCTACCCCACCTGGTTCAGCGAGAAATCGTCCAAGGCACTCGGCTTCGGCGATCTCAACGGCGACCGCAGGGCCGACCTCCTCACCCGCGACAAGGCCGGGCGCCTGTGGTTCTCGCCGGGCGACGGCAGCGGGCGGCTCGTCGGGAACGGCGGCTGGAACGGCATGAGCGCCCTGACCCGGCACGGCGACTTCAGCGGCGACGGGCGCGAGGACCTCGTGGCGCGCGAGAAGTCCACGGGCAAGCTGTGGCTCTACCCCGGCAAGGGCGACGGGGGCCTCGGCACCCGCAAGCTCATCGGGAACGGTGGCTGGAACGGCATGAACACGATCACCGCCGTGGGCGACCTCACCGGGGACAAGCGCGCCGACCTCGTCGCGGTGCAGACCTCGACGGGCAAGCTCTACCTGTACCCGGGCACGTCGAAGGGCGGCCTCGGCACGCGCAAGCTCATCGGCAACGGCGGCTGGAACGCCATGAACAAGCTGGTCGGCGTGGGCGACGCGAACGGCGACGGGCGACCCGACCTGTACGCGCGCGAGAAGGCCACGGGCAAGCTGTGGCTCTACCCGGGCCGCGCCTCCGCCCTCGGCTCCCGCGTCCTGATCGGCACCGGCGGCTGGAACGCGCGCGAGGACATCGTGGGAATCGGCGACATCTCCGGCGACGGCCGCCCCGACCTCGTCACGGTGACCAACGAGAAGTACGTGCTCGACGGCTTCGACGGCAATCCGGGCTGGCTCGTCACGTACAAGGGCCTCGGCAACGGCAAGCTGGCGGGCGGCGTGCGCGGCGACGGCGAGTGGTGGCTGCTCAACGGCCTCGCCTGACGCGTCCGGCGTGGGGTGGGGCGCGCCCGTAAACCGGCGTGCGTCCCACCCGCACCCCCGCCTAGCCTGCCCTCATGCCTCTCGACATACGTCCCCTGACCGGGCCCGGTGAACTCGCCGCCTGGGCCAAGGTGGTGCGTACCGCCTTCCTCGAAACCCCCACCGCGTCGGCCGACGAACTCGCCGACCTCGCCGCCGCTCCCGCCGAGTGGCGGCGCAGCGGTGCCTTCGACGACGGCGCGTGCGTCGGCACCTTCCGGTCCTTCTCGCAGCAGGTCACCGCGGTCGGTGGCAGGGCGGTGCGGGCGAACGCGATCAGCGCC
Source organism: Streptomyces sp. SID11385 (assembly GCF_010548245.1). GTDB lineage: Bacteria > Actinomycetota > Actinomycetes > Streptomycetales > Streptomycetaceae > Streptomyces. The sequence goes on from NZ_JAAGLR010000941.1 coordinate 3,121, forward strand.
GTCTCGGTCGCCGCGACCCACCGCAGGCGCGGCATCCTGCGCCGCATGATGGCCGCCGACCTCGCCGCCGCGCAGGCGCGCGGGGATGCCGTCGCCACGCTGCGCGCCTCCGAGTACGGCATCTACGGCCGGTTCGGCTTCGCCCCCGCGAGCCACTCCGTCGAGCGGACCATCGACCTCGCGCGCACCGGCATCGACCGGCACGCCCCGCTCCCGCTCGGCGGCGGCCGGATCGACGTCGTGGACGCGGCGGCCGTCCTCGCCGAAGGCCCCCAGCTGCACGCCCGGTTCCTGCCCACGCGCGCGGGCGCCGTCGACCGCGACACGCGCTGGTGGCACAAGCTCACCGGGACCGGCTACCGCGCGCCCGGCTGGAACGAGCCGCTGCACGTGCGCTACCGGGGCGCCGACGGCACGACGGAGGGGCTGCTCACGTACGTGGCCGCCCACGCGACCCGGACCGCCACGGTGGACGACCTGATCGCCACGAGCCCGGCCGCCGAGCGCGCGCTGTGGACGTACCTGTGCACGATCGACCACGTCGCGCGCGTAGAGACCGGCGAGCGCGCTCCCGACGACCTGCTCCCGCTGCTCCTCCCGGACCCCCGCGCGGCCGAACAGGCCCGCGAGCACGACGGGTTGTGGGTCCGCCTCCTCGACGTCCCCGCCGCCTTCGGGGCCCGTACGTACGAGGCTCCCGGCAGCCTCGTCCTCGGCGTCACGGACGCGAGCGGCCCGGCGGGCGGCACGTACCGGCTGACGGCGGACGCGGACGGTACGGGGCGGGCCGAGCGGACCGAGCAGGAGCCCGAACTCACGCTCGACGTCGCGGCTTTGGCCCGGCTCTGGCTCGGCGACGGCTCGCCGCTCGCACTGGCGGAGGCGGGGCTGCTCGAAGAGCGCGCGGAAGGCGCCGCCGCCCGCGCGGAGCGGGTGCTGCGCACGGCCCGCCGTCCGTGGTGTCCCGACGGTTTCTGAGCCGTACAGCTCCCCGTCACCCAATCCCTCGCCACGCTACGCGCGTTGACCGTATCCTGCCGCCCGTACGGGCACCGTGTCCGTACAGGCTCCGCACAGCGAATCTCCGCGAACTCCCGAGCGCACGAGGGGACCCCTATGCCCGCCACACCGCCCCGCCCGCCCCGAAGAGGCCGCCGTCTGCTGACGGTTGCCGCCGGTCTGGCCACCGTCGCCGCGCTGACGGCGGCGAGCCCGGCGGCGGCGCACGGCCACGGTCACACCTCGCACGGCAGGCCGGGCCACGGCCACCACGGCCACCACGCCCCCAACCCCCGTACCGTCGACGTCCAGTTGCTCTCCTTCAACGACTTCCACGGCAACCTCGAAACCCCCGCCGGCTCCTCCGGCTCCGTCTCCGAACTCCAGCCGGACGGCACGACGAAGACGGTCGCGGCGGGTGGCGTCGAGTACCTCGCCTCCTCGCTCCGCACCGCCCGCAAGGGCCACCCGTACTCCGTGACGGCGGCGGCCGGGGACCTCATCGGCGCGAGCCCCCTGCTCTCCGGCCTCTTCCACGACGAGCCGACGATCGAGGCGATGAACAAGCTCGATCTCGACGTCACGAGCGTCGGGAACCACGAGTTCGACGAGGGCGCCACCGAGCTGTCCCGGATGCAGAACGGCGGGTGCCACCCGGACGACGGCTGCTACGAGAAGGGCAAGAAGTTCCAGGGCGCCGACTTCCCCTACCTCACGGCGAACGTGACGAAGGAGAAGACCGGGAAGCCGCTCCTGAAGCCGTACTGGGTGTGGAAGAAGGACGGCGTGAAGGTCGGCTTCATCGGCGTCACGCTGGAGGGCACGCCGGACATCGTCACGGCGGAGGGCGTCAAGGGGCTGAAGTTCCACGACGAGGTCGAGACGATCAACAAGTACGCGAAGGAGCTCGACAAGCAGGGCGTGAAGTCGATCGTGGCGCTCATCCACGAGGGCGGGCTGCCCGCGAACGGCGCGTACAACTACGACTGCGACTCGCCCGCGGCGGGCGGCGGGATCTCGGGCCCGATCGTCGACATCGCGAAGGGCATCACGCCCAAGGTGGACGCGCTGGTGACGGGCCACACGCACAACGCGTACGTGTGCACGATCCCCGACCCGGCCGGGAACCCGCGCCTGGTCACCTCGGCCTCGTCCTTCGGCCGCCTCTACACGGACACCACCCTCACGTACGACCGCCGCACGCAGGACATCGTCCGTACGAAGGTGGACTCCGCGAACCACGTGGTGAGCCGCACGCAGCCGAAGGCCGCCGACATGACGGCCCTCATCAGCCGCTGGAACACCCTGGCGGCCCCGGTCGCGAACCAGGCGGTGGGCTGGATCTCGGCGGACGTCCCGCGCGGTACGGGCCCGGAACAGCCGCTCGGCGACCTGATCGCCGACGCCCAGCTGGCCCACGCGAAGACCCTCGACCCGAGCACGTCGCTCGCGCTCATGAACCCGGGCGGCATCCGCGCGGACCTCGTGCACGCGGCGAGCGGGGCGGAGGGGGACGGCGTCGTGACGTACGGCGAGGCGTTCACGGTGCAGCCGTTCAGCAACACGGTGAACCTGGTGACGCTGACCGGCGCGCAGGTCGTGAGCGCGCTCCAGGAACAGGTCAGCGGCCCGAACGAGGCGTCCCCGAAGATCCTCCAGGTCTCGGACGGGCTGACGTACACGCTGGACCTGACGAAGTCGGGCGCGTCCCGCGTCGACACGTCCTCGATCCGCCTGAACGGCGACCCGATCGACCCGGCGGCCTCCTACCGCGTGGCGATGAACAGCTTCCTCGCCGGCGGAGGCGACGGCTTCACGTCCCTGGGCAAGGGCACGACCCCCCTGGTCGGCAGCGACGACCTGAAGGCGTTCAACGACTACCTGACGGCCAACTCGTCGGCGGCCACCCCCTTGTCCCCGCCGAAGGCGGACCGGATCACGGTGGTGAAGTAACGACGCAGAGCCCCTGCCGGCCGTACGGGCCCCGTACCCTCACGCTTCGGCGGGGGTGCGGGGCCCTCGTGCTGCGGAGTCTGTTCCCGGCACCGAAGGACTCTCACATACGCTTTGACAAGCTTGTGGGACGATTACCGTCCTGAGACAGGGTGAAACGACAGCCTGGGAGCGTGCACAGGTGCTGCTGAGATTCCGTGCGACGAACCACAAGGCCCTGCGGGACACGACGGAACTCGTGCTGACCCGGTCCGGCTTCGACGCGGTGCGTCCGAAGGACGGCGACTGGGGGGCGGTCACGAACCGGGTGGCGGGGCTGTTCGGGGCGAATGCGTCGGGGAAGACGACGGTGCTGGACGCGATGGCGTTCGCTGTCTCGGTCATCAGGGACTCCGCGTCGTGGAGCGACCGCCGGGCCATCCCCCACAGGCCCTTCCTGCTCGACGGCGGCTCGGCCTCGGCGACCTCGGCCTACGAGTTCGACTTCACGGTCGGGGGCGTCCGCCACGTCTACGGCTTCGAGCTTCGGGCGGAGGGCATCGTCTCGGAGTGGCTGAGCAATTTTCCCGAGGGCCGCCGCCGGATGCTGTTCGAGCGGACGGGACCGGACCCGGAGGACATCTCCTTCAGCCGGCACCTGAAGGGGGAGAACGTGCGCATCTCGCGGCTCATGAGCGGGAAGAACCTCTTCCTCTCGGTCGCGTCGATGGCCAACCACCCCTACCTGAAGCCCTTTTACCACCGCATCAGCCGGCACGTCGTGTTCGCGGACTTCTCCGAGGGCAACCAGACCCGGCGCATGCTCCTTGTGAGGAAGTGGCTGGAAGAGGAGGGGTACGTCCGGCAGGCACAGAGCCTTCTGCGGTTCGCCGACCTGGGGATCGCGAGGGTGAGTCTGGAGGAGCGCGAGCCCACGTGGGAATCGCGGGACGCACTGGCGCCTCTTGCGACCGGGGACGACAGCTTCGACAAGCGCGCCCTCGCGGGAGTCCTCGGCCAGCGGGACAAGCGCATCACCTTCTGGCACGGCGCGGGCGAGGACACCACCCCCCGCAGGCTGGAGCTGGCCGACGAGAGCAGCGGCACCGTCGCCTGGCTCGCCCTCGCACTGCCCGCACTGCGCGAGATCCGGCACGGCGGAACGCTGCTCGTGGACGAGCTCGACGCCAGCCTCCACCCCCGCCTCGCCTCCGCCCTCATCTCCTTCTTCAAGTCCCCCGAGATCAATCCGCGTGGTGCTCAGTTGATCTTCACCTCGCACGACACCTCGCTCATGGGGCACCTCGCGGGCGAGAGCCTGGACACCGAGGAGGTCTGGTTCGCGGAGAAGGGCGGGAACGGAGTCACGGACCTCTACCCCCTCACCGATTTCCCGGTGAAGAAGGACCAGAACATCGAGCGCCGCTACCTCGGTGGCCGCTACGGCGCCGTCCCGGCGCTCGCCTGGGAAGAACTGCATGCCGCCCTCGCGGAGCCCGCCTCGTGAGCCGGCGGGAGATCCGAGGGGGCCGGCGGATTTCCAAACCACGGGCTCGCCGCCAGGAGAACCGGAAGTTCCTCATCGTCACCGAGGGAACGAGGACCGAACCGCAGTACTTCGAGAACTTCGCGGCGCTCCTCAACGCCAAGGCGGTCCAGGTGGTCAAGGTCAAGCCGGTCGGGATCGGCAGGGACCCCGCCGCAGTGGTGAGGGAGGCGGAGCGCCGGCGAAGGGCGGAGCGGAACGGCGGGGACCCGTTCGACGAGGTGTGGTGCGTGGTGGACGTGGACCGGCACGAGACGTTGCCGCGTGCGTGCAAGGAGGCGCGGGACCTCGGCATCGACGTGGCGATCAGCGCGCCGTGCTTCGAGATCTGGCTTCTGTGGCACTTCGAGCACAGGACAGGGTGGATCGACGGCGCCGAACTCAAGAAGCTCTTGGGCAAGCGAGGCTTCGTGGACAAGAACATCCCCGCGGACTTTCCGTACGCGGCCTACGCCACCGCCCTGACCCGCGCTGCCACGTGCGAGCCGATCGTGTACGCCCACGTCCCGCCGAATCCGTCGAGTTCCGTGCCGACGCTCGTGCACGCGCTGGTGAAGGCCCAACGAGGCGGGGCGGGCCGCTGAGACCGTTCAGTTGTCCACCGGCACGCACTCCCCGAGCAGGGCCACCACGTCCCGCCACGCGCGGGCCGCGTGGGCCGGGTGGAAGGCCACGCCCGGGACCGTGGGGTGGTCGACCGGTGGGTAGGGGAAGGCGTGGTGGGCGCCGCCGTAGACGGTGAGGCGCCAGTCGACGGCGGCCTGTTGGAGTTCGGTGGTGAAGGCTTCGCGCCGGGCGGGCGTCATGATCGGGTCCTCGGAGCCCACCCCGGCCCAGACCGGACAGCGGATGCGGGCCGACTCGGCGACGCCGCCCGTCATCAGCGCGTTGATCGTGCCGATGGCTTTCAACGGCGCCCCGTCACGCCCGAGTTCGAGCGCGACGGCCCCACCGGTCCCGTACCCGATCGCACCGATCCGTCCGGCGTCCGTACGGGGCTCCGCGGTCAGGACGTCGAGCGCCGCCCGCCCGATGCCGCGCAGCCGCCCCGCGTCGGCGAGCAGCGGCAGGCAGCGCGCGTTCATGTCCTCGGGCTCCCGGAAGTACCGCCCCCCGTGCAGGTCGAACGCCAGCGCCACGTAACCGAGTTCGGCCAGCGCCTCCGCCCGGCCCCGCTCGACGTCGCTGACCCCCGGCCCCTCGGGCCCGATCAAGACGGCGGGCCCCGGCCCCGAACCGCCCGGAAGCGCGAGGTACCCGGTCATGTCCAGCCCGTCTGCGGCGTACGTGACGGCGCGCGTGCGGATCTCTGTCATACGGGCACGCTACGAGCCGCGCGGCCCGGCCGGGGGCGGGTTCACCGAGGGCGGACGACCCTGGACGGCTTCGGCGGGCGAGTGCCGGCGGCCCTATCGTCTCCGCCATGGATCACCAGCGCGAGTTTCGCCGGGCAGCCCTTGAACTGGGCATCCCGGACGAGGAGATCAGCAGCTTCGGCCGGCACCTTCGGGTAGCCATCGGCTTGACGCCGGCGGGCGAGGGGCCTGCGGTCGGGCGGCTCGGCGGGCTGCCCCGGCTGCCGGTGGGCATGGAGTGGCCGTCCGCCGGGGACATCCCCTTGCCGTTGCTCCTCTCCGTCGACTGCGGGGCATTGCCGGGAATCGACGGCTCCGCCATACCGGACGATGGCACGCTGCTCTTCTTCGTGGACCAGGAGCGGGACCACGAGGACACCACCGGAAGATACGCGCGCGTCGTGTACGTCCCGGACGGGACCGGGACAGCGCCCGCGCCACCGCCCCACTCCGTATGGGTGCACGACCATCAGGACGTCCGCGCCGAACTGAGAGCAGAGCTGCCCCTCTGGCTCCAGGAGAGCGAGGACGAGGACTGGCACGAGTACTGGGAGGATCTCGAGTACGAGGACATGTCGTCCTTCCAGCAGGAGTTGTTCCAGTACATGGAGCGCGACCTGCCGCACGCGCACGAACTCCGCACCCTCGCCCGTGACCTCTGGCCGGGCGACGCCTTCCTCGTCCTCGGCGGGTATGCCGACGACGAGGTGATCAGCGGCATCGCGCAACAGACCCTCGCGGGACGCGAGAAGGCGGGCGAGATCCCCGCCATCCCGATCGCGCAGTGGCCTTCCCTGCTGGAGCGTGAGCGGCACCGGCTGACGAGCGAATGGACAGCGCTCATGAGGCAGGGCCGGTTCTACGAGGAGTACTCCACGAGTTTCGTGATCCGCCACGAGGACCTGGCGGCGGCCCGCGTGGACAAGGCCCTGCCCGTGACCGGTTTCCTGGCCCCGTAGGCGGCTTCGACGGGTTTCACCGCTTGGTGCGACGGGGGAGGGCTGGGGCCGGACCTCCTCCGCGTGAGGCGTCCGAGTTACTGCGCGACGCGCTCTCCCCCGTGCGGGTGCCGCTTGATGAGGACGCGGCAGTCGGCGGCGCGGGAGTGGTCTCCCGCCGCCTCGGCGGCGCGTTCGGCACGCCGCAACTCGGCGCAGCGGGCGCACTCTTCAGTGGACGTCGTGCTCATCCCCGTACCTCCGCCCACACCCGTTTCCCCCACGGTTTCGGCTCCGTTCCCCACCGCGTCGCGTACGTCTCGACGAGCAACAGCCCCCGCCCGTCGAGGGCTTCGAGTCCCGCCCGGCGCAGCACGGGGCGCGCCCGCGACGAGTCCGAGACCGCGATCTCCACACCTCTCCCGTCAAGTCGCGCCACCACGACCCGGATCGCCTCGCCCCGCGCGTGCGTGACCGCGTTCGCGACGAGCTCCGACACGACGAGCGTGGCGGAGTCCGCGAGCGCGTCGAGCCCCCACACGGCGAGCGCCAGGCGGACCAGCCGCCGCGCCGGAGCCGCCGACTCGCCGATACGGGGCAGCACTTCGTTGTAAGCAGGCACGCCGACGCCGGAGGCGAAGGCGCCGGGGGCGCGGTCCGCGCAGGGGGCGAGGTCGTCGTACTCGTTCACGCCGTTCCGCTCCTCGGCGGTCAGCCGTACGCCGTTCGGGTGAGGTAGCGGGACGAAGGGGCGTGGGCGGGCGGGGGGCCCGCCTCCGGCGGCCGGAGTGCTGGGGGTGGGGTTCAGGTGCATGTGAGGACCTCGACTTGCAGGTGAGAAGGCCGAGACACACGGACTTCCCTCACTGAGCGCGCTCGCCCCGTCACGGAATCCGCAAGAAGAGTGTGTCGTGCCGCACCCGTAACCGGCAAGTGAGTCACCTAAATTCAAAATCGATGGAATATTCGGTTGCTCGATTGCGGCACCCGGCGCGGTACATTCAGCACCAGCGGGGGTGCGGAGCCACCTATCGGTTCGTCAACACACCCCGTAGCTGGCAGACTTCACCTGTGCCCGCTCACCCACCGGAGGTGTCAGCACCACATGCCGAACCAGAGGGCCGTCCCCACCCTGCGCCGCAGGCGACTGGGCAATGAGCTGCGAAGGCGTCGCACCGCTGCCGGCCTGGAGAGCCGCGCGGCGGCCGAGGCGATGGGCTGGGCCGAGAGCAAGTACTCGCGCGTCGAGAACGCGAAGGGGAGGGTGACTCCCCAGGAGGTCGAGTCGCTGCTCAAGCTCTTCGGCGCGGAGGACCCGCAGGTCGTGACAGCGCTGACGAACCTGGCCAAGGACGCGGGTAAGCGAGGGTGGTGGCGGCCGTACGGGGACGTGGTCACCGACTCGTACCGGGACTTCCTCGATCTGGAGGCTGACGCCGAGCTGGAGCAGGTCACTGCACCTGGACTGATTCCCGGGCTGTTGCAGACCGGCGGCTACGCCCGAGAGATCATCGCTGCCACGGGGCTCACTCTGGCGCAGGACGAGGTACACGCGTTGGCGGAGCTGCGCAGGGCGCGCCAAGCCATACTGACCACGCGCTCGGGCGGTCAGGCGCCCTTGAAGCTGTGGGCCGTGATTCACGAAGCGGCGCTGCACATGACCTCGGTCGAGCAGCCCCACATGATGCGTGAGCAGCTACGACACCTGCTCGACATGACGGATCTGCCGAATGTCACCATTCAGGTACTGGATCTCAAGGGGACAGCCAGTCCCGGCCTGGTCGGCGTGATGGAGGTCGTCCATTTCCCAGCCCCTTGGCCGACGGTGGTCAACCTGGAGAACCTGCAAGGAAGTCACTTCGTCGAGGGAACCGAAGACGTGAAGGTGTTCGAGGACGCCTTCGCCCGTGTAGTCGCCGCCGCTCTGTCCGTGGACGACTCACGCTTGAAGATCAGAAGCATCATGAACGGAATGGACACGTGACAGCACCTCTTCCGACCACCAGCCTCTCTGGCGCCGATTGGTTCAAGTCCTCGTACAGCAACGCAGCGAACAACTGTGTGGAAGCTGCTTACGTGTCTGGTGGACTCGCCATCCGCGACTCGAAGGACATCTCCCGCGCCCCTCTCAGTTACGGCACCTCGCAGTGGACGGCGTTCTGCGAAGGGGTCGTCTCCGGCGCCCTCTGATCACCGCACCACATGACGGTGGGCCCTCCTCGGATCAAGCGAGGAGGGCCCACCGTCATGTCATTCCCCCACTCCCGCCCCACGTATGCGGGACACCGGTGCCGATTGCCCATGCGGGTGCTGTCATGGCGATACGGGGTGGCGCCAACGACACTGCGCAGGCGTCTAGTTCACGCCGAGGGGAACGACATGACCAACTCGCGCCTCACCTGGTTCGCGTCCTCGTACAGCAGCGGCGGTGAACAGTGCGTCGAAGCCGCCCGCCTCCCCTGCGCCATCGCCATCCGCGATTCCAAGGCCCCCGCCCTCTCGCACCTCCGCTACCCCGCCGCCCCCTGGGCCGACTTCTGCGCCGCTCTCGCCGCCGACGTGCTCTGAGCCAGCGGCCCGCGTGGGCGCGGTCCACTCGCCTCGCTTTGTATTCGGCCCCAGCGCCCCACCGACCGGCTGGATCGGGCCGGAGGCGGGGCGGAGTTGCGGTGGGCGTGGCTTGGGACCGTACCTTCTGAAGAGAGAACGACTCGGCGGGTGGCCGGGGGCCGGTCTCAGGGGCCGTTGCGGTCGCCGCCCGGAGGGACCCGCCTCAGCGCCTGCGTGGGAGCGCGCTCCGGCTCCTGGCTTCGGGACCAGGCGACACATCGAGCGCGGGAAGACCGGGCTGGACGTTTCCGCCATCCCCCTCGGCTGCACGAGCTTCGGCGAGCCGGAACGCGGCGGCGAGCCGTGGTCCCTGCGGGGTGTACACGGCCGGGCTCTTCCGTGTTTTCGCAGGTGGGGCCTGCCGTGAAAGTCGGGACCCGGCACGCCCGTACGGGTCGGAAAAGTCGGGACCTCGACCGGCTCGTGCCTTCTTTTAAAGGACTGGCAGAAAGAACCAACCTGCCTGCCGGCCCGCCGTCTTGTGGGTGCGGGACTCGCGTACGCGTGCGCGCGAGTGGGCGTGCGCGCGGGAGCGCGAGGGCTTCACTCTGTTGGGTGATAGATCGGGATATCGGGGGGAACTGGGGTTTGGCGGGCATATGCTCCGGCCAACGGCCATGTAAATGGCCCCCGTCGGGAGTCACGATCCCGAGGCGGGGGCCGACCACGAAGGAAGCCTGAAGACCTTCCCCGTGGATGACCACAAGGAAGAAAGAACCTTCCCTATGGATGCCTCGAAGCTTATCTCCCGTCGGCCTGCCCTGCGGGGCGTCACGCACGTCCGGACCCGCCTCCATCGCGAGTTCTGCGTCGTCTCCAACGCGTTGGCCCAGCACGAGAACCTGGACTACCTCGCGATCGGCATCGCCACGTACATGCTTTCCGTCCCCGAAGGGACGAAGGTCTCGATCAAGGCGTTGACGGAACGCGACCCGCGCCACGGCGAGCACGCCATCTCCGGCGCCCTCCGGCGGCTCGAAGCGGTCGGGTTCCTGCGCCGCGAGACCTCCCGGCTCCCCACCGGCAAAATCGTCACGCGCACCTTCATCCACACCGTGCCGGTGCGGGACGACGCGCCGGAGGCGGTGTGGGTCGAGCCCGTCGCGACGGAGCCCGGCGTGTCCGTACGGGAGGAGGCGGGGGCGTCCGTACGGGAGGAGCCCCGCGGGGCCGCGCGGGAGGAGGTCCGTCCGTCCGTACGGGAGGAGGCGCCCGTACGCGAGGAGGCGCACGCCGCGCCGGAGGCCGCGCCCGCCCCCGCCCCCGTACGCGACACCGCGCCCGCCGCTCCCGCTCCGGCCCCGCCGCCCCGTACGCACACCGTCGCCGCCTACGTCCTCTCCACCCTCCACCGGGAGGACCCCCGGCTCGTCCTCCCCGAGAGGGACCTGGCGCGGCTCACGCCGCTCGCCGCCGCGTGGCTGGAGCGGGACGTGGACCGGGACGCGTTGCGCGCCGCGCTGCTCGCGCAACTGCCGCAGCACATCCACCGGCCCGCCGCCTTCCTCGCGCACCGGCTCGTCCACGACCTCCCCGCGCGGCCCGCGAAGCTGCCGACCACCTTCCGGGCCGCTTCCGCGCCCGTCGAGCCGCCGAACCTGCCCGAGGTGCGGCCCTCCCAGTGGTGGCACAGTTGCGACGTCTGCGAGCGGGCCTTGCGGGACGGGCCCGGGCGATGCCGGGACTGTCAGGCCGAGCGGGGTGCCGTCGCCGACAGGTGGTGAGCGGCCGGGCTCCGGGGCTCAGTCAAGGCAGAACTCGTTGCCCTCGATGTCCTGCATCGTGACGCACGACTCGTTCTCGTCGTCGGCGAGTTGGGTGTACAGGTGGACGGCGCCGAGGGCTTCCAGCCGGGCCTGTTCCGCCTGGAGCGTCGCGAGACGTTCGTCCCCGACGAGGCCCTTGCCCGCCCGCACGTCAATGTGGACGCGGTTCTTGACCACCTTGCCCTCGGGCACCCGCTGAAAGAGCAGGCGCGGCCCCGCACCCGTCGGGTCGGAACACGCGAAGTAGCCCGGCTGCTCCTCGCGCGGGACGGCGCGGCCGTACTCCGCCCAGCTCCCGTATCCCTCAGGGGCCTCGGGAAGGACGTAGCCGAGGACCTCGCACCAGAAGGCGGCGAGCCGAACGGGGTCGGCACAGTCGACGGTCACTTGGATTTCACGGATCGCAGGCACCGGAGCACCGTAAGGGGAAGGGAAGGGCGGGGCCAGTTGATTTACGGGTCGGTGCGCGGGCCGGTGGGCTGGCCGGTGCTCGGGCCGGTGCTCGGGCTCGTCACGCGGTGGCTCCGTCGAGCTCCGCAAGTGTGCTGTGCAGCCAGCTCAGTTCGGCCTGGCTCGTCGCGCGGGCGATGTGGAGGAGACCCCGGCGGAAGGGGTCGGGGAAGTCCTCGGCGCGCAGGGGGAGTCCGGGTTCGCCGTCGGTTCCCGGCTCGTGGAAGAAGCTGCTCGGCTCGGTGAGGAAGGCGAGGCGGCGGCGGAGGACGGTCGCCTGGTCCGCGGGTCCCGGGAGGTGGCGGAGGAAGGCGAGGACTGTGAACCAGTGGTTCTCGTCGGTCAGCGCCGTGCCCTCGGTCGCGGCGAGGCGGCGGCGGAGTTCGGCGCGGCCCGCTTCGGTGAGGGTCAGGACGTGGCGCGGGGCGGCCCGGGTGCCGGGTTCGGTGCGGCGGGTGAGGAGGCCGGCCCGCTCCAGGCGCTTGATCGCGGGGTAGAGCGTGCCGTCCGAGATGGGGCGGACGTGGCCGGTGAGGTGGGTGACGCGGCGCCTCAAGTCGTAGCCGTGCAGGTCCTGTTCGTACAGGAAGCCCAGGATCGCCAGTTCGAGCACGGGGTCCGTCTCCTCTCGGCCGGGGGTGGCCGTATACCTCGATAGCGAGGTATAGCTTAGACGAGGTGTTGTCGTCGTCATCCGTCGTGGGGGAGTTCTGTCGTGCGCGCTGTTGAGGTGACCGCTGCCGGGGATCGCATCCGGTGGGTGGAGATACCGGGGGACGAGGGGGCGGGGGCGTCGGGGGGCGAGGTGCCGGGGGCCGAGGTGCCGGGGGGCGAGGTGCCGGTACGGGTGTACGTGCACGGGCTCGGGGCCGCTTCGGGCCCGTACTTCACCGAGGCCGCCCTGCACCCCGCGCTCGCCGGCCACCGCTCCCTCCTCGTGGACCTGCTGGGCCACGGGCTCAGCGACCGCCCCGAGTCCCTCGCCTACACGATGGAGGAGCACGCCGACTTCCTCGCCCGCGCGATGGAGGCGGCGGGCGTACGGGGCGCCGACGTCATCGGGCACAGCATGGGCGGGACCATCGCGGTACTGCTCGCAGCGCGGCACCCGCACCTCGTCGGGCGGCTCGTCCTCGTCGACGCCAACCTCGATCCCGTACGACCTGAGACGGACACCCCGGGAAGCAGCGGGCTCGCCGCGCTCACCGAGGAGGAGTACCTCGGCGGGGCGTGGCGCGGGGTCCGGGACCGGGCGGGGGCGCACTGGTGGGCCACGATGCGGCTCGCGGGGCGGGTGGCGCTCCACCGGAGCGCGGTGGCGCTGGCGCGTACGGAGGTACGGGGCGTACTGGAGCGGCTCGCCGTCCCCCGTACGTACCTCCACCCCGAGGCGGACGGCCCGGTCCCCGGGGCGGAGGCGCTGCGCGCGGCGGGCGTGCGGGTGGGGGCCGTACCGGAGTGCGGGCACAACATCATGCTCGACAACCCGGAGGGATTCGCGCGGGCGGTGGCGGAGGCGCTGCGGACGTGATTCCTGGCGGTTTCACGGGAGTTGTGTGAGCCCCCGGGCCCCCGCCCCTGGTGGGCACGCGGTGTACCGGACTAGTTTCGGTGCGTGCCAGGAACGTCGGAGTCCGGGGGAACGATGGCCGCCGAGGAAGCGAAGCCGAAGGTCGACAATCCAGATCGCGCACGGCTTGAGGGTCTGCGCCAGGCGCTGGTGAACGAGCGGACGGATTTTGTCCTGGCCTTCGAGCTGGCCGAGAAAGAGGTCGACAAGGGGAGCGCGACCGCCGCGCTGGCCTGGGTGGGTGATACGGCCGAGCGGTGGCACGGCGAGGTGGCGGGGCACCGCACGAAGGTGCGGGAACGCATCGACGCCGTACTCGAAGACGTACGGTGCCGCATCAACTCGATGCCCGCACAGGTGACTCCGGAAGAAGCGGCCGCCATGAGCCGCAACCGGCGAATGCTCTGAAGAGGCGCTGAGAGGGAGGGGGAAAGCGCATGGACCCGGACGCCACCTCGGGGAATTTCTCCGGGATCGACCCGGACAGATTCAAGAAGGTCATCGCTTCGGTCGAGCACGGTCACGAGACCCTTCGTGACCGTGCGCTGTACTTCAAGAACCAGCTCGCGAGCTACGGAATCGGGCAGACCGAACTCCAGGGAATCGCGCACAGCGCCTCCTGGGCGAGCGACGAACTCCCCATGCTGAAACGCAGATACCACCTCTCCCTCGCGGAAGGCGCCCCCGGCTTCGCGGGACACGAGGGCATGGTGCGGATCAACGAGGCGCTGGTGAACCCGGCAGCCGTGAAAGAAGCGAAGAAAGCGGCCAAACGCGCCGCCGCCCTCGCGAAGAAGGACCCGAAGGACCTCAGCGCAACCGAATTCGACGAACTGAACACCCTGCTGGCGGACAACCGCGACGAATACCCCTTCGCGGAGACGTTCGCGGCGGCGCTGGGGGCGAAGGGGACGTTGCTGTTCTGGGACGCGATGTCCAATGCGGGGACGCCCACTCGCGGCGGGGGCGGCGGGATCGCTGCGAGGCAGGAGCAGTTGGGGGATTTCCAACGGAATCTGAGCCTCACCCTCGCCGCCGCCACGAACTCCGACACGCTTGCCATGAAGGCGTGGAAGAGGGACATGATCGCGCTGGGCGGCAAGCGGATACGCGAGGGTGACACGGCGGCCGGCTCCGGTCCGGACGGCTTCGTCGTCATGAGCAACCTCATGCGGTACGGGGATTTCGACGACGCCTTCCTGACGGACTACGGCAAGGCGCTCGTGACGAAGGACCGAGAGAACCAGTTCAGCCGGGGAGTCGGCTACCACGGCGACGCAATGGACGGCGGCATCTCCAACCACGTCGGCAACGACCTGGGCAATGACCCTATGACGGGCTTCATGAAGGCGCTTGCCAACAGCCCCGACGCGGCCACGAAATTCTTCGCGGCAGAGGGCAAGGACGCCAAGGGCAAGAAGCAGTCCAATTTCACGTACCTCTTCGAGACCAGAAAATGGCCCGACGACAGCGCTCCTGGCAAGGAGAGTGTCACGGGCCTGAACTCCCTGGGGCACGCGCTGGAGGCGGCGACGACGGGACACCGGCCGGGGGAGCCGGCGACGGCGGAGGACTTGAAGCACTCGAAGGCGCAGGCGGAGTTGTTCCGGGACATCGTGCACTCGGTCGCGTACGACCGAGACCGACTGCTGAAACGCGGTTTCCTGTCGGACAGCATGGCGAACATGTCGGCTGAGTACATGCCGGATCTCAAAGGGGCGATTAGTAGCGACCGGCAGTTCGCCAAGGAACTCTATGCCGTGACGGGCGTGCGGGCTCCGCTCAAGCAGGATGAACCCGATGCCGCCCTCTTCCTGTACACGGTGGGGAAAAACAAGGAAGGGTTCGACAGACTGAACGTAGGCGAGCATGCCTACTCAGCACAGCTTATGCAGGCGTTTAACGACGGGGCAGATCTGGGGCATTATCCAAGAAACCGCGAGCAAACCATCGATCAACTGGCCTATGACTCCGGTTACTTCCAAGGAATCATCATCGGCGGGAAGAATGCCGAGATCGCGCACGGGCATGCCGAGGAGCAGGCCAGAAGCGACGGCTGGAAGGAGGGGGTGAGCACGTGGGGTGGGACTCTCGTAGGCACTGCGACCGGCCTCGTGACCTCTCGGTTCACCGGTCCGGGGAGTGCTGTCGCGGGAGACCTCGCAGGCACCGCCGCAGACGAAGTTTTCAACGGGATTGTTGATGGGTTCGGGAAAGACGGAAAGGAGAAGGAGCAAGTATACGAGGATTTTTCCAATGATTCAAAAGTGCACTTCTCCGTCCTCACGACTGTGCAGGAGGCTGCTAAAGCTGCGACACATGAGCCGGGAGCCGCGTCGAGGGCGGGTACGAGGGCGGGAGAAGGGCTCGCTGACGCGAAGACGATGGTGAGTGGGTTCGAGAACGCCTCTCTGGAGGAGAAGTCCTGACCGGGATGGAGTGTGAGAGTGGCGAGGTTTTTGAAGATGACCGCGAAAGCAAAAATTATGCTGAGCATGGCCCTCGCGGCCGTGCTTGTCGCCGGAGGATTGGGGATCGCGGCATGGCAAGGGGTCTTCGCCGGTGGGCGGGGGGACATCGCTGCCGGGGATATTTGCTCGAATGTTCCGCATCGGGAACGTGCGGCTGAGATATTTCGATCTGTGTTGCCCGGGAATTCCTCTTACTCTTTCGCGCCTCTGATGAAGCAAGGGGATGACATCTTCGCGAGCGGGTGTGACGTCTACGGCGGCAAGTTGAGCGACCGGAAATACCTGCTGAACTTCTACGCGCACCGGACGGCGCTGGGCTGGACCGAAGCGCGCGATGGTGAGGTTGTCCATCGGGAGTACGGGGTGGGGCTTGAGCCGTTCAAAGCCGGGGACAAGGCGTGGGCGGGGTCGCGGCTGGCGTTCATCGGGATGACTTGTCGGAAGAAGACGACGAAGAAGCCGGAAATGAATCGCATGGTGGTGACCGTCATCGCGCAGACACCGCTCGAAGCCAGTGACACCAAGGCCACCTCGGTGCTCAAGGAACTCGCCGTCGACTTCGCCCGCCAGGTGCACAAGGACGCGGAGTGCGAGGTGCCGGCGCGGTTGCCGGAGGGGTGAGACGCGGGGTCACAGGGATCTGGCGGGCCGCTGGCACTCTCCATCACGTCGGCAACGGGTGCGGAAAAGACATCGTATTGGCGCGTCAGGGTTCGCGATCCCAAAATGGCGCGCTGTGAGTGGGAGCTGACGAGATGAGGCGGCTGAGCGGCAGGAGTCGGGTGGTGGTGATATCTGCCCTGAGCGCATTGGTTGTCGCGACGGGGCTCGTGGTGGCGTGGGGGGTAGGGGTCTTCTCGTCCCAGGGGGAGATCGCGGCTGCGGACGTGTGCGAGCAGGTACCCAACCGGGGGGAGGTAGCGAAGACCCTTCATGCGGTATTGCCCAAGGTGTCGGAATACTCCTTCGACGAGTCCGGTGGGCCGACGGACAACCCGAGGTTTCACTACTTCTGCTTGGTGGACGGGAGCGACGGGCCGCTCCTGGACATGGACGTGAGGCCCACGTCTCTTGGGGATAACTGGAAAGAGTGGGAGATCCAGGCCGTCAACGATGTGGATGCGTTGTACACGAGGGACCTTTCGCCGTTCCCGGCCGGGGAGCACGCGGTCGCCAGTTCGAGGACGGCGGCCATCGCCGATCCCTGTTTTTCCGCAGACGGGAAGGCGGGCGGCGGTCAGCGATTTTCCCTGACCACGGTGGTGAAGGCGAGGAAGCCTCTTCGCCTGTCGGACGACAAGGCGAGATCCGCGCTCATGCGACTCGTTGCCGATCTCGGCAGGAAGATGCACAAGGACGCGCAGTGCGACGTCCCTTCCCGGCTGACCGGAAAGTGAATGTCGCGCAACATGTCTACGCCGCGGGGCTCATGGAGCAGCACATCAAGCACCCCGAAGAATACGAATTGGGGACTAAGAACACAGTAAAAGTGATTGCCCGTGAGACGGGTGCCTTCCAGGGGCTCATCATCGGCGCACAGCGTGCCCAGGCGGATGACGATGCCGCCGATACCAAGGCGCGAAGTGAGGCGTGGAAAGGTCATGCCAGTACGTGGGGCGGTTCGGTGGTGGGCAGTGCCGCCGGAATCGCAACCGCCTCCTTCACCGGCCCCGGAGGTGCGGTGGCGGGCGGCCTCGTGGGGACGGCGGCCGGGCAGACCTTCGACGGGATTCTCAATGGATTCGGCAACGCCGATGACAAGAGAGTCAAGCAGGTGTACAAGAACATTCTGAAACAAGGGGACGCTGAATCCTCTGCGGTCTTGACAGTCCAGGAATCGGTGAAAGCGGCTACCCACGACAATGCAGTCGCCACCGCAGTGGGGTCGGATGTGAGTCAGGGACTGGACGATTCCCAGGGAGTGATCGAAAAAATCCAGGCAAAGGGCGACGAATGATGGACCAACATACCTACCCTTCAAGCGAGTTGTGCCCACGAGCGGCCTGCGCCTGCGGGGGGTTCCGGTGACGCGGGGGACGCGGAAAAACCGCTGGCTCGTGGTGGGCGCCGCGGTGTGTGGGATCGCGGTGCTGGTAGCGCTTGGGGTTGTTTACGCGATCGGCGGTTTCAGCCCGCGTGGCAAGATAACCGCCGACGATGTCTGTCCCCACACTCCGGGCCGGAGTAAGGTCGCCGAGACGCTGGGATCTGTCCTGCCGAAGGCTTCTTCTTATTCTTTCAGGGACAGATGGTCTCCGAAGGAAGGGATGGAGTTCCGTAATTCCTGCACTGTGCGGGGAGACGGCACGGTGCTTTTTCTGCTGACGGCCGAACCCAATACTGTGTCCACTTGGCAGGATTGGCAGCAACACGGTCGATCCGGAGGACCAGCGCGGCCTGTCTCGCTTCCCCGCGGGTGAACACGCTGTCGCCAATTCCACTGTCGCCGCCCTCGCGGTGCAGTGCTCGCCCTACGAGGAGATGGAAGGAGCGCCTCGCATCTATCTGACGGTTGTCGCCCAGGCCAACCGGTCCCTTGACGTCTCGGGCGACAAGGCAAGGTCCGCTCTTGTTCGGCTCGCCACCGACTTCGCCCGGCAGGCACATAAGGACGCCCGGTGCGATCTTCCGTCGCGACTGCCCGAGGGGTAAGGGCGTCAGCGGTTGTCCGAGAGGGTGGCCGGGTCGGTGTTGGCTCCGCAGAGGATGACTGCGGTGCGTTCGTCCGGGGTGGGGGTGTAGGCGGCGGTCGTCAGGGCGGACAGGGCTGTTGCCGCCGCGTGTTCCACTGCCAGGCGGTGGTGGTCCCAGAGGTCCCGGCGGGTGCGGATGATCGCCTCGTCCGGGACGGTCAGGAGTGTGGACAGCGGGTGTTGGGCGGCCGTCAGTGCCAACTCCGTTGCCCGGCGCGCTCCCAGGGAGTCCGCTGCCACCGAGTCCGGGTGCACGTCGACCACTTCGCCCGCCCGTACCGCCTCCGCCAGCGCCGCGCAGTGCGTCGGCTCCACGCCCACCGCGCGGATGCCGTGGTGGTGGGCCGCCGTCGCGACCCCCGCGAACAGGCCGCCGCCCCCGACCGCCACCACGACCGTGTCCAGGCCGGGGACCTGCTCCAGGATCTCCTCCAGCAGCGTGCCCGCGCCCGCCGCGATCAGCGCGTCGTCGTACGCGTGCGAGAGCAGCGCGCCCGAGTCGGCGGCGAACTCCGCGCAGGACGCCGCCGCCTCCGCGTACTCCCTGCCCACGAGCCGCACCCGCGCCCCGTACTCCGCGAGCCTGTCCACCTTCACCCGCGGCGCGTTCTGCGGCAGGAACACCGTTGCCGGTACGCCCGCCTCGCGCGCCGCCCACGCGCACGCGAGTCCCGCGTTCCCCCCCGACGCGATCGTCACCCCGGCCTCCGGGAGCGTGCCCGCCTCGCGGTGCGCCGCGACGAAGTTCCACGCCCCGCGCGCCTTGAAGCTCCCCGTGTGCTGCGTGAACTCCAGCGCGTTCCACACCCCGGGCGCGAAGGGCGCCACGACAGTCGGGCGCACGTGGCCGGCGATCCTGTCGCGCGCCGTCTTGATCTCGTCGTACGTCAGCGGGGGCATGAGTCTCCTGGAGGGCGTGCGCCGGGTGGTACACGACCAGTCTGCCGTGCCGGTACCACCCGGCGCACGCCCTCCGGAATCTCAGGCCCCGACCGGTCGCGTCCAGGGGGTCTCGGGGTGGTCGAGGGGGCTCAGGAAGCGGCGTTCGTAGCGGCGGATGCAGCGCGTCGTCCGGGCCAGCTCCAGCGCGGCCAGGCACTCGGGGTCCTCGGCGCTCCGCGTGCGGTAGCGCTCGTAGGCGGCGAAGTCGGGGAAGGTGAAGAGGGCGTACGCGATGTCGCTGTCCCCCTCGCTCGGCAGGAAGTAGCCGTGGTGGACGCCGCCGAAGCGGTTCACGAGGGTGATCCAGCGCCGCCCGTACTCGGCGAAGTCCTCCGTGCGGTCCGGGTCGATCTCGTACTTGAGGTGGACGGTGATCACGGGGGCTCCCTCGGTGAGTGGACGCGTGGCGCGTTGCCGGTCCGGCGAGCGTACGGGTGCCCGCTCAGCCTCCGCCCAGCGCCAACTCCCGCAGCCCCTGCGCCAGAAGCGCCCGGTCCCGGGCCTCCGTGAGCAGCTTCGCCGCCGCCTCGGGCGGCAGCCAGCGGATCTCGTCGATCTCCGCGTTCGGCGCGAACGCGCCGCCCGTCTCCTCCGCGAGCCAGTAGTCGACCGTCTTGCGGCGTCCGTCGTGGGTCCGGTAGTGGACGCGCGGGAGGCGGGTCGTGGGGCGGCACGTACGGCCCGTCTCCTCCTCGACCTCGCGCAGGGCCGCCGCCAACTCCGTCTCGCCGTGCTTGAGCTTCCCCTTCGGTAGGGACCAATCCGCCCATTTTGGGCGATGTACGACGCAGAACTCGACGCCGTGCGCGGGCGAGCGGCGCCACAGGACGCAGCCCGCCGCGCGGACCGGGGCGCTCATACGCGTACCGCCTCCCGCCACACGCGCTGGAAGGTGTGGCGCGCCGCCTCCACCTCCTGGCGCTGGACCGCGTGCAGGACGCCCAGCGCGTACGCGGTCGGCGGGGCGATGCGCGGCGTGCGCGCCGCCGCCGCTGCCGCCGTCGCCGCG
>NZ_JAAGLR010000030.1 GCF_010548245.1 Streptomyces sp. SID11385
GTAGAGGACGAGGACCTGATCGTCGAACCGTCCGGACGGCTCCCGGCCGGCGTGCCGCTGCGGATCACCGTCCGGCACACCAGCGACCCCCGGGGCGAGCGGAACAACGGCGGCTGGGTGCCGACGGCCGACGGGCTCGCCATGGCCAACCAGGCCGACGCCGGGCACCGGGTCTTCCCCAGCAACGACCACCCGTCCGACAAGGCGTACTTCACCTTCCGGATCACCGCCCCCGACGA
>NZ_JAAGLR010000067.1 GCF_010548245.1 Streptomyces sp. SID11385
TCAGGCCTCCGCCACCGAGACCCGGACCGGGCGCGTCGGCTCGCCGTCGTTCTCCTCGGGCGCGCCCGCGGGCTCGGCCGGGACCTCCTCGTCCGTGGGGCCCGCCTGCTTCGCGAGGTTCGAGGCGCCGCGGCGGGGGAGGAGCGCGAGGACCGCCTCGCGGTGCGTGTCGGCCGCCGAGTCGTCGTACGGGTCGGGGGTCGCCGGGACCTGGAGACGCAGT
>NZ_JAAGLR010000098.1 GCF_010548245.1 Streptomyces sp. SID11385
GCGCGGCCGCCGCCGCCGACCTCGTCCGCGCCCTCCAGGACGCCGCCGAACGCGCCGAGAACCACGCGGCCGAGGAGGAGGAACGCTCCGCACACCTCCAGTCCGCGGGCGAGAGCGCCCACCGCGACGCCACCTCGGCGGCCACCGACGCCCAGCGCGCCCGCAGCGACGCCGGGCACCTGCGCCAGCGCCTCGCCGAGGTCGAGCAGGAGACGGAGGAGGCCGTACGGGCGGGCTGG
>NZ_JAAGLR010000134.1 GCF_010548245.1 Streptomyces sp. SID11385
CCGACCAGCCCGACCAGCCCGACCAGCCCGACAGGAAGGTGCTCTGAGATGGCCCCCGTCTTCGCCCACGGCCGCCTGCGGCTGTACCTGCTCAAACTCCTCGCCGAGGCCCCGCGCCACGGCTACGAGGTCATCCGCCTCCTCCAGGAACGCTTCGAGGGGCTGTACGCGCCCTCGGCCGGCACGGTCTACCCGCGTCTCGCCAAGCTGGAGTCCGAGGGCCTCGTCACGCACACCACCGAGGGTGGCAGGAAGGTGTACGCGATCACCGCGGCCGGGCGCGCGGAGCTGGCCGCCCGCGGCGGTGAACTGGCCGAGCTGGAGCTGGAGATCCGCGAGTCGGTCGCCGAGCTGGCCGCCGAGATCCGCGACGACGTACGGGACGCGGCGGGCGAGCTGCGCCGCGAGGTGCGCGCCGAGACGGGCCGCTCGGAGGCGGCGGGCGGTACGGGCCCGGGGCGCGGCGAGGGCGAGC
>NZ_JAAGLR010000169.1 GCF_010548245.1 Streptomyces sp. SID11385
CGTCGTGCTCGTCGCGCACCTCGCCGACGACCTCCTCGACGACGTCCTCCAGGGTCACGACGCCGGCCGTGCCGCCGTACTCGTCGATCACGACGGCCATCGAGGCGGCACCGCTGAGCCGGTCGAGCAGTTGGTCGACGGGCAGGGTCGCGGGGACGAGGACGGGCGCCGCGAGCAGGGCACGCACCGGTGTCGTCGCGCGCGCGGCGGCCGGGAGCGCCAGGACGTCCTTCACGTGCACGGTGCCGCACACCTCGTCGAGCCCGTCGCCCCGGTGCGCGGGGAAGCGCGAGAGGCCGGTGCGGCGGGCGGCGGTGAGGACCCGTTCGGCGGGCTCGCCGGCCGCGACGGCGACGACGTCGACGCGCGGCGTCATGACGGCGCCCGCCGTGAGCGTGCCGAGGCC
>NZ_JAAGLR010000209.1 GCF_010548245.1 Streptomyces sp. SID11385
GTGTCCGCATTTCGAACCTGCCGTGCTCCTGACAAGCGCTGCTCGGGAGTATTCAAGGCGTCAACTTCCGGCGCAAGAGGGCCTCTTGGCCTGAGCTTCGCGCCGGGCCACCCGCCACGCCCATGCGTCCGGCCCCGGCGGATGACGAATGCCGGGGCCGGACGCCGAGGGAACGGAGGCGGTGGTTCAGCCGTCGATCCGGTTGCGCTCCCCCGCCTCGACGGCGAACGGGAGGGTGTTCCCGGGCGGCGGGA
>NZ_JAAGLR010000240.1 GCF_010548245.1 Streptomyces sp. SID11385
GCCGGGGCCGCGGGCCCGCGTGCGCCCCGTGCCCGCGCAGCGCCACCTCGCGCAGCGCACGCCCGAGCCCGGCACCGGCCGTCCACTCCTCGTACGTCCCCGGCAGCCGCACCTCGCGCCCCCGGCGGCCCTGCCCGGTCGTGGCGAGCAGCCAGTCGAGCACGTCGAGCGGTGCCACGGGCCGCCCGTAACGGGTCGCGAGGTGGGCGAGGAGACCGGGGGCGAGGTTGGGCTCCTCGCCGCCGGGGCGGCGGAAGAGCGGGTGGACGCGGCTGCCCGGGCCGGCGCCGAAGGGGAGGAGCGCGGTGACGGTGAGCCCGGGGGCGCGCGGATCGTCCACGAGGAAGAGCTGCGCGGCGTCGGCGACGCGCCACAACTCGGGGCGCGGGGCGTCGAGAAGCCGGTGGTCGGGAAGGAGGAAGCGCTCCTCGTACGGGCCGAAGGCGACCCGTACGGGCTCGGGCGCCGGGCCCGATTCGCGCGCGAGCCGCCCCGTTCCCGTGGACTGGCCGGGCAGTTGCGCGACCGCCGTGTGCAGCGTCCTCGCGCGGCTCGGCACCAGCAGCGCCTCGCGCGCTCCCTCCTCGCGCGCGGCGAGGA
>NZ_JAAGLR010000277.1 GCF_010548245.1 Streptomyces sp. SID11385
AAGATGTTGACCATCGTCAGTCCGCCCACCGCCGCGAAGAGGCCCTTCTCGACCTTCTCCTCGTCCCGCTTGACGTAGACCAGCCCGAGGACGACGACGAGGATCAGCAGCTTGATGCCGATCTTGACGTTGTTCACGGGGTGGTCGTCGGCCTGGTCGAGCCCGACCAGGGCGATCCCGGTGACCAGCATGGTCAGCGCGCCGTGCAGCATCCCCGGTACGAATCGAGCCGTC
>NZ_JAAGLR010000337.1 GCF_010548245.1 Streptomyces sp. SID11385
AGGATCGCCAGGAACTCGTATCCGCCGCCGTGCAGGAAGATCGAGGAGAAGGTGAGCAGCAGGCCGGTGACGGCGATGACGATGAGCGCGATCAGCGGCACCAGGTCGTAGGCGAACCGCTGGCCCGTGATGGCGCCCCGGTCCTTCATCCGGCGCCACAGGAAGTAGGAGGCGCCCGGGATGACGAGGACCGCGGCGATGTCCAGGCCGTGGAACATCAGCCAGCCGAGGATGTTCAGGGAGTCGAACCCGATGATC
>NZ_JAAGLR010000372.1 GCF_010548245.1 Streptomyces sp. SID11385
GCACCCGCGATCGGTCCCGACCTCGTGACTGCCGGGGCCGAGCAGCCAGGTCCGCCCGGCGCCGGGGCCGCCGACGTGGCGGACCTCGACGAGGACGGGATCGCGCGGCGGCGGCTGCCACGCGCGCGTCGCGGTCGTCACGGGCACGGGGGCGCCGAGCCCGAGGACGGCCCCGGCACGGATGCCCGCCGGTCCCACGCGCAGCTCGGGGCTCACGAGCCGTTCACCGAGGTACAGCCGTTCCGTGCCGAGGGCGGTGCCGAGTTCGGCGACGGTCGCGCTCTCCGGCAGGTCGAGCAGATGGTCGGTCCGCCCTGCGTCGGGTGCGATGGTGCTGACAGCGAGTTTCACGGGGTGGTGGTCCGTTTCACGAACTGGTCCGCGTCGCGCCCTCGTCGGGCCGCGCGGGAGTGGGCAGGGGGCGGGCGGCGACTCCGGCGTGCGCGGCCGGGCTCGCCTCCTCCTCGGTCGCGTCGTGGGCCGGCTCCGGCTCGTGGGCCTCGCTCTCCTCGACGAGGTCGGCGGCCGTCTCGACGGCGGAGGCGGGCGGCAGCACGGGGGGCAGGTGGTCCAGCGTGCGCACCACGGCCCGGCCGAGGCCGTCGCAGCGTGGCAGCAGCGGGGTGCCGGTGACCGCGACCCTGCCGTACCGGTCGGTGAACAGCCGCCAGGCGTACGCCCGCGCCTCCCCCAGGAC
>NZ_JAAGLR010000486.1 GCF_010548245.1 Streptomyces sp. SID11385
ATCACGCAGCTCTGAACCACGCGCCGTGGAGACGACGGGGGCGGTACGGGATCACTCCCGTACCGCCCCCGTCGTGTTGTGTCCTGTCCTGCTCCGTACACCGCCCTCGCCGTGTCCGTACCGCTGTGGTCACAGCAGCCGTGCGGTGGTCAGTTCGTGCCTATCTTCGCGAGCAGGTCGACGATGCGGGCCTGCACCTCGTCGCTCGTCGAACGCTCGGCGAGGAAGAGCACGGTCTCGCCCGAGCTC
>NZ_JAAGLR010000520.1 GCF_010548245.1 Streptomyces sp. SID11385
GGCCCGGGGCGCGGCGAGGGCGAGCGCGAGGCGTGGCGCGCGGCGAAGGAGGAACTGCGCCGCGCGAAGCAGGAGTGGCGCGAACAGGCGCGCCAGGCACGCGACGAGAGCCGCCGCGCCCGCGAGGACGCGCAGCGGGCCCGCCGTCAGGCACGCGACGCGCAGGCGAAGGCGAAGGCGCAGGCGAAGGAGGCGCAGGAGCACTTCCAGGACATGGCCCGTCAGGTCCAGCAGCAGATGCAGGAGCACTTCAGCCGGGGCGACTGGCCCACCGGGCTGCGCGAGGGCCTGAGCGAGCTGACGCGCGAGTTCGGCCGCTTCGGGCGCGAGGGCGGGTTCGGCCAGGGGCCGGGCGGCGGCCCCTGGGGAGCCTGGGGCGGCGGCCGTACGCCGTGGGAGGGGCGGGCGGAGAAAGCGCGCGAGGAGTCCCCCGACCTGGAGAAGCACCTTGCGGACGAGACGGCCGAGGCGGCAGCCGACCTGACGGGCGAGGGCCCCGTACTGCCGCGATGGGCAACCGAGCCGCTGGCCGAGGGCGATCCGGTCCGCGAGCTGGAGCGGCTGCTCGACCGCTTCCGCGACGACGTCAGGGACGCGGCACGCGACGGCGGCGTCACGGCCCCTCAGCTCCACGCGGCCCGCGAGCAGCTGGCGCGGGCGGCGGCCCGCCTGACGGCCCTCCTCGGGGAGCCGTCCGCTGAATGACCACCATCGCCTGGGGCCCGCTGGGCCGGGCCCCCCTCTGGCAGGCAGTACTGCACCTGGCGGCGCTGGAGGCGACGCAACCGGCGCGCGCGACGGAACCGGTCCGCACGACGCAACCGGTCCGCGCGCCGCAGCCGGTTCGCGCGGCCGAGGCCGTACGTACGGAACCGCCCGGCGCCGTACGCACCGTGCCG
>NZ_JAAGLR010000648.1 GCF_010548245.1 Streptomyces sp. SID11385
GGCCCGCGGCGTCGTGGGTGAAATCGATCCGGTGAGCACCGCTGGTCAGGCGCCGGGTCGTGCTGTCGGCGGCGTAGGTGTAGGTGGTGACGTGGCCGGTGGGGGTGGTGCGGCGGGTGCGGCGGCCCAGGACGTCGTAGGAGTAGTTCATAGCGCGGCCGTCGACCAGTTCGGTCTTGGTGAGTCCGCGCCGGTCGTACTGGTACCGGAGTTCGGTGTCCGGACCGGTCGCCTCCAGCAGGAGTC
>NZ_JAAGLR010000681.1 GCF_010548245.1 Streptomyces sp. SID11385
CTGGCAGATCGTCGTGGCCTCCGTCGAGTGGGAGGGCGAGACGCCCGGCGAGGCGACGGGGCGCCTCGCGCGCGGCCTCCTGGAAGAAGTGCTCGCGGGCAAGGCGGGCGCGCCGGACGGCACGGACGGGTCCGCCGGTACGGACCTGCCGGGCCCCGGGGACGAGGACGACGCCGACCGCGCCGCCGTCACACAAGCGGGCGCCGAGGCCGTCGCGCTCGTACCGCTGCCCGCGCCCACGGGCGACACGGCTGACGACGAGCACGCGTACGCCGAGCTGAAC
>NZ_JAAGLR010000744.1 GCF_010548245.1 Streptomyces sp. SID11385
CGGGCCGCGCGGCGTCGGAGGCGAAGTGCGTGATGCGGACGCGGTGCGGGCGCCCCGCCTCGATACCGGCCTCGACGGCGGCCCCCGCGTCGTCCACGTGCACATGGACGTGCCACAGGCCGTCCCCGCCCACGACGACGAGGGACTCACCGAGCGCGTCGAGCCGCGCCCGCAGGCGCGCCACCGCCTCGTCCTCGGCGTCCAGGAGGTAGATCACCTCGTACCCGGGCCCCGACCCGTCCCACTCCTCGGTGTCCCGGCACGCGGCGTCCCCGCTCCCCCGCCGCGCGACGTCGCCCGCCCACGCGACGTCGCGCGGCGCGACGTCCGCCGCGAGCGCGGCGTCCTC
>NZ_JAAGLR010000775.1 GCF_010548245.1 Streptomyces sp. SID11385
GCCGACACCCACAACGCCGAGGCCAGACTGTCTTTGAAGTCACTGGAGCCCGACCCGCTCCAGGCTTTCGCCGACCGCACAGTGGTGGGTCAGGAATTCCGCGGGACGGTTGAGAAGGTGGTTCCCATCGGCGTCTTCGTCGACCTCGGAGGTGGGATCGTCGGGTTGGTTCCCTTCAGAGAGATCGACGGCCGCCCTGCGGCGAGTCCGGCAGAAGACTTCGAGGTCGGAGAGCAGATCACCGTCGTCGTCGCGGAAATCGAGCTGCCAACCCGCCGGGTGTTTCTCTCCGGT
>NZ_JAAGLR010000808.1 GCF_010548245.1 Streptomyces sp. SID11385
GACGAACAGCAGCACGTTGTAGGCGGGCAGCCACATGGCGTTGCGCCGCAGCACGTCGGCGTTCTTGGCGCCGAGGTAGCCGGCGACGGTCGTCGGGAAGATCACGACGGTGAGCGAGTTGAGGAACGAGGTGGTGATGAACCAGGCCTGCCCCATCCCGCTGTTCCCGTGCCCGGGGAAGGTCAGCCACTCGCTCTTCTCGGTGACGATCCGGTCGAGGAAGGGCCCGTAACCGTCGAAGTAGTGCATCGGTACGTAG
>NZ_JAAGLR010000904.1 GCF_010548245.1 Streptomyces sp. SID11385
GGGTGCCTCCCGGGTGGCCGGGTCCGGTGGTGAGGGCGGTGCGCAGCCGGTGGCGGGCGCGCAGCGCACGGGACTTGACGGTGCCTTCGGGGATGCCGAGGAGGCGGGCGGTCTCGCGGGTGCTGAGCCCGTCCACGACGGTCATCCGCAGCACCTCGCCGAGTTCGGCGGGCAGCCTGCCGAGCGCCTCGCCCGCGTCCCCGTACGCGAGCCCGGACAGGACGC
>NZ_JAAGLR010000939.1 GCF_010548245.1 Streptomyces sp. SID11385
CACCGCTCGGCGTCCCGGAACTCCCCGCGCGCGCTGTGCAGCAGGTACAGCAGGAACGCCGCCGTCCGGTTGCCGCCCTCCGCCGCGTGCCGCCACCACCACCCGGCCGCCTCCTCGGCGCGCGTCAGGTGCAGCAACGCCCCGAAGACCAGGGCTCCGTGGGGATCGCCCCCGCCCTCGTCGCCGGGCTCGGCGACGAGCCGCGCG
>NZ_JAAGLR010001048.1 GCF_010548245.1 Streptomyces sp. SID11385
GAGCTCCCGCAGGACGGGGAGCGTGGCCCGCGGTACGCCTGGACGCGCGTCGTGACCGACCCGCACACCGACAGGCCCGCAGCCGTGGCACACCTCAACTCACTTGCGGAAGACGCCGATTCGGCCGACCTGTCCGCTCTCGGCATCCTCGCGTGGCTCCTCGACGAGACCCCGCTGGCCGTGCGGCTCATCGACCGGGGCGCCGACGCCTGGGACGGACGCGGGGGTTTGCCGGAAGGGCTCGCGGGGGCGGTGGCGTGGGCGTACCTGGAGCGCGGGCGGTGGGACGACGCCGGCGCGGCGGCGCGGCGGCTCGCGGCCGTG
>NZ_JAAGLR010001083.1 GCF_010548245.1 Streptomyces sp. SID11385
GGCCGGAACCCCCTCGTTCGCCTACGAGTTCACCTGGCGCTCAGGTGCCCTCGGCGGGGACCTCGGTGCGGCCCACGCCGTCGAGCTGCCCTTCGTCTTCGACCTCGCCCACCTCCCCGCGCTCCACGGCCCCACCGCCCTCCTCGGCCCCGACGCGCCGCCGGCCGAACTGGCCCGCCGCACGCACGCCGCCTGGATCGCCTTCGCCCGTACGGGA
>NZ_JAAGLR010001114.1 GCF_010548245.1 Streptomyces sp. SID11385
TGCCGGAGGTGTTGAGGCGCGCGGAGGTGTACTCGCACCGCCCGTACCAGCAGTTGTAGTTCCCCGGGTTCTCCTTCTTCGCGGTGATGACCAGGTGGCCCTGTCCGTCGAGAGCCGCGTTGCTGGTACCCGAGGTGTAGTACTGGCGCTCGTGGTTGTTGACGTTGTCGCCGGTCTCCGTGAGCCACTTCGAGCCGTCGACCCCGGCTCCGGCGGGGCCGTCGAAGTCATCGGTGAAGGTCGCGGCGGCGGCACTCGCGGCGGCGGGGGCCTCGGCCGAGGCGGGTACGGGGGCGGGCGGGGCGGCCTGCGCGGCGGCGGGGGTCAGGGCGGCG
>NZ_JAAGLR010001172.1 GCF_010548245.1 Streptomyces sp. SID11385
GCGTAGAGGTCCTTGCCGGAGCGGCGGGTCTGTACGAGCGGGACGGTGCCGTCCGCGCCGGCCAGTGCGCTGGCCGTGGCGTTCCCCGAACTGTCCCTGCTCACCAGCACCTTGTCGCCGGTGACCAGGGTGACGGTGACCGGCTTGTCCGCCTTGCCGGCTGCCGCCGCGCTGCCGGTGAGTGGTCTCTTCGTGGCCGCGTCGTCCTGTGGCGCTGCCACGGACGGCGCGATCACCGTGACGGC
>NZ_JAAGLR010000105.1 GCF_010548245.1 Streptomyces sp. SID11385
CGCGGGGCCGCGCGGGCGGGGGAGGGGGCGTGGGGGGCGGCCTCGAAGGGCGTGCGTCGCGGCGGTGGGGGAGTGCTCTCTCGGTGAGCAGGATGATGGATCGCCCGTCAGCCTGACGTCAAGAGGTGTGCACGGCGGAGGGGTGGGATCGCTAGATCCTTCACCTCTCGAACCGGGTGCCGTGTCAACCGGCCGCTCCCTTCGCGATTCGGCCAAACCGGCGTCGCTTTTTGAATCAACCCGTCAGCTCTCTTGACGGGCGGAACCGCCGCCGCGAGGCTCCCCCTGCGGAGGAGTGCTCTCTCGGCCCCACCTCCGTCTCCCGCTGAGGAGTTCGCATGCACACCCGCACCCGAAGCCGCACCGGCGGCCGGCGAAGAACCCTCCCCCGAGGGGTCCTCGCCACGCTCGCCGCCGTGGCGCTCCTGTTCTCGCTCGCGGTGGTGACCGCCCCCGGGCGCGCCGTCGCCGCCGCCCCCGTGCTCGTCTCGCAGGGCAAACCCGCCACCGCCTCCAGCCAGGAGGGCCCCTTCACCGCCGCGTCCGCCGTCGACGGCGACAACGGCACCCGCTGGTCCAGCGAGTTCAGCGACAACCAGTGGCTCCAGGTCGACCTGGGCAGCAGCACGGCCATCGGCCACGTCGTGCTGCGCTGGGAAGCCGCCTACGCCAAGGGCTACCGGATTCAGGTCTCGGCCGACGGACAGCAGTGGACGACGATCCACACCACGACGGCCGGCACCGGGGGCAACGAGACGCTCGACGTCTCCGGCACGGGCCGCTACGTCCGTCTGCTCGGCACCCAGCGCGCGACCCAGTACGGCTACTCGCTCTGGGAGTTCCAGGTCTACTCGACCGGCGGCGGAAGCGGTCCGCAGCCGGGCGGCGACGTCCTGCTCTCGTACGGGAAGCAGGGCACCGCCTCGACCGCGCAGAACGACGGCACCTGCTGGCTGTGCGGCCCCGACAAGGCGTTCGACCGCGACCCCGCGAGCCGCTGGGCCACGAGCCCCGAGGGCGGCTGGACCGACCCCGGCTGGATCGCCGTGGACCTCGGCGCGAACGCGGCGATCCACCGCGTCGTCCTCCAATGGGACCCCGCCTACGCGAAGTCGTACCGCATCGACGTCTCGGACAACGGCACCGACTGGCGCACCGTCTACCAGACCACGACGGGCAAGGGCTTCAAGGAGACCATCGACCTCGACACCACGGGCCGCCACGTGCGGATGTACGGGACCCAGCGCTCGGGCCAGTACGGCTACTCGCTCTGGGAGTTCCAGGTCTGGGGCACCGGCGGCGCCCCCACGACCCCGCCGCCCCTGCCCGCCGACCCGGACTACTCGAAGCTCGTCTTCAACGACGACTTCGACGGCCCGGCGGGACGCGCGCCCGACGCGAGCAAGTGGGTGCCGGAGACGGGTCCCGGGCCGAACAACGAGCTGGAGTACTACACCGACAACAAGAACGCCGCGCTCGACGGCGCGGGCAACCTCGTCCTCGAAGCGCGCAAGGAGGAGACCCCCGGCTCGGCGTGCCCGCGTGACCCGCTCACCGGGAGCGGCACGTGCCAGTACACCTCGGCCCGCCTCAACACGTACGGGAAGTTCAAGTTCACCTACGGCCGTGTCGAGGCGCGCATCAAGGTCTCCGGGACGCAGGGCCTGTGGCCCGCGTTCTGGATGCTGGGCGCGGACTACTTCGACCAGGGCAGGCCGTGGCCGTACACCGGCGAGATCGACATCATGGAGCACGTCGGCAAGGAGCCGGGGACGACGTACTCGACCCTGCACGCGCCCGCCTACAACGGCGGCAACGGCTTCGGCTCGCCCTACACCCTGCCCGGGGGCGCCGACTTCGCCGCCGGCTTCCACACCTTCACCGTCGACTGGAACAGCAAGGGCATGACCTTCCGCGTGGACGGGCAGGTCATGCACACGGTCGACAAGGCCGCCCTCGAAGCCACGCGTGGTCCCTGGGTCTTCGACCACGACTTCTTCATCATCCTCAACAACGCCGTGGGCGGTGACTGGCCCGGCGGCCCCGACGCCAGTACCCGGCTCCCGCAGAAGATGAGCATCGACTACGTGAAGGTCTGGCAGTAACACCCCGCCGGGACCACGACGAGGCGGGGGCCGGAGCGCGTACGCTCCGGCCCCCGCCCACGACCCGCGTCCGCTCAGCCCTTGCTCGCCCCGAGCGAGAGACCCGAGATGAACTGCTTCTGGAGCAGGATGTAGACGACCAGGGTCGGGATCGCGGCGATCATGGCGCCCGCCGCGATGAGGTTCTGGTTCGTCACGAACTGCCCCTGGAGGTTGGCGAGCGCCGAGGTGACCGGGCGCTTGTCGCCCGAGGACATCAGCGTGATGGCCCAGAAGAAGTCGTTGTAGATCCACGTCGTCAGCAGCGTGGCGAGCGCGGCGAGGGCCGGGCGGCACAGCGGCACCGTGAGCCGCCAGAAGCGGGTCCACAGCCCCGCCCCGTCCACGAGGGCCGCCTCGTACATCTCGCCGGGCACCGACTTCATGTAGTTGCTCAGCACGAAGACGCAGAAACCGAGCTGGAAGGCCACGTTGATGACGATGAGGCCGAAGGCCGAGTTGTACATCAGGCCGCTGTCCGCGAGGAAGTGGGGCAGCGGGATCTTCAGGTACATCCGGAACAGCGGCGTGATGATCACCTGCTGCGGCAGCAGGTTCCCGGCCGTGAAGACGATGAGCAGCGCGACGTTGACCTTGACGTTGACCCGGGTGAGCACGAAGGCGGCACCCGAGGCCAGGACGAGCACGATGACGACCGCGGGGATCGTGATCAGCGCCGAGTTCCAGAAGAACCGGCCCATGTTCGCCTGGGACCAGGCGTCGGAGAAGTTGCTCAGGGTCAGGCTGTGCGGCAGGGACACATAGCCGTGCTTGCGCGTGTCCGAGTACGGGCGGACCGCGACGTAGAGCGCGAAGAGGATCGGCAGCAGCCACAGCACCGACGCGCAGACGAGGAAGACCTGCGAGAGGACCTGGCCCCGCGGGCGGGGCCTCGGAGCGCCCGGGGCGGCGGGGCCGCCGCCGCCCCGTACGGCGGGCGCGGGCGCCGTCTGCGTACTCACGGTGTTTCCTCCTTGCGGAAGGACTGGCGAAGGAAGAGACAGATCGGGACGAGCGAGATCAGCAGCAGGACGACGCCGAGCGCGGACCCGAACCCGACCCGCTGGGTCTCGCCGACGATGTTCGACGTCACGAGGACCGAGAGGAGTTCCAGGCCGTTGATGCCCTTGTTCGTGATGTAGACGAGGTCGAAGGCGCGCAGGGACTCGATGACCGTGATCACCATGATGACGATGTTGATCGGCCGCATCGTCGGGAACACGACCCGCCAGAAGGTCTGCCAGGGGTTCGCCCCGTCGATGCGGGCGGCCTCGCGCAGGCTCGGGTCGACGGCCTTCAGGCCCGCCAGGTACAGGACCATCACGTAACCGGCCTGGCGCCAGGTCGCCTCCAGGAGGACGGCCCACAGGTTGAGGTGCGGGTTGCCGAGCCAGTCTATGGCGTTGCTGTCCCCGGACCGCCCGATGATCGTGTTGATCACGCCGTAGTTCTGCGAGTACACGAACTCCCAGATGATGCCGATGAGCGCGAGCGACAGCATGACGGGCAGGAACAGGATGCTCTGGTACATGCGGCTGCCCGCGATGCCCCGGTCGATCACGACGGCGAAGAGCATCCCGAGCGGCGTCGCGATGACGACGAAGACCGCGAGCCAGATCAGGTTGTGCTGGACGGCGGGCCAGAACTCCGGTGAGTTCGTGGCGGCCTGGTGGTAGTTCTGGAAGCCGGTGACACAGCCGTTGTTGAGGACCGTGGGCAGCGCGGGGTCGCACGCCTTCGTGTGCAGATCGCCGACGCCGTTCCACCGGAAGAAGGACAGCGCGATGGTGCCGAGGGCGGGGAACCACACGAAGGCGAGGCTGAGCAGGAGCGGGATGCCGAGCAGCAGCCCGGCCACCACCCGGTCGCGGGTGCTGAGGTGCCGCAGCCGCCGCCGCTTGCGCCCGGTGGCGGGGGCGCCGGGCGGGGTGGGCGCCCGGCGCGTACGTGTGAGCGTGCTCATCCCGTGTAGATCGCCTTCGCCTGCGATTCGGCGCTCTTCTGCAACGTCGTGATGTTGCCGCTGCTGGGATCGTCGATGAACTTCTGGATGATGGAGATCATCGCGGTGGCCATCGCGGGGTCGGCGTCGCGGTCCATGAACTGCCCGACCGCCTTGCACTTGGCGATCTCCTCGACGGACTTCTTCTGGATCGCGTTGTACGAGGGCACCTTGAGGCCGTTGGCCAGGCCCACGTCCCACTGGTCGCTTTTGAGGTACTCGGCCTCCGCCTCGCCCGAGCCGATGTACTCCAGGACGGCCTTCGCCGCCGAGGGGTTCTTCGCCTTCTTGCTGAGCATGAAGCCGTCGGCGGGGGCGTCCATGAACTGCTGGCCCCACTTGGTGTTGATCCCGGGGAAGGGGAAGAAGTCCAGGTCGTCCAGGTCCTCCTTGTCGCTGACCCACTGGGCCGCGACCTGGTTGGTGCCCTGGAACATCATCCCGGCCTTGCGGCCCTCCAGCGCCTTGGCCGCGTCCTGCCAGATCCGGCCGTTGGCACCGGTCTGCACGTACGGCATCATCTCGGCCCAGTGCTGGAAGACCGTGCGCACCCCCTGGTCCGTCCACGGGATCTCGTGCTTCATCAGCTTGCTGTGGAAGTCGTGCCCGTTGATGCGCATGTTGAGGATGTCGAAGGTGCCGAGGGCCGGCCAGCCGTCCTTGTCGCCGAAGGCGATGGGGATGAGGCCGTCCTTCTTCATCTTCTTGCACAGCGCCAGCCAGGCGTCCCACGTGGTGGGCACGGTGTAGCCGTTCTTCTTGAACAGGCTCTTCCGGTAGAAGACGACCCACGGGTACTGGTAGAGCGGCACGAAGTACTGGTGGCCGTCGAGGCCGGTGGACAGGTCCTTGGCGACGGAACCGAAGTTGCCGCCGATCTTCTCCCACACGTCGTCGAGCTGGGCGGCGAGCCCCTGGGCCGCGAAGTACTGCATGCGGTACCCGGCGAACCACGTGAAGAGGTCGTCGGGGGTGCCTTGCAGGTAACTCGTGATGTTCTGCTGGAAGGTGTTGTGGTCAACGGTGTTGATCTTGATCTTCGCCTTGGTCGACGTCGTCGCCGAGGCCGTCAGCGCGGCGAACGCCTTCTTCGTCGCCGGGTCCGAGTAGTTCGAGCCGAAGGTGACCGTGCTGCCCGCCACCGGGCCCGACGACTTCTTCCCCCCGCCCGAATCGTCGTCGTCCCCGCAGGCCGACAGGAGCCCTCCGGCGGCCACTGTCAGCCCTGTGGCGCCCACCCCCTTGAGCAGCCCTCTGCGTGTGTGGGCGAAACCCGTGACGCCGTTGGACGGGTCGACAGGCGACATGGTGCCTCCATCGCTTAAGTGATTGTGCAGGGCGGCGAGTTGAGGGCGGCGGAACGAAGCTCGCTCAGCCGACTTTTCCAACATAAGCCACCAATTAACAACGCAATCGATCGTCTGCGTAGTTCTAACGTCGACCTCGTGCGCGCGTCTATGTTTCTCGACACAAACAACTTTGGGCAGTGGTACAGTCCGCCGGGCCGCCTGGGGGACGGCCGCGCCACCGCTCTCGCGCACTCAACCCCTCCTGCTGCACACCTTGTTGAGGAGGTCGTCGCCATCGAAGCCGACACACCCCGCACATGGCCCGAGCGCCGGGGCCTGCCGGATCTCGCCGGTCTCGACCCCCCGGCCCGCGCGGCGGTGGCCGCCGCCGTGGAGCGACTGCGGGGGCTCCGGGAGGTCTTCGCCGACCGTGTGTTCGCGCTGCTGCGGCGCAACGTACCCGGCTACGCCGTGCTCGGGCCCGAGGACATCCGCTCCTCCGCACGGCGGTTCATGGACGTCGTCCTGGCGGAGCTGTCCGCGCTGCGCGTGCCCGACGCGGCACTGCGCGAGACCCTCGCCGACTTCGCGGGCGAGCGGGCCGCGCGCGGAGTGCCGCCCGACGTGCTCGCCCTCGGCTACCAGTGGGGCTCCCGGGTGATGCTGGCCCTGATGGACGAGGTCGGGACGGCGGTGGGCCTGCCGCCCGCGCTCCTGCTCGCCGCGCACGACAGCACCTGGGAGTTCACCCACGAGGCGGCCGAGATCTTCACCCGCGTCCAGCGCGATCTGGCCCTGGAGCGCGTCCAGTTCGACGCCGAACGCCGCGCCGCCTTCGCGGCGGGCGTGCTCGGCGGGACCCTCCCCGCCGAGCACATCGGCCACGACGCGCGCCTCTTCGGGCTCGTGCCCCAGGCGCGCCACGTGGCACTCGCCGCGCGGGCCGCGAACGACGCCGACGCGGAGGCGCTGCGCCTCGCCGTCGCCGGGGCCCTGCGGCTCCCCGCCGACCGCCTCCTGCTCGCTCAGGTGGGCACCGTACTGGGCTTCATCGCGCCGAGGGCACCGGACTCGGTCGCGGGGCACCTGGTGGCGGCGGGCCCGGCGCTCCCGCTCGACAGGCTCGGCGCGGGCTTCGGCGAGGCGGTGCTCGCACTGGAGACCGCGCGGCAGTTCGCCATGTCGGGCGTCGTGCGCCTCTCGGGCCTCGGCCCCCGGCCCCTCGTCCTCGCGGACCCGCTCACCGCGGACACCCTCTCCGCACGGCACCTGGCGGCACTCGACGGCGCGGGACGCTCCAGCAACGAGATCGAGCACACCACGCGGGTCTACCTCGAATGCGACCAGGACGTACGGGAGGTGGCCCGGCGCCTCGCCGTGCACCCGAACACCGTGCGGTACCGGGTCGGCCGCTTCCAGGAGCTCACGGACCTGAACC
This sequence comes from Streptomyces sp. SID11385, assembly GCF_010548245.1. Taxonomy (GTDB): domain Bacteria; phylum Actinomycetota; class Actinomycetes; order Streptomycetales; family Streptomycetaceae; genus Streptomyces. Next base: position 6,874 of record NZ_JAAGLR010000105.1, read on the forward strand.
TGCGGCGCACCGAGGACCTGGTGACCTCGTGGTGGCTGCTGAACCGCCGGCGTGCGTGAGGGGGTGCGCGGCCGGTCGGCGACGAGCCGCGCACCCCTGCCTCTCGTCCCCTCACTGATCAGAGGGGTGAGGTGCCCGGGCCCGACGGCGTGCGGAACTCCGTGGTCGTGCCGCGGGGTTTCGCCGTGCTCGTCCGGGAGGGGGAGAGCCGCCGGCGTACGTCCGCGCGGCAACGCGCTCCTCGTCTGCCCTGCCTGATAACTGGTCAAGGAGGTTGCGTCGGCGTCCGGGTGGAGGCATGAGAGGCAGGGTGAGCGTGCTTCGCGTAACCGTCTTGACCGGTTATCGATTGCGTGCCAGGATCAGCACCAGTCGAACCGGTTATTCGCGATCGGTTCCCGTAGCGCCTGGGGGATCTTCCATGGCCGTCGTCCGCTTCCACCTCGACTCGACCCTCACGCCCTCGCAGGCCCTCGCCGTCCTCACCGACTTCGGGCCCGGGCGGCCCGGGCAGTGGCCGTCGATCGACGCCGAGCACTTCACCGTGCACGCCCGGGGCGCCGACTGGGCGGAGGTCACCGAGGGGACTGCCGCCGCCTGGGAACGCGCCCGCTACGAGTGGGACGCGGAGACGGCACAGGTCACGATCACCACGCTCGACTCGAAGCTCTTCGGCGCGGGCGGCGGCTGGACGTTCCGGATGACCCCGCGGGGCGCGGGCTCCCGCATCGACGTGGAGCTGACCCGTACCCCCGCGACCGCCAAGGGCAAGCTCCTCGCCGCCCTGCTCCCCCTGGTCGGCCCCTCCTCGCTCCGCAAGTCCTTCGCGGGCCCGCTGAGCATGGCGGCCTGACCGGGGCCCGGCGCGCACGGCTGCGACCCCCGTGCGAGCGCGACACGTATGACCAGCGGGACCACACATCACCCGGGACGAACAGGAGGAACCACGTGAACGACCGACGAGGCCACGTGCGGACGGCGGCGGGGACGGCTACCGACGCGGCGCGCGAGGCGCTGGGACCCGTACGGCACGTACGGACCGACGTCCTCGACATCGCCTACCACGAGGTCGGCCCCGCCGACGGCAGGCCCGTCGTGCTGCTGCACGGCTGGCCGTTCGACCCGGTCGGTTCGTACGGCGCGGTCGCGCCCGCCCTCGCCCGGCGCGGGTACCGCTGCTACGTGCCCTACCTGCGCGGCCACGGCGAGACACGGTTCCGCCACGCGCGCACCTTCCGCTCGGGCCAACAGGCCGCGCTGGGCGCCGATCTCCTCGCCTTCCTGGACGCGCTGGGCACTCCGCGCGCCCTGTTCGCGGGGTACGACTGGGGCGGTCGCGCCGCCGACGTCGCGGCGGCGCTGTGGCCGGAGCGCTGCGCCGGGCTCGTCTCCGTCAACGGCTACCTGATCCAGGACCTCTCCGCGGCGCGCACGCCGCTGCCCGCCCGGACCGAGTACGGCTACTGGTACTTCTTCTACTTCTCCACCGAGCGCGGCCGCAAGGGCCTGACCGAGGACCGCGAAGGACTCGCGCGCGTCGTCTGGAAGTACAACTCGCCCCAATGGCGCTTCACCGAGGCCGAGTTCGCGCGGGCGGCGACGCTGTGGGGCAACCCCGACTACGTGGACGTCGTCATCCACGGCTACCGGCACCGCCTCGACGCGGCGCCCGGCGCGCCCGAGTACGCGGAACTGGAGGCGCGCCTGCGCGAGCAGCCCACGATCGTGGTCCCCTCGGTGACGCTCGACGGCGACGCGGACGGCGTCATCCCCTGGACGGACGGAAGCGGCTACGCGGCCCACTTCACCGGCCCCTGGAAGCACCACGTGGTCCCCGGCGCCGGACACAACGTCCCCCAGGAACGCCCCGACGCCTTCACCGACGCCGTCGTCGAGGCGGACGCCCTGGGCGACTGAGGAGCCGCGGCCACCTTCGACGCCCCCACTCGTCCCCGATGCGGCCGGCGGTCTGTACTCCCGGCCGGTCATCGGCAAGACTCCTGCTCGCCGGCAGCTCATCAACGATCCGCCGACCCTCGGTCGCCGGATTCCGCGCCGGCCTGTCAGCCACTTGCCAGGAGCACCCGTTGAGCATCAGCATCGCCGTCGTCGGCGCGGGCCAGTTCGCCCGTGCCTTCATCCCCCTCTTCCAGGCCCACCCGGGCGTGCGCGAGGTGGCCGTCGCCGAGACCGACCCGGAGCGCCGCGAGGCCGAGTCCGCCCGCCACGGCGTCACGCGCGTCTTCGCCTCCTTCGAGGAGGCGTGCGCCTCGGACGTCGACGCCATCGCCCTGTTCACCCAGCGCTGGACCCACGGCCCGATGGCGGTGGCGGCCCTGGAAGCCGGAAAGCACGTCTACTCCAGCGTCCCCATGGCCTTCGCCGAGGAGGAGATCGCCGCGATCATCGCCGCGGTCCGCTCCAGCGGGCGGACGTACATGATGGGCGAGACGAGCTACTACAACCCGGCCGCCGTCTACTGCCGCGCGCGCAGGGCGGAGGGCGCCTTCGGCGAGATCTTCTACTCCGAGGGCGACTACGTCCACGACATGGACCTCGGCTTCTACGACGCCTACCGCTACAGCGGCGGCGAGCGCTGGCGCGAGACAGCGAGCTTCCCGCCCATGCACTACCCGACCCACGCGCTCGGCGGGGTCCTCGCCGTCACCGGCTCCCACGTCACCTCGGTGTCCTGCCTCGGGGTCACCGACAAGCGCGGCGACGGCGTCTTCGACCGCGAGGTGAGCCGCTTCGGCAACGACATCTCCAACGCCACCGCGCTCTTCCGCACGGCGGACGGCGGCGTCGTGCGCACCAACGAGTTCCGCCGCGTCGGCTACCCCTCGCCCGTGCGCGAGTCCCGGTTCCGCTTCCTCGGCACCGAGGGCTCCTTCGAACAACTCGCCACGGAATCCCTCTGGCAGGACAAGGAGAAAGCCGTCAGCGTCGAGGAACTGCTGCGCACCATGCCCAGCACGGGACTCGACGACGCGACGCTCGCCGACATCGACCCCGCGCTGCGCGAGGCCTTCGTCAGCGGCTTCGCCCAGGTCCACGACCGCACCCGGCTCCCGGCCTCCTTCGCCGGACAGCCCAACGGCCACGAGGGCTCGCACCAGTTCCTCGCCGACGACTTCGTCACCGCCTGCCTCACGGGTGCCCAGCCCCCCGTCAACGCCTGGACCGCGGCCCGCTACACACTGCCCGGCATCGTCGCCCACCGCTCGGCCCTCGCGGGCGGCGCCCAGCTGCCCGTGCCGGACCACGGCGACGCCCCGGAGTAGCCCGAGGGTCCTGACACCCAGCGCGCAGGGCCCGGCGGGAAGGAGGACCGGGCGTGCACTGGCATGATCATGCGATCATCCACATTTTCGGGAGGTCGTGTGTTCTGTCCTCGCAGCATCAGACGCGCCGTGACACTGTGCGCCGCGCTGCTCCTGAGTCTTTCCGCGCAGTTCCTGTCCGCCGCCGGCGCGTCGGCGGACGCGGTGCCTCCCGCCACCGCCCCGCCGGTGCGCAGCCTGACCTACAACGTCTGCGGAGCGTCGGCAGGTTGCCGCAGTGACCTGGACCTGCCCGCGTGGACGGCGGTCGTCGCGGGAGAGGCGCACGACTGGGACGCGGACGCCGTCATGCTCCAGGAGCTGTGCTTCGGCCAGTGGGAGGCACTGCGGGGCGCCCTGCCCGAGTACCAGGGCGTCTGGACCTCGACGGTGGGTTCCGCCTCCGGCTGCGCCAAGTGGTCGGACGACACGCGTTTCGGTCTAGGAGTCTTCGTCAAGGCACCCGCCGTGGACCGTCTCACCGCGCCCCTCACCGTGCCCGCGGGGCTGGAGCCGCGTGCGGTGCTCTGCGCCCGCGGCCCCGTACAGGGGCGTACGACCCTTGCCTGCACCACACACCTGGCCCAGTACATCACTCCGGACAACGGTTCCGCGGAGGCTCTCGCCCACATCGACGCCTGGGCCGCCGGACTGCCCGTGATCCTGGGAGGCGACCTCAACGCCGGACCGCAGTACCCCGCGCTGGACCCCCTGCGCGCGGGGACACCCGGCACCGGACCGTTCGCCGAGGCGGACGAGAACGACCGGGACTACTTCACCGCCGCGTGCCTGGAGTCCGCGGCCACCACGTGCCACTCCGGGGAGCCCACCACCGCCGCGGGCCAGAAGTTCGATCACGTCTTCCTGAGCGCGCGGGACTTCCACACGGTGAGAGCCGACGCCGTACAGCCGGAGACCGGCAGCGAGACGCCGCTCTCCGACCACCTCGCCCTGCGTGCGGCGGCGGCGCCCGAAGCGAGGAAGCCGTCGGACGTCGCGGGCGACCTCACCGGTGACGGTCGGCCCGACCTCCTCGCGGTAAAGGACGACGGCGTCCTGCGCCTCTACCCGGGGCTCGGCGACGGCAAGCCCGGCGGGGCACGGGTCATCGGGCTCGGAGGGTGGGAGGAGGCCGCGGTGAGCCACCGCGGCGACTGGACGGGAGACGGCAGGGAGGACGTCGTCGCACGCATCGGCGACAACCTGTGGGTCTACCCCACCACCGGCTCCGGCGAGCTGGGCCGACGACTGCCGATGGGCGGCAGGCCCACCGGCTGGTCGAACGCGCTGCCCCTGGCGGCCGGTGACGTCGACGGAGACGGTCTGCCGGACGTGCTGGCCCGGAGCACCACGGGTCTGTGGCTGCATCGCGGCGCGGCGGCCACCGACGGGACCCCGTCCTTCGCCGCGCGCGCGGCCGTGCGGATCGGCGGCCCGGAATGGGCGGACTACGACGTGCTGTTGCCCGGGGACACGAACGGTGACGGCAGGGCCGACGTGTGGGCGCGGGACCGCGCCACAGGGCGACTGCTGGCCTACACCAGCCTGGGCGCCGAACCCTTGGGCACGCCGCTCGAACCCGCGGCGTACACGCTGCCGCCGGCCACCAGGAGACTGCTGGTGTCCCCGGGCGACGTGACCGGCGACGGACGCGCGGACCTGTGGAGCACGGTCGCGGCCGGCGGCGCCGAGAACCTCGAACTCCTGCCCGGTACCGCCACGGGCCCCGGCGCCCCGACAACCGTGGGAACCGGTGGCTGGCAAGGGATCAGGTTCCTCGGGTGACGCGCGACGCCCGGGCGTGTCGCGGCCGGGCGTTCGCACGGTTGCCGTGCCGTCCCGTTGCCGCGCGGGCCGCCCCGCTCAGATCTCCTTGAACCGCTCGAACGGTTCCCCGCACGCGCGGCAGCGGTGCAGGGAGCGGCAGGACGTCGCGGAGAAGCGGGACAGTTCCTCGGCGTCGCTCGCGCCGCACTGCGGGCAGTGCACCGGGGCGGCGTCGTCCGCGTGGCGGGTGGGGGAGAGGGAGAGGGGGACCGGGCCGCCGCGACGGGGGCCCGCCGCGGGGCCCGGCGGGACGATGTGGTGGGCGGCGAGGGCCGCGCGGCCCTCCCGCGTCATCCAGTCCGTCGTCCACGGCGGGTCGAGCACCGTACGCACCCGGACCGCGCCGAAACCGGCCTCGTTCAGGGCCCGTACCGTCGCCGCGCGCATCTCCGCCATCGCCGGGCAGCCCGAGTACGTCGGCGTGAGCGACACGACGAGCGTGCCGTCCTCCTCGTAGGCGAGGTCCCGCAGCACCCCGAGGTCGTGCAGGCTCAGCATCGGCAGCTCGGGGTCGGGCACCCGCCCGGCCGCCTCCCAGGCGACCCGCAGGCGGGGGTCGGACACCGGGGCCGCCGCGCTCACCACGTCGCCCCCGGGTGCGCGCGGGCCACCACCTGGAGCTCCGCCAGGAGCGGGGCCAGGTGCTCGGTGTGCTCGCCCCGCCGCCCGTCGGCGGTCTCCGCGACGGCCTCGGGGAGCTCCAGGGTCGCGGCGCCGAGCACCTGTTCCCAGACCTCGCGCGCCTCCGCCGCCACCTCGGCCGCGTCGACACCCAGGAACGCGGCGCTCTCGTCGCGGCGGAACTCGGCGAGCAGCGGCGCGAGCGCGCGCGCCGCCTCCGTCATCCTGCGGTGCGACTCCGCGGTGCCGTCGCCGAGCCGGATCGCCCAGTCGGCGGCGAACTGCCGGTGGTACGCCACCTCCTTGACCCCCTTCGCCGCGATGGCCGCGAGGACCGGGTCCGGCGCGGAGGTGAGGCGGCGCAGGAGCGCGAGCCGCCACGCCGAGTGCGCGAGGAGCCGCAGCACGGTGTACGCGAAGTCGCCGTTGGGCAGCTCCGTGATCCGCAGGTTGCGGAACTCGCCGGCGTCGCGGAAGTACGCGTACGCGTCCTCGTCGCGGCCCGTGCCGTCGAGCAGCCCGGCCCGCGCGTACAGCAGCCGGGTCTGGCCGAGGAGGTCGAGACCGATGTTGGCGAGGGCCAGCTCGATCTCCAGCTCGGGCGCCGCCGTGACCCACTCGCCGAGCCGCTGCGCGCTCACCAGCGCGTCGTCGCCCAGGGCGAGGCACAGCGCCGCGAGCGCCGCCGTGTCCACACCCTCGGGGACGGTCGTGTCCACGCCGTGCAGCGGGTCCTCGAACCCGGTGCCGAAGGCCCAGTGACCGTCGCCCTCGGCCGCGTCGGCGGCCAGCGACAGGTGATCGTCGCTCATTGCGCTCACTACTCCTTGGAATCCTGAAGAAAGCGGGGCGCCCCCGCGCAGACGGCCGGTCAGATGTGCGGGACGTCCGCCGGGATGTCGTAGAACGTCGGATGCCGGTAGACCTTGTCGCCGCTCGGCGCGAAGAAGGGGTCCTTCTCGTCCGGCGCCGAGGCCGCGATGTCCTCGCTGCGCACCGCCCAGATCGAGACGCCCTCGTTGCGCCGCGTGTACAGGTCCCGCGCGTTCGTCAGCGCCATCCGGTCGTCGGCCGCGTGCAGCGAGCCGACGTGCACGTGGTTCAGGCCCCGCTTGCCCCGTACGAAGATCTCGTACAGCGGCCAGGAGTCCTTCGGGGCCTGCGTGCCCGCCGTGTCCTTCTCGCTCGTCCCGCTCATGCCGCGACCTCCTTCTCCCCGCGGTCGCCCGCGTGCCTGGCCGCGTGTGCCGCGGCCGCCTCGCGCACCCAGGCGCCGTTCTCGTGCGCGGACCTGCGCCGCGCGACCCGCTCCGCGTTGCACGGGCCGTTGCCCGAGATGACCTGCTTCAGCTCCTCGAAGTCCGGAGTGCCGAAGTCGTGCCTGCCCCGCTCCTCGTTCCAGCGCAGCTCCGGGTCCGGGAGCGTGACGCCGAGGTGCTCGGCCTGCGGCACCGTCATGTCGACGAAGCGCTGGCGCAGTTCGTCGTTGGAGTGCCGCTTGATGCGCCAGGCCATCGACTTCGCCGAGTGCGGCGAGTCGCCGTCCGGCGGCCCGAACATCATGAGCGAGGGCCACCACCAGCGGTCCACGGCCTCCTGCACCATGCGGCGCTGCGCCTCCGTGCCGCGCATCATCGTCATGAGCAGTTCGTAGCCCTGCCGCTGGTGGAAGGACTCCTCCTTGCACACGCGGATCATCGCGCGGGCGTACGGACCGTAGCTGCACCGGCACAGCGGCACCTGGTTGCAGATCGCCGCGCCGTCCACGAACCAGCCGATGACACCGACGTCGGCGAAGGTCGGCGTCGGGTAGTTGAAGATCGAGGAGTACTTCTGGCGGCCCTCGATCAGCATCTCCGTCAGCTCGGCGCGGTCGGCGCCCAGCGTCTCGGCGGCGCTGTAGAGGTACAGGCCGTGGCCCGCCTCGTCCTGCACCTTCGCGAACAGGATCGACTTGCGGCGCAGCGAGGGCGCCTTCGTGATCCAGTCGCCCTCCGGCTGCATCCCGATGATCTCGGAGTGCGCGTGCTGGGCGATCTGGCGCACGAGCGTCTTGCGGTACGCCTCCGGCATCCAGTCGCGCGGCTCCACGCGCTGGTCCCGCGCGATCGTCGCGTCGAAGTGGGCGCTCAGCTCGTCCTCGTGCGCGAGCGGGGTCGCGGTGGTCTCGGTCATCGCCCGCCCCTCCTTCCGGTAGCTGTCGTACGTGTCCTTGCCGGTCCGGCCGTCACGCTCAGTCGTCCCACGGGTAGAAGCCCTGCCCGGTCGAGCGGCCCAGTTCGCCGCGCGCGACCTTCTCGCGCAGCAGCGCGGGCGGCGCGAACCGCTCCCCGAGCGTGCTGTGCAGGTACTCGGCGATCGCGAGCCGCACGTCGAGCCCCACGAGGTCGGTCAGCCGCAGCGGTCCCATCGGGTGCTTGTAGCCGAGGGTCATGGCGTCGTCGATGGCCCGCGGCTCGGCGACCCCCTCCTCGACCATGCGGATCGCCTCCAGGCCGAGCGCGACGCCGAGGCGGCTGCTCGCGAACCCGGGCGAGTCCTTGACGACGACGTCCTTCTTGCCGAGCCCCGCCGTCCAGCCGAGCGCGAGGTCCACGACGGCCCGCTCGGTCGCCTCGGGGACGACCAGCTCCACGAGCGCGGAGGCGGGCACCGGGTTGAAGAAGTGCATGCCGAGGAACCGGCCCGGGCGGGCGAGGGCGGCCGACAGCTCGGTGACGGACAGCGAGCTGGTGTTGGTCGCGAGGACGGTGTCCGCGCCGACGACCTGCTCGGCGGCGGCGAGGAGCTTCGCCTTGAGGCCCGCGCTCTCCGGTACGGCCTCGACGACGATGTCCGCGTCGGCGGGCAGCCCGCTCACGTCGCCCACGAAGGCGAGCCGCCCCAGGATCTCCTCCGGGGTCGCGGGCAGCAGCCCGCGCTTCGCGGCGCGCTCCAGGGAACCCGCGATGCGCTCGCGCACCTTCGCCGCCGCCGCCTCGTCCTGCTCGACCACCGTCACGGCCGCGCCCGCCGTGGCGAAGGACTGCGCGATGCCCGCGCCCATCCGCCCGCCACCGATGACCCCGGCCTGCTTCGGCACTGCCGCGCTCATGCCCGGCCCTCCGTCCGCTCGCTGTCGGCCTCCGGCACCCCGGAGGCCGCGTGCCCCGGCGTACCGGAGCCCTTGTTCCCGTTGTTCCCGCCGCTCGCTTCCCGGTCCCGCTTGCGGTCCAGGAATCTCGTCATGCGGTCCCGCTTGTCCTGCCCCTCGAACAGCACGGCCTGCGCGAGGTCGTCGGCGACCGGATGGGCCCCGGGCGCGTCCATGACGAGCTTCGTCAGCCGCAGCGCCGTCGCGGACGACTTCGCCATCCGGTCGAGCACCGCGTGCGCCTCCTCCAGCAGCTTCTCGGCCGGTACGACGTCCATGACGAGCCCGCACGCGAGCGCCGCCCGCGCGTCCAGGGTGCGCCCGGCGAGCAGCACCTGCTTGGCGATGGACTCGCCGACCAGCTCGGGCAGCCGCCAGGCCGCGCCGGCCGCCGCGAGGATGCCGAGGCCGGGCTCGGGGTTCCCGAAGGCGGCCTTCGGCCCGGCGATCCTGAGGTCGCACGCGTAGCTCAGCTCGGCGCCCCCGCCGAGCGCCCAGCCGTCCACGGCGGCGAGCGTCGGCATCGGCAGCCTGCGCACCCGCTCGAAGAGCCGGCTGTTGACGCCCTGGAGCGCCTGGTCCCGGCCCCGTTCGAGCAGCTCCGCGATATCGGCACCGCCCGCGAAGGAGCCCCCGGCCCCGGTCAGGAGCAGCATCCGGGGATGCTCCTCCAGCCAGGCGCACACGGCGTGCAGTTCGCGGATCATGAGCCCGCTGATCGCGTTGCGCGCCTCGGGACGGTTCAGGGTCACGAGCGCGCGGTCCTCGCGGACCTCGACGGCGAGCGTCTCGAAGGAACGCGCGGTCAGGTCCTCGAAGGGGTCGCCGTGAAAGCCTCCGTCCACGCCGCTCATACCCGCTCCACGAGCATCGCGACACCCTGGCCGACGCCCACGCACAGCGTCGCGAGGCCCTTCGCCGCGTCCTCGCGCTCCATGCGGCCCAGCAGGGTCAGCAGGATGCGCGAGCCCGAGCAGCCGAGCGGGTGGCCGAGCGCGATCGCGCCGCCGTCCGCGTTGACGAGCGCTTCGTCCAGGCCGAGCCGGTCGATGACGCCGATCGCCTGCGCGGCGAACGCCTCGTTCAGCTCGACGGCCCCGAGATCGTCCACCGACCAGCCCGCCCGGTCGAGCGCCTTGCGCGTCGCCGGGACCGGGCCGAGGCCCATGAGGTGTGGCTCGACCCCGGCCGAGGCCGAGCCGACGATCCGGGCGCGCGGTGTCAGCCCGTACCGCTCCACGGCCGCCGCGCTCGCCACGACGAGCGCCGAGGCGCCGTCCGAGAGCGGCGAGGCGGAGCCCGCGGTCACGATGCCGTCGGCGCGGAAGACGGTACGGAGCTTGCCGAGCTTCTCCATCGAGGAACCCGGGCGCGGCCCCTCGTCCCGCGTGACCACGCCGTCCTTCACGGGGACGCCGACGATCTCGCGGTCGAAGTGCCCGGCCTCCTGCGCCGCGACGGCCCGCTGGTGGCTGCGGAGCGCGAAGGCGTCGGACTGCTCGCGGGTCGTCCCGTCCAGCGCCGCGACCTCCTCGGCCGTCTCGCCCATGCTGAGCGTCGTACGGATCTCGCCGGGGCCCGCGGCGCGGTCGGCGGCCGTGAAGCGCGGGTTGGTGAAGCGCCAGCCGAGCGAGGTGTCGAAGACCTCGCCGGGCTTCGCCCACGGCGTCCCCGGCTTCGCCATGACCCAGGGGGCGCGCGTCATCGACTCGACGCCGCCCGCGACGGCGATCTCCGCCTCTCCGGCGCGGATCGCCTGCGCGGCCGAGGCGACCGCGGTGAGGCCCGAGGCGCACAGGCGGTTGACGGTGTAGCCGGGCACGGTGTGCGGCAGGCCCGCGAGGAGCAGCGCCATGCGGGCCACGTCGCGGTTGTCCTCACCGGCCTGGTTGGCAGCGCCGAGGATCACCTCGTCGATCGCCTCGGCGGGCACCCCGGCCCGCCGCACCGCCTCGCCGACGACGAGCGCGGCGAGGTCGTCGGGACGGACCGAGGCGAGCGCGCCGCCGTACCGGCCCTGCGGGGTACGGGCCCCGTCGATCAAGTAGACGTCCTCAGGCACCCTTGGCCTCCTCGGTCGCGACCGCGGGGCGGCGGGACTGGAGCACCGCGAAACGGCCGGTCACGAAGGCCCAGTCGCTGATCGTCGCCGACGCGGCCGGGTTGGCCTGCGAGCCGTGGTAGTCGCTGAACGCGGCGGTCTGGTTGACGAAGACCTGCCCGGTGAAGTTCTCGGCGAGGTGCACGCCCGCGTCGAGCGCGGCCTCGCGGGTCGCCTCCAGGACCTCCTCGTCGGTGGAGTGCACGCTCGCGGTGAGCGCGCCGTGCGCCGAGATCGTCTCGCGCAGCAGGCCGATCGCCCGCGCGGTGGAGTCGGTCGCGATGACGAAGGAGATCGGCCCGAACCACTCGGTGCGGTACGTCTGCGCGTCCCGCTCCGCGTCGAGCACCGTCACGAGCGGTGTGCGCAGCACGGCCTCGGGGTACTCCGGGTGGGTCAGGGGCTCGCCGCCGAACTGCGTGCCGCCGAGGGCGTGCGCCTTCTCGATCCGCTCGCGCACGGCCTCGCCGGTGAGCGCGCCGAGCGTCCCGGCGGCCCGCTGCGGGTCGCCGAGCAGCTTGCCGAGCGCCTCCGCGAGGTCGGCGGCGAAGACCTCGGGCGTCTTGACGCCCTGGTCGGTCGCGAAGCCCTCGCGCGGCACGTACAGGTTCTGCGGGGTCGTGCACATCTGGCCGCTGTAGAGGGACAGCGAGAACGACAGATTGCGCAGCAGGCCCTTGTAGTCGGCCGTCGAGTCGAGGACGACCGTGTTGAGCCCGGCCTTCTCGGTGTGCACGGCGGCCTGACGGGCGTTCTGCTCCAGCCAGTCGCCGAAGCCCGTCGAGCCGGTGAAGTCCACGATCCGCACGTCGGGGTCGGTCGCGAGCGTCGCCGCGACGCGGTCCTCGGGGGCCTCGGCGACGAGCAACACCGTGTTCGGGTCGAAACCGGCCTCGGCGAGCACCTCGCGGGCGACACGGACGCTCAGCGCGAGCGGCAGCACGGCGGCCGGGTGCGGCTTGACGACGACAGGGTTGCCCGTGACGAGGCTCGCGAAGAGGCCCGGGTAGCCGTTCCACGTCGGGAAGGTGTTGCACGCGATGAGCAGCGAGACGCCGCGCCCGACGGGCGTGAACGTCTTCTCCAGGGTCAGCGGCTCGCCCTTGCGCATCGGCTTCGCCCACGTCGCCGCGGCGGGCGCCTGGCGCTGTGCGACCCAGGCGTACGCGACGGCTTCGAGGCCGCGGTCCTGCGCGTTCGCGCCACCGGCCTGGAAGGCCATGACGAAGGGCTGCCCGGTCGTGTGGTGCACCGCGTGCGCCATCTGGAAGCTCGCCGCGTTGAGCCGCGCGAGGATCTCGGCCGCGACCCCGGCCCGCGTGTCGGGGCTCGTACGGCGCCAGGCGCGGCCCGCCGCCTTCGCGGTCGCGACGGCCTCGCGCGCACCGAGCTTCGGGTACGTGATGCCGAGGCGCAGCCCGTACGGGGAGACCTCGTCGCCCACGGCCCCCGCCTCGCCCGGGTGGCCCGGCAGCTCGAAGGGCCGCTCCAGCAGGGCGCGGAAGGCGCGCTCGCCGGCCTCGGGGGCCTCCTCGCCGTAGACGGACTTGCTCGGTGACTCGGGGTAGGCCGAGTGGAAGCCGCGCGTGGCGATCGCCTCGGCGGCAGCACGCAGCAGACCCTCGTGACGTGCGAAGAAATCGGTCCTGGCAGTGGCGGGAGAAGACATGGGACCCCTTGACAGGCGAATCGGATGCTGAATTACTGACCCGGTCGAAAGCTAACCGAATGTTCGGTCGGGCAGCAAGGGTGGTGAGCGCCACATGGGACGTGGCAGTGACACGAAGCCGGTCGAAGCGCACAATGCGGGAGTGGCCGAGCCGACCGTTCCCGCCGGGCGCGCAACGGGCCCGGAACACGCCATGTGGGCGAGGGACGCGGCTTCCCGGGGCCTGGGCATGGAGCTGCTGTCCTCGGGGGACGGCTCCGCCAGGGTCCGGATGAAGATCACCGGCGCCATGGTCAACGGGCACGGCGTCGCCCACGGCGGCTTTCTCTTCACCCTCGCCGACACGGCCTTCGCCGTCGCCTGTAACTCCCGCGGTCCCGTGACCGTCGGGGCCGGCGCCGACATCGATTTCGTGGCACCGGCGTTCGAGGGCGACGTACTCGTCGCCGAGGCGAGAGAGCGCACCCGGTTCGGCCGCAGCGGTCTGTACGACGTGCGCATCGAGCGCGAAGACCCCCAGCACACCGTCGTCGTGGAATTCCGCGGTCGCAGCCGTGTGATCCGAGGCGTGGAGGAACGAGCATGACAACCACTGAGGCCGGAACGACGGAGTCCTGGCCCGAAGAGCAGCCGCACACCGCGCCGGGCACGCGCCCGGCGCGCCTCGGGGAACCGCTCCCCGACGCGCTGCGCGACCCGGCCGAGAAGCTCGGCCGCGAGGAGATCCGCGCGCTCCAGCTGGAGCGGCTGCGCGCGACCCTCGACCACGCCTACACGAACGTGCCGCTGTACCGCCGCAAGTTCGACGAGGCGGGGGTGCGCCCCGAGGACCTGCGCACCCTGGAGGACATCGCCCGCTTCCCGTACACGACGAAGGCGGACCTGCGCGAGACGTACCCCTTCGGCATGTTCGCCGTGCCGCGCGAGAAGATCCGCCGGCTGCACGCCTCCAGCGGCACCACCGGGCGCCCCACCGTCGTCGGCTACACCGACAACGACCTGAGCAACTGGGCCGACCTCGTCGCCCGCTCGCTGCGCGCCGCCGGGGCCCGCCCGGGCGACCGCGTGCACGTCAGCTACGGCTACGGGCTCTTCACCGGCGGCCTCGGCGCGCACTACGGCGTCGAGCGGGCCGGCTGCACCGTCATCCCCGCCTCCGGCGGGCAGACCGCCCGGCAGGTGCAGCTCATCCAGGACTTCGAGCCCGACCTCATCATGGTCACCCCCTCGTACATGCTCACGCTGCTCGACGAGTTCGAGCGCCAGGGCGTCGACCCGCGCTCCACGAGGCTGCGCGCGGGCGTCTTCGGCGCCGAGCCGTGGACCGAGGAGATGCGCCGCGAGATCGAGGACCGCATGGGCATCCACGCGGTCGACATCTACGGCCTGTCCGAGGTCATGGGCCCCGGCGTCGCGAGCGAGTGCGTCGAGACGAAGGACGGCCTGCACCTCTGGGAGGACCAGTTCCTGCCCGAGGTCGTCGACCCGATCACCGACGAGGTGCTGCCCGACGGCACCTCCGGCGAGCTGGTCTTCACCTCGCTCACCAAGGAAGCCCTCCCGGTCATCCGCTACCGCACGCGCGACCTCACCCGCCTCCTGCCCGGCACCGCCCGGCCCGGGATGCGGCGCATGGAGAAGGTCACCGGGCGCTGCGACGACATGATCATCCTGCGCGGCGTGAACCTCTTCCCGAGCCAGATCGAGGAGATCCTGCTCCGCGTCCCCGCGCTCGCCCCGCACTTCCAGATCCACCTGGGCCGCCGCGGCCGCATGGACCACCTCACGGTCCGCGTCGAGGCCCGCCAGGACTCCGGCCCCGAGGCCCGCGAGGCGGCCGCCGCGCTCGTCCTCCGGCAGATCAAGGACACCATCGGCGTCAGCGTCGGCATCGAGATCGTCGACCCCGACACCCTGGAACGCTCGGTCGGCAAGATCAAGCGGATCATGGACGAACGCCACTCCTGAACCCCTCCGGGGGCACCTCCCGGCCGAAGGCCGGGGGAGATCGAGGAGCCGGGTCCGGGGCGGAGTCCCGAAAGGCGAGCCCCGGACCCGCGTCATCCGCGCGATGTGACGTACGCCTCACCCGTACAACCTCCCGGCCGGTGAACCGTCTGACTCCCGGACACCTGTGCAAGACCAAGGGGGAGGCCCGCGCATGCGCATCGCATTCCTGATCCACAACGCCTACGGGATCGGGGCGACCATCCGCGCGACCACCCAGCTCTCCGCGGCCCTCGCCGAGCGCCACGACGTCGAGGTCATGAGCGTCCACCGCGTCGCCGACACCCCCGCGCTCCCCTTCGACCCGCGCGTCCGGCTCAGCTCCCTCATCGACATGCGCGAGGGCACCCCCGGCTACGAGGGCGACCACGTCCTCAACACCGGTACCCACCGCATGTTCCCCGACCCCGCCGTCGAGACCGGCCGCCTGCGCTACCGCACCCTGCACGACCTGCGGCTCACCGAATGGCTCGCCTGGACCGACGCGGACGCGGTCATCGCGACCCGCCCCCTGCTCAACGGCTACCTCGCCCGCCACGGCAGCGACCGCTACCTGCGCATCGGCCAGGAACACCTCACCCTCGCCTCCCACGAGCCGGGACTGCGCGCCGACCAGAACAGCTGCCTGCCCCACCTCGACGCCTTCGTCACCCTCACCGAGGCCGACGCCGCCGCCTACCGCGCCGCCGTGCCCGAGGCGGCGGAGCGCGTCCACGCCGTGCCGCCCGGCAGCCCCGACCTCGGCCTGACCCCCTCGTCGCGCACCTCCCGCACGATCGTCGCCGCCGGACGCCTCGTCCCCGGCAAGCGCTACGACCGGCTCGTCGACGCCTTCGCCAAGCTGCTCCCCGAGCACCCCGGCTGGACCCTGCGCCTCTACGGGCGCGGCCCCGAGCACGCCGCGCTGCGCCGCCGCATCGACCGCCTCGGCCTCTACGACCAGGTCCTGCTCATGGGCGCCGTGGCGCCGATGGAACCGGAGTGGGCCAAGGCCGCGATCGCCGCCGTCAGCTCGGACATCGAGCCCTACGGCCACGGCATCCTCGAAGCCATGCGCGCCGGTGTCCCCGTCGTGGCCACCGACGCCCCGCACGGCCCCGCCCAGCTCGTCGCCGACGGCGTCACCGGACTCCTCGTCCCCCTCGCGGGCGGCACCGACGCCTTCGCCGCCGCGCTCGGCCGCCTCATGGACGACCAGGAGACCCGCGACCGCTTCGGCCGCACGGCCCGCGTCCACGCCGCCGCCCACTCGACCGGGGCCGCCGCGGCGGCGTACGAGCGCATCCTCGACGACATCCGGGCGCGCAGGGTCCGGGAGCGCGCCGAACTCGACGCGCTCACCCCCCGCCCCCGCAAGGCC
>NZ_JAAGLR010000971.1 GCF_010548245.1 Streptomyces sp. SID11385
CGGTCGCCCGCCACGTCGTCGGCCGCCGGGGCGTCCGCCGTGCGCGGGCCCTTCGGGGCGCCGAGCGCGTAGGCGACGGCGCCGGTCGCGAGGGCGAGCGCCCAGCCGAGGCCGTTGGTGCCGAGCCAGGTGTGGGCGAAGGGACCGGAGAACCACACGTCGTCGGCGCTCGTGGACGCCTCCGTGAAGAGCAGGCCGATCACGATGGCGAGGACCCAGGCCGCGACGGCGGGCAGCCGGAATCCGGCCGTGTACCAGTAGCGGCTGCCCCGGCCCCGGTCCATGAGCGCCTCGGGGTCGTAGCGGCGCCCCCGTCCGGAGTCGACGAGCACGATGCCGACCCAGGCCGAGATCGGCACGGCGAGCAGGGTGAGGAAGGTCGAGAACGGCCCGTAGAAGTCACCGGCGATGAGCATGAAGTAGATGCCGCCGAGGAACATCAGCAGGACGTCGATGCCGACCGCGAGCGGGCGCGGCACCCGCACCCCGAGGGTGATCATCGTGAGCCCGGCGGAGTACGTCGAGAGGTGGTTCGACATGAGCAGGCCGCCGAAGGCCGCGATGAGGTACGGGATCGCCATCCAGGACGGCAGCATCCCGTTGATCGCCGCGACCGGGTCGGAGGCGGTGGCGAGCGTCGAGTCCCCCGCCGAGAGCAGCGAACCGAGCGAGACCAGCACGAGCAGCGGAATGCCCGCGCCGAAGGCGGAAGCCGTCACGAGGCGGGAGCCGGGAACGGAGCGGGGCAGGTAACGGGCGTAGTCGGCGCCCGCGTTGGCCCAGCCGATGCCGGTGCCGGCCGCGATGAAGCCGATGCCGCCGATGACGGCGGAGAGCGGCCCGGCCGGGGCGCTCGTCACCTTGTGCCAGTCCACGCTGTCCACGAGGAAGCCGATCACCACGAGGTTGAGGAGCCCGAAGGCGACCGTCGCCCACTTGTTGATCCACATGATCGTGGCGTGCCCGAGACCGCTGATGAGCAGCGTGCAGGCGATGAAGACGAGCAGGCAGACCACGACGAGGACGTCGTTGCGCTCGACGCCGAAGACCTGCTTGAGCAGGGCGAGCAGCGCGAACGCCGCGGTCGTCGTGGTGATCGTCTCCCAGCCGACGCGGCTGAGCCAGCTGATGAGCGTGGGCCCGGTGTTGCCGCGCTGGCCGAAGACGGCGCGCGAGAGCGTGAGGGCGGGGGCGCCGCCGCGCTTGCCGGCCAGGCTCAGCACGCCGACGAGGGCGAAGGAGCCGAAGGAGCCGATGAGCGCGACGAGCATCGCCTGCCAGATGTTGAGGCCCCGGAAGGCGACGAGCGTGGCGCCGAGCGGGAGCCCGAGGAGGGAGATGTTGGCGGCGAACCACGTCCAGAACATCTGGCTCGCGTGGCCGTGCCGCTCGTGGTCGGGCACGGGCTCGATGCCGCGCGTCTCGACGGTACCGACCTGAGCGCTCGCCTTCGAGTCGTTCATGACGGACCTCCTTGCGGTGTGGTGGTGCGGTGGGGGCGGGGTGGGGCGGAGGGGTGCGGGTGCGGGGAGGGGGTCAGCGGAAGCGGAGCAAGCGGGTCGTCAGGGCTTCGAGGTTCAGGGCGTTGACCTCCCGCAGCGTGCGGACGGCCTCGGCCGGGAGGGCGCTGAGGCCGTGCACGGAGCCCGCGACGGCGCCCGCGATGGCGGCGATCGTGTCGCTGTCGCCGCCGAGGTTCGCGGCGGTCAGCGCGGTGCGCCAGGGGTCGCCGCCGGTGAGGGCGAGAACGGCGAAGGCCGCGGGGACGGATTCCTGGCTCGCCACGCTCGTCCCGACGAGGTCGGTGACGCGGTCGAGCGCCGTCGCCTCGTCCAGGCTCCCGGCGAGGTCGTAGGCCCACGCGATCCGGGTGGCGATGTCGGCGCCCGCGATCCAGTGGCCGCGCCGGGCACCGGCCCGCGCGGCGGTCACGGCGGCCTCGACCACGTCCTCCAGGGTGCCACCGTCGATGCCCCGGCTGACGGCGGCGGCGACGGCGGCGGCTCCCGCGATGCCCACGGTCGTGTCGTGCGTGACCTGGCAGGACTCCACGACGTGGTCGAGGAAGGTGTCGAGCGGTTCGGCGCGGAAGGCGATGCCGACCGGGGTGACGCGCATGGCGGCGCCGTTGGTCGAGCCGTTGCGGCCCGCCTCGGCGGGCGCGACCCCGCGCTGCACGGCCTCCAGAGCGGCCTTGGTGGAGGGCCCGAGGAGGTCGAGCGAGCCCTTGGCCCGCATCCGGTCCTCCCACTCCACGAGCGCGCGGGCGAGCAGGAGCGGGTCGATGCGGCCCTCGCCCTCGTCGAGGAGCCGGCCGACGATGACCGCCTGGTCGGTGTCGTCCGTCACCGCCCCGGCGGGCATCCCGGCACTCACCGGGTTGTCCGGGCGGGCCGGCTCGAAGCCGGTGACCCGGCCGTAGACGCGGGCGACGTCGGCGCGGGACATGACCTGCGTCGGCATGCCGAGGGCGTCCCCGAGCGCGAGGCCGTAATAGGCGCCGAGCGCGCGGTCGAGAACGTGGGGGGCGGGCGGGGTCACGGAGTGCCTCCGGAGGTGGAGCGGACGTGCAGTTCGAAGTGGGCCGGGTCGAGGAGGCTCACGACGCGCTCGACGAGCGAGCCGTCGGCGGCCCGGTAGACCTGGGACAGGCGCAGGAAGGGCTCGCCGGGGGCGCGGCCGAGGAGCGCCGCGTCCTCGGCGGCGAGGCCGCGCACCGAGACCGTGCCCTCGCTGGAGTGCGGGACGCGGCCGAGGGCGAGGAGTGTGCGGTTGAGCGAGTTCTCGCGCAGCCCCGTACGGGGGATGTCCGCGACGGCGCCGACGGCCGGGACGCGGCTGCGTTCGAGCGAGACGGCGGTGCCGTCCTCGGCGAAGCGCCGCACGCGGTCCAGGGCGAGGAATTCGTCCGTGGCGCAGCCCAGCTCGGCGGCCAGCGGCGGCTCGCTCGCCGTCTCCAGGCGCAGCACCTCGGTGCGCAGGGCACGGGACTGCCCGGCGAGCGCGTGCGCCCAGCCGAGCCGGTGGTCGAGCGGCGTACCGTCGAAGGTGACGATGGAGCCGATGCCCGCGTGGGTCTCGATGAGCCCCTCGTCGCCGAGCGCGCGCAGCGCCTGCCGCAGCGTGGTCCGGCTGACGCCGAAGCGCTTGGTGAGGGCGTGCTCCCCCGGCAGCCGGCTGCCGGGGCCGTGCACCCCGGAACGGATCTCGGCGGCGAGCACCTCGGCGATGCGGTGATGTTTCTGAACCTGTCCAGGCATGTCTAGAAGGTAGTGCCGGAGAGGCCGGGAAGTCCATGGGGTACGGACAGTGGTGTCGGTCACGGAGCCCCGTCGGGCGCGGCGGGACGAGGCTCCTCCACGGTTCCCGCCCTCCCGGGCCGGGACGGGACGGCCCGCGAGGCGCGCCCCGGTTCGCCCGGCCTCCGGGAGGCGCCTACGTCATCGCCGGGACGCCCGGGCGCGAGACGTCGTCGCTCTTCGTCGCCCCGCGGACCCGGCCGACACGGCGGCGCCGAGCGGGACGGCGGCCCGGGGCCGGCTCCTCCCCGGTCGACGGAAAGGCCCGCCCCCCGTGCCGCGGTCGCGCCGCGGTGCGAGGGACGGGCCTTCCCGCCGACCTGAGGACCGAGGTCCATGGCCGGGGCGTACGGCAAGCTCCTGCCGGCAGTGGTTCAGTACCTGCCGCTTCCGTAGTCGTCGTCGTAGTCGTCGTACTTGTCGTAGCGACGGCTGAACGGCAGATCGCTGGGCTGGCTCAGCAGGAAGTCGTCGTCCAAGGGGGCGTCGTACCGGCTGCTGCTCCCGTAGGCGTCCCGGTCGGACAGTCCGCGTCCGCTGCTCTTGCTCCGCCTGCTCGGCCGGTCGTGGTCGAGGCCGGACAGACCGCGTCCACGGCTCTTGCCCCGCCTGCTCGGCCGGTCGTGGTCGAGGTCGTCGACGTACGGGCTCCGGCTCCGCCCACGGCTGTCGTCGTCGAGGTCGTAGTCACGCTTGTACGGAGTCCTGGCGAGCTTCCTGAGCGCCCTGCGCTGCGAGCTCTCCCGCTCCCGGGGAGCGTCGAAGAAGTGCGTCAGCTCGTCGTCGTCGGCGGGGCCGCGCGAGCGGGTGGGGTACTCGTCGAAGCGCGAGCCGCCGTACTCCTCGCGCAGCACGCGCACCCGTTCCGAGTGCGGCATCTCCCGGCGTTCGCGCATCTCCGTGCGCCCGATGTCGAGCCGCGCCTGCTCACCGGGACGCATCGAGCGCGTGTAGCGGCGGTCGCCGTCCCTGTCGTAGATCGGGGTGCGCGGGTTGGCCTTGATCGAACGCCGGAAGCTCCTGTCCGCGGCCTCCGCCTCGCGCGACCCGCTCGCCGCGTGGAAGGACGGCAGCGTGTTGTACTCCAGCTGGTTGAGTTCCAGCGAGCTGTACGGGTCGTCGTCGAGCAGGTACTCCTCCTGCCGGTCGCGGTAGTCCCGGCTGTTGAGACCGGTGGTGCGGCGCCGGAGACTGGAACCGGTGCCCGGGTGGTCGCGGTGGGCCCGGAGCGTCTCGTGGTACGCGAGGATCTCGCCCTCGTGGCGTGTGTTGCTCTTACGGGAGCGGGGAGCGCGGCGGGCGGTGGACGCGTACCCGTGGGCGTGCTCGACCTGGAAGTGCGCGCCGCCCATGTCCAGGCCGTACTCGTCCTCCAGGTACTTCCTCTCCTTGCCGCGCCGCCCGTAGGTTCCCTCCGGGTACTCGTCGTCCCTCACCCGTTGCACGGGCAGGCCGGCCGACTGCCCGGACAGCGCCCGGGTGACGGCCGCGTTGCCCGCCGACCGCTGGAGGTCGAGGAGGGACGCGGGCGAGGCGGGACGTTCCGCGGCGGGCGCGGCGGCCGACCGGGACGACGGGCGCCGCAGGGGTGGCCGTCGCACCCCTGGCTGTTGTTCTTCGTGTGCGTGCAAGGCGACGGGCTCCTCTGCGCCTTCGTCAGTGAGTCCGTCAGCATCGCTTTTCGGCACGTGGCCGGTCCAGAGCCTCCGGGGCAGGGGCGCCTGCCTGCGGGGGCAGGGCGAGGGGGCCCGTCCGCGGGGACGGGCATCGCGGGTGCGGCCGCCGGGCGGTCCTCGCCGGGTGGGGATCCGGAGAGCACCACCGCCGTGCCCGGTCCACCGGCGGGCCCCCGAGGTGCCCTCGGGCCTGCCCCGCGAACCCTGTACGGGGTGGGCGGCTCCGGGTATACCTGCGAAGGGCCCCTGACGGTGCGCCGACTCGTCATTCACCCGAGGAGTGCTGTGCGAGCACGCGAGAACGAGACCGGCCGGCAGGCCCGGGAGACAGACCCGGTCCGCCGCGTCAGCTCGCCGGGAACCACGGCGGAGCGCGTACTGGCCTTGCAGAGCCGGGCAGGGAACGCGGCCGTGAGCCGGCTCGTCCAGCGCCGCGCGGACCCGGAGCAGCACCAGCACGGCGCCGGCTGCGGGCACGACGAAAGCGGCGACCGGAGCCCGGAGGGGCAGAGCAGCCTCCTGGCCGCCGCCCGGAACACACCCGGCTCCCCGCTCCCCGGCGCGTTCCTCGCCAAGGCGACGTCGTTCTACCAGAACCCGGGCATCGCCGCCGGGCGCGTCCACGCGGACCCGGTCGCGCAGCGCGCGACCGCGGCCATGGGCGCCGAGGCCATGACCGTCGGCATGGACGTCTTCCTCGGGCCCTCCGCCGTCGGCAATACGAAGATCCTCGCCCACGAGGCCAGCCACCTCGACAAGAACAGCAGGGGCGTCAAGGAGACCGGCGACAGCAACGGCGCCGGCGTCACCATCACCAGCCCCGGCCAGGACTCCGAGGTCGCCGCGGTCTCCGACAGCGACGCGTTCGTGTCCGGCGCCGCCACCGCCCCCTCCGTCACCGCCCAGCACCCCGAAGCCCACCGCACGGACGAGACGGAGTAGCGCCGGGCGGCGACGGAGGCGACGAACACGCCCGCCGCCGTCAGTCCGCGGCGATCACGGCCTCGATGAGGCCGGGGAACCGGCGGTCCAGGTCCGCCTTGCGGAGCCGGATGAACAGGCCGTTGCCGGCGTCCCGCTGATACACCAGGCCCGCCTCGCGCAGCACCCGCCAGTGCCGGGTGCGGCTGGATTTGCTCACCGTGAGCTCGAACGAGGCGCATCGCCGCTCCTCGTCGGGCCGTTCGGCCAGTTCGGCCACGACCCGGCGACGCTTGGCATCGGCCAACGCCAAGAGGATGGGCCCCACTTGCAACTCCTCGACGGGCGGATGCGCCAACTCGTCTGCCGCCATCAGTTCACCCCCTGGACAAGGTACACATCGATGCGTACCTTCCTCCTACGTACACACACAGGCGTACCTTAGCGCTTCCGCTCGCAGGGGACCCGTGCATCCGCCACCGCAACGGAGGATTCGCAGTGACCACGTCCGATGAACCACTCGGCACCTCGCTCGTCCGTGTCTCCAGCGCCCCCGGCCGCGCCAAGCTGGTGGATCTCCCGCTGACCGCGCGGCAGGTCCCGATGGGGGTGCGCGACGAGGTCGCCGCGCACTACAAGCTGGGCGAGGGCCAGTTCGAGCCGATGGCGACCACGCTGGACTACCTCGTCGGCGCCACCGTCGCCTGCCTCACCGGAACGCTCGGCGGGCGCCTCGGCGCCCTCGGGCAGAGCACCGCCCACGGTGAACTCACCGCCGAGGGAACGGGATCGCTCGTCACCGACCACGGCGTGATCCGGCTCCGGGCGGTCCACGTCGTCTACACACTCACGCTGGACGACGGCGTGGACGAGGCCAAGGTCCGCCGGGCCCACGAGACCCACACCCGCTACTGCCCCGTCGCCCGCAGCATCGGCGGCAGCGTCGAGATCACCAGCGAGATCACCCTTCGCGACGCGGCCTGAGAGAGAGGAACCCGCATGGCCGGGACACCGCATCCGCAGGACCTGCTGGCGAAACTCCGTCAGCAGCAGCTCTACCTCCTCGACATGACCATGATCACGCCCACCGAGGACCCCCTGCCGGTCCTGGGTCCGCACCTCGACGAGCATCTCGCGTGGTTGATCGAACGGGAGAACAACGGGACGCTCTTCCTCTCCGGTCAGCTCGGCGACGAGACCGGCTGGGACGGCAGCGGGATGGCGATCGTACGGGCCGAGTCCCGGGCGGCCGCCGAGGCCGACGCGCAGACGGAGCCGTTCTGCCGCGCGGGCATCCGGCGCAACACCATTCGCGGCTGGCAGCTCAACGAGGGCCGGCTCACCCTCGAACTGAAGCTCTTCGACAACAGCTTCACCATCTCCTGACCGGCGGCCCTCCCCCGCCCCCCGGCAGCGCACCTCCGCACACCCCCGGAACCCCGGTTCCGCACCGGAAAGGAAGTCAGAGCACATGACCGCACCACGTATGGGCTGGCAGGAGATGGTCGAGTACTCCGAGTCCCACGACCTGCTGGCGAAGCGGCTGTACGTCGTCTCGTCCAAGCCGGTCAACGGGCTCGGGCCCATCCAGGAGGTCCTGGACGAGCACGTGAGGTTCCAGACCAAACTGGAGGTCGACGGCACCATGTTCGCCGCTGGCCCCCTCGCGAGCGAGGACTTGCAGGAGTGGCTGGGCGAGGGGCTGTTCGTCTACCGCGCCGCGTCCATGGAGGAAGCGGTCAAGCTCGCCGAGGCCGACCCGATGCACAAGAGCGGGGCCCGCACCTTCACCGTCCGGGAGTGGTTGCTGAACGAGGGGACCTACTCGGTGCAGGTCTTCTACTCGGCGGGCCGCCCCAGGATCGCCTGACCAGCCCGCCACCGACCACGGAAGAGGACCCGCAGTGAAACTTCTCAGCGTAGGACCGCCGGAGAGCGAACAGCCCGCCCTGCTGGTGGGCGAGGACCGGTGGGTGCCGCTGACCCCGTTCCTCGCCCGGTACGGCGTCCCGGGCGGCATGAACGCCGTACTGGGGCTGCTGCCGGTGCTCGGCGGGGCCTTGGCCGACTGGGCGCGGACGGCCCCGAGCCACCCCCTGGAGGGGATGCGGCTCGGGCCGCCCGTCACCCGCCCGCGCAGCATCGTCGCCGTCGGAGCGAACACCAGGTCACACGTGGCGGAAGCCTCCCGGCACACCGGCGGGCACACCGCGAAGCGGCCGATGCTGATCACGAAGGCGGTGTCCGCGCTGTGCGGGCCCCACGACCCGATCGTGCGCCCGGCCGACACCCGGAAGCTCGACTACGAGACCGAGCTGGCCGTGGTGATCGGCAGCGCCGCCTCGCACGTGAGCGCCGACGAGGCGATGGGCCACGTCGCGGGCTTCATGGCGTGCAGCGACGTCACCGCGCGCGACATCCAGACCGGCGAGGACGAGGACGCGGACTTCTACTGGCAGCACTTCCGCAGCAAGTCCTACGAGACGTTCCTGCCGACCGGGCCCTGGCTGCTCACCGCCGACGAGGTCCCCGACCTGGCGAAGATCACGCTGCGGACCTACGTCAACGACGAGTTGCGCCAGGACAGCGACCTCAGCGACCTCGTCTTCGACCTGCCGACCCTGATCGCGTCGGTCAGCGAGTGCGTGCCGCTGGTGCCCGGCGACATCCTCGTCACCGGTTCGCCCGCGGGCGTCGGACACTTCATGTCCCCACCCGGCTACCTCCGTCCCGGCGACACCCTGCACACCGTCGTGGGCGGCGTCGGCGAACTGCACAACCCGGTGGCAGAGACACGGTGACACCCCGGCCCGGCCGCTCGGCGCTGTCCGCAGGCACTCCACGAACTGATCACCGTGAAGGGGTACATGGATGAGGGACCTCCGCCGCCTCGTGAGCGCGGCACCAAGAATGCTCGCTGTCACGCTCGTCACCGTCGTCACGCTCGCGGCGACAAGCGTGGACACATGGAGCGCCGAGCGCCGGCCCGCCACCCCGCGGGCCGCGCCCGCCGCCGCGCGGCACGCCCTTCCCTGCGACGACATGAAAGCGCTGCGCATCCCGCACGTGAAGGTGAAGGACACGCAGTCGGTCCCGGCGGGGACGTACTCCCCGCCCGGGGGCGGCGAGACCTTCCCCGACCTGCCCGCCTTCTGCAGGGTCACCGCCACCATCACCCACGTACCGGGTTCTTCGGTCTCGATGGAGCTGTGGCTTCCCTCGGAGGAGTGGAACGGGCGGTACATGCAGGTCGGGACGCACGGTTTCGGGGGAGTCGTCCACCGGGAGGAAATGGCACCCCAGCTCCGCCGCGGATTCGCGACCGCGGCGACCGACAGCGGGCACACGGCCCCCGCGGGTCTTTTCGACTCCTCCTGGGCATTCGAGTCGCGACAGCGCATCACCGACTACGCGTGGCGCAGCGTGCACGAGACCGCCTCGACCGCCGAAGGCCTGGTCGGATCGTTCTACGGACAACGGGCCGCCTACTCGTACTACGTCGGCTCGTCCACGGGCGGTCGCGACGGAATGACGTCGGCGCAGAAGTTCCCGCACGACTTCGACGGAATACTGGCGGGCAACGCGATCCAGAACTTCACCCGCGGCGGAACCCAGATGCTGACGACGAGCAGGCGCCTGTCGCAGGCGGGTTTCAACGGGGAGGAAGGGGCGAAGCTGCTGGAGCTGGTGCGGAACGAGGCCATTGCCGCGTGCGACGACGAAGACGGGGTGACCGACGGCATCCTGCGCGACCCGCGCTCCTGCGACTGGAACCCCCGCGGTCTTGTCTGCCACGCGGGCCAGGAGAAAGGCACCTGCCTTTCCGCCCGTCAGGCCGAGGCGGTGGAAGCGGTCACCTCGCCCTTGCGGGACCCGGTGACGAAGCAGCGGATCTACGTCGGGCAGGACATCTCCTCGCAGTTCGACTGGATCGACCTTCTCCCGACCTCCGCGTTCTCGGACGCGCTGTACCAGATGGCGTTGAACGATCCCGACTGGGACGGCTCGTCCTTCGACCTGCACACCGATTTCGCGGCGGTGGAGGACAAGCTCGGCTTCGTCAATGCCACGAACCCCGATCTCCGGGCGTTCAAGGCCGCTGGGGGCAAGATCATCCAGTACCAGAACCTGGAGGATGGAGTCGTCTCCCCGCAGTCCACGACCGAGTACTACGACGCCGCGCTGCGCGAGACGGCGCACGGTGACCGGTCCGAGCTGGGGAGCTTCTACCGGCTGTTCATGGTGCCGGGCCGGTCCCACAAGGGTCTGGGAAGCGGACCGGACAACTTCGGCCAGGACGTCGCCCCGCCCGTCGCGCGCGACGCGGAGCACGACGCCGTCACGGCACTGGTGGACTGGACGGAGAAGGGCCGGGCGCCGGAGCACCTCATCGCCTCGCAGTCCGCGTCGGACGGGGACATCACGATGCAGCGCCCCCTCTGCCCGTACCCGAAGAAGGCCGTCTACAAGGGCGTGGGAAACCCGGACGTCGCGAGCAACTTCGTCTGCGACTGACGCGGAGCGCTTCCGCGCACCACGCGCCCCTGTCCCCCTCCCCCGCTCCTCTCCCCCCGCCGCGCCACGCCGAGCAAGTTCCCCGGCCAGCACCCCACTCCGTGAAGGGGAATCCCTTACTCGCGGTGGCCTCTTACGTGGTGACCACCTTCGACGTGAACCAGGTCACGCCGTGGTCGTGCAGCAGATCGGCACGCTTTCCCGTCGGGGAGGGGTGACAGGAAGGGAGGAGCGTGTGGATCTGGCAGCCAAGAGGACAACAGGCACCGGGAGCGGCGGCGCCGAGTCGGCGGATCATGGTCAACCTCGCCAACGACCGCTGGCGAAGATTCCGCCGCGCGGCCCCACACTCCGCCGTGAACGACCCGGCCGCGCCGGGCGACGAGTACGGACGGATCGACGGCCGGGGCCAGTTGGTCCGTGCTCTTCAGCAACTGCCCATGCCCCTGCGGACGGTGGTGGTGCTGCGATACTTCCACGATCTGTCCGACGCGGAGATAGCGGCCGACCTGGAGATCTCGCCGAGCACCGTCCGGTCCCAGCTGGTCCGCGGAATCAGCCGGCTCAAAAGCCAGTTCCCCGCGCTCTCCACCCCTTCGCAGCAGCCCACGGAAGGAACCCGATGAGTTCGCGCGGCCCGCGGCCTTCCAGCTGCACGCCTTTCGAAGAGGAACTGAGGGACGCCATGCACGACTTCGCCCACTCCGCCGACGCACCCGCCTTCGGCCCGGCCGGCATGGTCCACCGCGCCCGCCGCAGGCGGACCGCGCTCATCGCCGGTTTTGCCGCCACCCTGATCGTGGCGGGCGGCGGCACGGCGCTGGCCACCATGAGCAGTTCCCCGCGGACGTCGGCGAAGCCGGCCGCCACCACCACCGTCGACCACGACAAGGCCACCTTCCTCCTGGGAGACCTCACGAAGGAGCCCATCGCGATCGACCTCACGGGGGTGGACCTGACCACGGCCAAGAAACAGTTCCTCAAGGCCAGGCTTGAACTCGGCACGGTGGTCAACGTGTCCGTCCCCGGCTGCAAGCCGGCCTCGGTCGTCGAGGTCACTCCCCACAGCCCGAAGACCGTGAGCAGGGGCGACACGGTGAACGTCAAGCTCTGCGCGGGCTGACCGGGACCCCGGCCGGGTGAGGGCCTGTCCTGAGCGCGCGCTTCCGGGACGGGCCGGACCGACGGATCGGCACGACTGGACGGACTTCCCCCTTCAGCGGCGGTGGACAAGGGACATCGCCCCACCGCCGCCACAGGGCGAAGGGGCCCGTGCACCGTCAACTCCCGGAGAACCGCACATGCGGGGCGACGCTGCGGAGTTTCTCACAGGTCTCCTCGATCTCACGCTCGGGAAGGGACTGGGCAGTCACCCCCGCGCCCGCCCGTAGCCATGTTTCGCCGTCCTCTTCGATGACGGTGCGCAGGACGAGAGCGGCGTCAAGGGTGCCCGCGGTGCTGCCGCGGAAGACCGCGCCGCCGTACAGGCCCCGCGGCCCTTCTTCATGGCGGGCCAACGCCCGGAGGGCGGCGGGTTTGGAGACACCCGTGGCAGTGATCGCCGGAAAAAGGGAAGCGAAGGCGTCCCACACTCCGGCATCCGGCCGAAGCCGGCCTGTCACCCGGGACGCGAGGTGCTGCACCGAACCGCGCGGCCGGACCGCCATGAACTCCTCGACCACGACGGAACCGGCGCCGCACACCGCCGCCATCTCCGCACAGGCTTGGCGCACGGAGACGGCATGTTCATGTATCTCCTTGGGGTCGCTGATCAGTTCCGTGCGTCGGCGCTCGTTCTCCGCCTGGTCGCGGCCGTAAGCGCGCGTACCGGCAAGCGGCTGGGTGCTGACGCGGCCGTTCTCCGCGACCTCCAGTACCGTCTCCGGGCTGAACCCGGCCGCCCGGTAGCCGCCGAGATCCAGCACATAGGACCGGGCCGGGGTGTTGCGCCGGCGACCCGCGAGATAGGTCGCGGGGAAGTCCACGCCCGGTCCGGCGGGCAGCGGGACCTTGCGGGAAACCACGGCCTTCTCCAGGAGACCGGCACGGATGTCCTCGATCGTTCGGGATACCGCCCTCCCGTAGGCGGTAGTGCCGGAGGCGATGATGCGTTCGGCCCCCGCCGGGGTCGCGCCTTCCGCTTTCCTCCCCTCGGGCGGCGCCTGTCGGGCGGTCGGTTCGGCGAGCAGGTCGGCAACCTTGCGGAGCCACGCCTCGTCCACCGCGCGGACCACGGTTTCCTCCCCCGTGAGGGTCACTTCGACGGAGGGGATCAGTGCGTGCAGCAGTGGACCGTCACCCGTGGCCGCGGGGTCCGCGTGCAGGAGATGGGCGAGTTCGAAGGCCGCCCAACCGTAGAAGTGGCAGCCCCCGTCGTGGGGGAGCTGTGCCTCCGACAGGGCACGCAGCGCGGCGGCGAACGCTGTCAGAGGTCTGCCGTCGGTGGGGAAGGTCCACGTGCGCCCTCCCGCCCGCGCGGTGATGTGGGTGGTGTACGCCCTGAGGCTGCCGGCGGAGCCGGCCGCGAAGTGCCAGACGCCGCCTTCCGCCTCGTACACGACGTACTCCTCGGCGAGGCCGGCCCGGGCGAGGAGCGTCGCGGTGGACGCGGGGTCGTGGCCGGCTTCCGCTACCTGCGCGGATGCGAGCGGCGGGACGGAACCCGCCCATGCGGCCCAGGGGTCCGGGGTGCCGTTGCTCATGGGTGTCCAACTTTCGTCGCGCGACTGCTTCTTGGGGTGATCAGGTGCCGGGTGGGAAGTCATGGGCGCGCCGCCTCAAGGCGCCAACCGCGGGCCCGGCGCCGCCGCTCCCACATGGAGGCGTAGGTACCGCCCGCCTTGACCAGCTCGTCGTGTGTGCCACGTTCGGTGATCCCTCCGTCCTCCAGGACGAGGATCTGGTCCGCGTGAACGACGGTGCTCAGCCGGTGCGCGATGACCAGCAGCGTCTTCCGGTCGGCAAGGGTGCGCACGGCCGCCGCGAACAGTGCCTCGTTCTCCTGGTCGAGTGCCGCGGTGGCCTCGTCGAGGACCAGGACGGGCACGTCCTTGAGCAGCGCGCGGGCGATGGACACGCGCTGGCGCTGTCCGCCGGAGAGCCGGGCGCCTCCCTCCCCCACCTTGGTGTCCCAGCCGTCGGGCAGTTCCTCGATCACCCTGTCGAGTCCGGACAGGGCCGCGGCCTCGGCCAGTTCCGCGGGCCCGGCGTCGGGGGCGGCGATCCTGACGTTCTCCTCGATGGTGTCGTCGAACAGGTAGACGTCCTGGAACACGAGGGAGACGTGCGCGGCCAGGTCGTCGGCGGCGATCTCGCGGACATCGACGCCGCCGACGCGGACGGTGCCTTCCGTGGCGTCCCGGAAGCGGGCGATCAGCGAGGCGACCGTGGTTTTGCCGGCGCCGGAGGGGCCCACCAGGGCGGTCATGCCGCGTTCGGGCAGACGGAAGGTCACGTCGTTCAGGACGGGGCGCGCCGATGCCGCGTCCGCCGCCCCCGTGTCGTAGCGGAAGCCGACCCCGGCGAACTCCACACTCGCGCCGCGCGGCGTCTTCGGCTCGGCAGGCTGGGGGAAGGGCGGCTCGTCGAGGACGGCGCCGAGCCGTTCCAGGGTATTGCGGGCGATGCGCATGCCCGCGCCGGCTTCGGCGGCGGACGCCACACTGTCGATGAGACGGAGCAGAAGCACCAGGAGCGCCAGGAGAGTGGGGACGGTGAGCGACCCGTCGAGCTGCCAGGACACCCCGAGTGCGAGCAGCAGGGCGAAGACCAGCCGGGTGACGAAGGTGAAGGAGACCAGGCCGGGCAGGCCGCGGACGATGAACCGCCGGTCGGCACGCGCCTCGGCCACCAGGGCGTCGTCCAGCGCCCCGTAGCCCTCCGAGGTCCGGCCGAACGCCCGCAGGACCGGCTGGTTGCGCGTGTACTCCAGGACCCGGTCGGCGGACTCGCCGATCGCGGCGTCACGGCCGAGGTCGAGCCGACGCATCAGTGCGGTGCTCGCCTGCTGCACGGCGAACAGCACCGGTACACACGCCAGAAGCACCAGGGCGGTGCGTACGTCGAAGAAGAAGGTCGCGACGACCAGCGTCACCGGCGTGAGCACAGAGGTGAGGAATGGGCGCAGGAGGTGGGCCGGGGTGCTCATCACCTGGATGACGTTCTGTCCGGCGAGCCTGCTGAACTCGGACGTGCGGCCCGCGGTGAACCACCCGAGGGGCAGGCGCAGGGCTTGGTCCGCCATACGGCGGTGGAGCACCCGGGAGAGCTGGGAACCTACCGTGAAACCGCCGCTGACGGCCGCGCCTTGGAGCACCGCGTAGGCGAGTACGCAGGCGGTGAGCGCTGTCAGCCAGAGCCAGACGTCGTCGGGGTCCGTGCCGAGCAGGGCTTTGAGGACGGGCACGAGGAGAGCGAAGGCGACTCCCTGGAGGACGGCCGCGCCGGACTGGAGGAGCACCAGCCGGTTCAGCGGGCGGGAGCCTTCCGGCCCCAGGACGGTGTAAAGCTGACGGATCATCGTGCGCTTCCCTCTCGGATGTCGTCCGCCCTGCGGGCGTCCCCCGGGGGGACGGACCGAGGACGCGGTACGCCGTCGTTCTCGTCCGCCCCCGCGGTGCGCTGCGCCTTCCACAGCGCGGCGTAGCGGCCCCCGGCGGCGAGCAGGTCGTCGTGCCGGCCCTGTTCGGTGACGCGCCCGTCCTCCAGCACCACGATCCGGTCGGCCGAACGGATGGTCGCCAGGCGGTGGGCGATGACGAGGAGGGTGCGGCCGGCCGCGAGGGCGGACAGCCCCTCCTGGATCAGCGCCTCCGAGTGCGGGTCGGCGTAAGCGGTCGCCTCGTCGAGCACGAGGACGGGCGCGTCCGCGAGGAGCGCCCGTGCGATGGACAGGCGTTGCGCCTCCCCGCCGGAGAAGGTGACCGCGGTGCCGAGTTCGGTGGCGTAGCCGTCGGGCAGGGCCATGACGCGGTCGTGGATGCGGGCGGCGCGGGCGCACCGCTCGACCTCCTCGTCGGTGGCGTCCGGGCGGCCCAGGCGGATGTTGTCGGCGACGCTCGCCCGCAGCAGCCGGACGTCCTGGAGGACGAAGCCGACCCGTCGGTACAGCTCGGTGGCGGGGATGTCCCGCAGGTCGGCGCCGCCGAGGGTCACCGTGCCGGCGGTGGCGTCGTGGAAGCGGGGCAGCAGCGACGCCAGGGTGGACTTGCCGGAGCCGGAGGGACCGACGAGCGCGGTGACCGTGCCGGGCGCGAGGTCGAGGTCGACGCCGCTGAGGACGTCGGTGTTCCCGTCGTACGAGAAGGACACTCCCCGCAGGGAGACGTGGTGGCCCTCGGGGAGGACGGCTGTCGTCGGCTCGGGCAGGGTGGGCGCGTCCAGCAGGTCGGTGACGCGCACGGCGGCGGCCTGGCCGGCCCGGATCTGCTGGATGCGGGGGCCCACGACGCCCATGGGGGCGGCGACGGCGGGGCCGAGAAGGAGGAAGGGGACGAGTTCGGCGCCGGTCATCAGGCCCTGCGTGACAAAGACCGCGCCCAGTCCGGTCAGGAGCAGCAGGACCACGGCCGGGGCGACCACCAGGATCGCGGCGGTGGAGGTGACCAGGGTGGAGCGGACCCAGGCGGAGAAGAAGTCCGCGAAGCCCTCGGTCGCGCGGACGAACCGCTCGTGCGCCTTGCCTCCGCGTCCGAAGCTCTTGAAGACGGCGATGCCGGACGCGAACTCCACGGCGGCGGCGGAGATCCGGCCGACCGCGGCACCGAACTCGGCCATCTGGGCGGCGGCCCCGGCCATGGCCCGGCTGAACAGGAACACGCCCAGCGACAGGGGCACCACGCTGACCAGGGCCGGCCGCCAGTCGACGGTGAACAGGTAGACCAGGATGAGCACGGGGGCGGTGAGGACGGAGACGACATCGAGGAGGGTGTGGGCGAACAGGGTGTGCAGCGCGCTCACGTCGTCCTGCACGGCCTGTTTGACCTCGCCGGTGCCCCGTTCGGTGAGCCGGCCGAGCGGCAGCCGTCCGATGTGCCGGGCGAGCCGGCGGCGCAGGGTGAGCTGCAGGTCGTTGTCGGCGAGGTGGGCGAGGGCACCGGCCGCCGTGCCGCACACGAGGGTGACGAGGCCGGCCGCGCAGGCCAGCGTCACCAGCGGCCAGAGCGCGTCACCGTCCGCGGGGGCGCCTGTGGTGAGTCGTTCGGCGATGCGGGAGACGGCGATGAACGGCACCACTCCGGCGAGGGCGGCGGCGGCCTGGAGAGCGACGGCGAGGGCCAGTCGGCCGCGGACGGGCGCGGCCAGCGTGCGCAGTGGCCGAGGCGGGCTGTCGGGGGCTGCCGGGGCCGGGCCGGCATCGGGCGGTTGTGACTTCACTTGACGAGTACTCCGATTTCGGGGATGGGTCTGCCACCGGCCTCGGTGATGCGGCGGCTGGTCATGCCGGCCTCACGGGCCAGCACGGCGACGTCGAAGGTGTGCCAGTCGTAGCTGTCGGCGACCTCGCGGACGGTGCGGCCGTCGCGCAGGACCTTCCAGGTGGTCGTGAACCGCATGGCGTCGCCCTCGGTGGGTGCGCCGCCGATCCACCACTCGTACGTCTGGCGGCCGATGGTCTCCCGCAGGGACATGACGGGGGGAATCACGCGGGGCGAGGAGACCCCCATCAGTTCCACGACGATGGGTGCCCCGTCCGGCAGGCGGTCCGCGAGCCGCTTCCACAGCGTCACGCGTTCGGGGACGGTGAGGTGACCGGCCACGCCGAAGATGACGACGGCGGAGAGGCGGTCGGGGAGGACGAGGTCCTGGGCGGCCCCGTCCACGACGGTGACGCGCCGTCGCAGGTCCGGGTCGCGGGCGACCCGGGAGGTGAGCACGGCGCGCATGGTGGCGGACGGTTCGGCGGCGAGGATCTCCGCGTCCGGCAGGGCCGCGGCGATGACCTCGGTGACGCGTCCGGTGCCCGCGCCGATCTCCAGGACGGGGCCGTGGGTCACGTCGAGTCCGGTGAGGACGCGGGTCAGCGGGGGGCCGCTGCTTGCGGTGTGCCGGGTGGCGACCAGTTCGTAGAACTCGGCCGAGGTCGAGTAGTAGTCGATCACGATGCTCTCCGGGAGGGGGTGGCCGGCTGGGCGGGCCCGGGGCGGCGGCTCACGGGGTGCTCGGCCAGGTGTGCGCGCCGCCGGTGGTCAGCGACGGGTCCAGCCTGCGCAGGACAGTGGCCACGACCTCGCGGCGCCGGGGGGTGAGGTAGAAGTGGTCGCCGGGGAAGACGCGTACCTCGGTGCGGGCGGTGGTGAGGTCCGCCCAGCCGCCCGCCCGGTCGCGGCCGCGTTCCTCGCCGAGCTCCGGGTCCGCGCTGCCGGTCAGGACGTGCAGGGGGCAGGACAGCGGCTCCCGGACCGCCGGCCGGTACGTCTCGATGATCCGGTAGTCGTGGCGTACGGCCGTGAGGATCAGGGAACGCAGCCCGGGATCGTCCAGGATTTCCCGGCTGGTGCCGCCCAGCCGGGCCAGTTCGCCGCCCAGGACCTCGTCGCTCTGGCGGTGGAGCTGCCCGGTGACGGCCGTACCGGGGGCGGCCCGGCCGGAGGCGAACAGGCGGCGCGGGCCCGGGAGTCCGCGGCGTTTCAGCTCGTGGGCGAGTTCCCAGGCCACGGCGGAGCCCATGCTGTGCCCGAAGAGGGCGTAGGGCCGGTCGAGCAGCGGCGCGACGGCGTCCGCCACCGCCGCCGTCAGCTCCCCCATGTCGGCCGACCCGGGGTCCGCCATGCGGTCCTCACGGCCGGGGTACTGGACGGCGAGGAGTTCGACCTCGGGGGGTGTCAGTGCCGCCCAGGGCCGGTAGAAGCTCGCACTGCCGCCCGCGTGCGGCAGGCAGATCAGCGTGAACCGGGGTGCGGTGCCGCCGCTCCACCGCCTGATCCACGGGCTGTCGGCACGTGCGCCGCGAGCGGGGGGCCGGGCCGGGGGCGGGAAGGGAGCGGTCACCAGGCGACCCTCAGCTCTTCGAGGCCGAAGGTGGCGGAGTCGTGCTTGACCACGACGTCCTCCCTGTCCCCCGCGAGGCGGAGTGTGGGGACGCGGCGGAGGAGCGTCTCCAGGGCGATCTCCAGTTCCAGCCGGGCCAGGTGCTGCCCGACGCACTGGTGGACGCCGTAGCCGAACGCCACGTGGTGGTTGTCGGCCCGGTGGAAGTCGACCCGTTCCGGCTCGTCGAACTGCTCGGGATCGTGGTTGGCCCCAGCCAGGAGGGCGATGACGCCGTCGTCGGCGGGGATCGTCCGGCCGGACAGCTCGATGTCCTCGGCGGCCACCCGCAGCGGGATGGAGTCGGCGACGGACAGGACGCGCAGGAGTTCGTCGACGGCGGCCGGCATCAGGGAGGGGTCCCGGCGCAGTTCCTCCCTCAGCTCCGGGCGCTCCAGCAGGAGCAGCGTGCTCAGGGCGATCATGCTGGTGGTGGTCTCGCGGCCGGCGTTGATCGTGATGCCGAGCGTCGACAGGAGCTGGTCCGTGGTCACGTGGCCGGGGACGAGCTGCTCGGTGACGAGCTTGGAGATCAGGTCGTCGCGGGGCTCCTCCCGCCGCCTGCCGACCAGCTCGGCGAGCAGGCCGAAGAGACCGCCGAGAGCCTCGGAGACCTGCTCGGCGGTGCTGTGGCGGGAGCCGGAGACGCGGGTGACGTCGCGGAAGAACTCCAGGTTCTCCCGGGGGATGCCGAGCAGTTCGCAGATCACCGAGGTGGAGACGGCGTTGGCGTACGCGGAGACGAAGTCCGCCGGGCCGTCGGCGGCGAGCATGTCGTCGAGGATCTCGTCGACGCGGGTCTGGACGGCCGCGCGCATCGCGCGCACCCGGCGCACGGTGAACACCGGCAGGAGCATGCGCCGGTACTTGGTGTGTTCGGGGGCGTCGGTGCGGATGAAGGGGCGGAACCTCGCCCCGGCCTCCTGCTCGCCCTCGCCGAGGGCCGGGAAGCCGGGGCGGCGGATGTCGGCACTGACCCGGGGGTCGGAGAGCAGTTCGCGCACGTCGTCGTACCGGGTGACCACCCAGGCTTCGCGCTTGGTCGGCAGGGTGACGCGGGCGACCGGCTCGTGGGTGCGCAGCGCGTCGTACTCCGCGGGTGCAGCGAAGGGGCAGCCGCGCCTGAGGGGGAAGTCCCGGGGCGGGGCCGCGGTGTCCGTGCGGGGTTCGCCGGGGGTCCGGGGCGCCGTCGGGTTCTCGGGGCTTGTCATGGTGGGTCCTAGCCGTCGGTGGGAGAGAGGAAAGAGGTGGAGCGCGGGGTGTCCGGGGATGCCGGGGCACCCGGGGCCGGTGGGCCGTCGGGCCCGGTCCGGGCGCGCGGCAGGTGCGGTACGGCGGCCGGGTCGGACGGATCCGGGGTCCGGGTGAGCACGGCCAGCGGGGGTGCTCCGGGCCGGGTGGGCAGGGTGCGCGCGGTCATGCCGGACTCGGCGACCACGTCTGCCAGGCCGAAGGGCTCCCAGCGGTAGGAGTCGTGGACCTCGCGTGCTGCCTGCGGCGCGTCGTCCCGGTGGACCCGCCAGGTGGAGTGCAGGCGCATCACGCCGTCCTCCGCCTCGTCCGGTTCGCCGCCGAACGACCACTCGTAGCGGTGGTGTCCGGCGGTCGCGGTGGCGAGCCGGGTCTCGGGCAGGGTCGTCGGCTCCTCGAACTGCATGAGTTCGACGATCACGAGTCCGCCGGGGGCCAGGCGCCGGGTCAGCCGCCGCCACAGCCTGGCCCTCTCCTCGGCGTCGAGGTGGCCGAGCACTCCGCAGAGCAGGACGACGCCGATCCGGTCGGGAAGATTCAGATCGGGGGCGGCGTCGGCGGTGACGGTCACCCGGGTGCGCAGGTCCTCGTCGCTGAAGACCCGGCTGGTGAGCACGGCGCGCATGCCGACCGACGGTTCGCTGGCGATGATCTCCGCGTCCGGCCGGGCCCGTGCGACGGCCTCGGTCAGAAGACCGGTGCCGGCGCCGATGTCCACCACCGGCCCGGTGTCGAGGTCGGCGTCGGCGAGGAGTGCGGCGACGGCGGGTGCGCTCGCGGTCGCGGTGTGTTCGGCGGCGACGAGGTCGAAGAACTCGGCCGACGGGGAGTACGCGGCGGCGTCCGGCGGGGCCGATGCCGTGACCGGGGCGGGGCGGACCGGCTCCCCGGCGGGGCCGGAACCCGTCGCCGCCCGCTCCCCGAGAGGCGGGGCCGACTCGGGGCGGGAATGCCGGGACCGCTCCTGCGCGGGGAAGACGTCGCTCACCGCAAGGGGACGCGGGGTGGCCGGCCGGACGATCTCGGGAGGCCCCAGCCGGGCCGCGAGGTCGGTCCAGATGCGGCACACGGCCAGGTCGTACTGGCCGGCGCGCAGAGCGTCGCCGTCCCGCGCGATCGCGTCGCGGAGTCCGTCGAGCGCGCTGCCGATCGCCTCCGGCCACAGGTCGGAGAAGACGGTACGGAAGGAGCCCGTGCCCCCGATCACCGCCGTGCTCCCGAGTCCCAGGAGGCCGGTGCCGGGGCCGTCCAGGACGAAGCGCCGGTCGGCGTCCCTCCCGATGTGCAGCCGGGGGCTCCACAGGACGGGCCCGTGGGTATCGGCCAGGGTGAGGACCCCGCCCTCCGTGCCGAGGGCGATCCGGTGCCAGTGCAGAGCGTGGTTGTCCCGGTCGGAGGGGTCGAGCTGGTGGTGCACCCGGAGGGTGAGGGGTGTGCCGGCGAACACGCCGTGCAGGGAGCGGAACGGCTGGGGGCCGAGGTCGGTGGGCAACGGTGCCGGGTCGGCGAAGCGCCAGGGACGCAGGGTGCCCATGGCCTGTCCGAGGATGTCCACCAGGGGGTGCAGGAGGTGGATCGGTGTGGCGGCGTCCAGGAAGAGTGGACGTTGCCGTGCGACGAGCCGCCGGGCCGCCTCGATGAAGGAGCGGACCGGGGCGACGTGCGGGTAGTGGGTGTTGAGCCGGTACCGCACCCCTCGGCGGCGGGCGTGTTTGAGGTTGTCCGTCAACTCGGTGAGGTGCACCGGGTGTTCCTGGAGCACGTGGACGCCCCGGTCCATGAGCGCCCGGGCCAGGTCGGTTCCCTGGCCACCGGAGATGGACGAACCCACCGCCACGCAGGCCGCGTCGATGCCGTCGGGGAGGTCGTCGATGTCCGTGCGGAAGGGGACGCCCAAGCTCTCGGCGTACGCCCGGGAGGCTTGCGATCCCCGGCTCAGGATGCCGGCCAGGGTGTATCCGGGGCGTCGGTGTACGGCTTCGGCGTAGAAGCGGCCGAAGTTGGTGCCGCAGACCAGCACGCGCAGTGGTGTCGAGACGCTCACAGGGTCCCCTCCTCCTCCGGCTCGGCGCCGGCGGCCGTCCCGGTGAGCCGCAGGCCGGCGGCCCCGCGGGAGCGCAGGTGCCGCACCACGGCGCCGGGGTCCAGTACGTCGCAGGCGAAGTGGACGCCCGCCGGGACCGTGTCCCGCAGTGCCGCGTCGACCGCCAGGGCCGCCACGGCGGCGGTGAGCCGGTAGCTGCTGGCCGTGCGCAGGGTCAGCCCGGCGCTCGCGGGCGCCCCCGAAGCGGTGCCCGACAGCGCGAAGTCCATGACGTAGTAGGGCTTGCGTCCGGCAAGATCGAGGTCGGCGGCGAGGATGAGCCGCTCCGCCAGGCGGTCCGGGTCCTCCCCGGACGCGAGGCGGCCGGGCAGGAGGTTGAGCAGGGCTCGTACGGCGGGGCCGGGGTGGACGTTGTACCAGTCGAGCCGCTCGACGCCCAGGTCACCGGCGAGGCGTTCGCTCTCGCCGCTGAGGTAGGGCTGTACGGCGACCCGGCCCGGGAACTCCGGGTGCGCGGTGTCCTCGTCGGCGCGCAGGGCGCGCGGCGCGCGACGCCCGCCGCGGACGGCTGCCAGGGCCTCGCCGTAGGCCGCGCCGTCCGCGCCGCCGGAGCTGAGGGAGAGCATCAAGTCGTGCGCCACCGTCGGCGAACAGGGCTCCAGGCCCCCGCAGTACGCGGTCAGCGCGGTGACACCGTCCAGGCCCTGCCCGGCCAGCCAGCGGGGCAGGAGGCTGGACAGGCCGGGCAGCGCGCCCGCCGAGAGGACGACGGCGCGGCTCTCAAGGGCCGGGACGCCGCCCTGGAGAAGGTCCTCGGCGGCCGGGTCGTCGCCGGCCACGTCGACGCAGTGCGCGCCCGCGGCGAGTGCCGCGGAGGCGACGGTGGCGCGGAGCCGGTAGGTGGGACCGACGCAGTTGAGGACGATGTCGCAGCCCTCTGTGAAGGCGCGCAGGCCGTCCGGTGCGGTGGCGTCGGCCCGGACGGTCTCGTCGTGGCCGCCGGGGTTCTCCCCGGCGACCTCGCACAGGGCGGACGCGGTCCGGCCGCCCAGCCGCAGGCCGCTGTGGCCGAGGGCGCGCAGTTCGCGTACCGCGGCCCGGCCGACCGCGCCGGAGGCGCCCAGGACCCCGATCACGGGCTTGGTCATCGGGTGATCGCCCCCTGGGTCAGCTCGGCGAGCGTCTTGAGGATGCCGGGCGCGTGCTCGACGGACAGGCAGCTGTAGTGGTCGCCGCCGATGTCGACGATGTCCAGGTCGCCCAGAGTCAGCTCCTCCCAGTAGGTGGTGACGGCGCTCTTGCTGCCCGGGAAGGGGTAGGCGCCGTCGTGGCGCAGGAAGGTGATGTCACCGGCGTAGGGCTCGGCGTCGTAGCGGGTGATGGCGAAGACGCTCTGCCGGAAGGCGAGGAAGAGCCGGGTCATGTGGTCGGGTTCGTAGGTGCCGGCCGACGCGGGCACCGCCTCGCACATCCGCGCGATCCGGGTGGCGCGGGGGATGTCGGCCAGTTCCCGGAAGCGCCCCGCGACGTCCTCGAACTCGTCGGGCAGTGCGGCGAGTCCGCCGTCCGGCAGGACACCGGGGCTGGAGGCCAGGACCGCGTCGGCCGCCGCCGCCACCCGGTACTGGTCGTCCGGGAAGCCGAGGTCGGCCGGGTCGATGCCCATCATGACGGCGAAGGAGTACTCGGCGAGCAGCTCGTCGTCGAGCCGGAAGCGGGGGCTGTGACTGCTGATGACGGTGAGGCTCTCCACCTCCGCCCCGGACTCGGCCAGGTTGCGGGCCACCTCGGTGGCGATGAGGCCGCCCAGGCAGTAGCCGATGACGTGGAAGCGGCTGCGGCCGTCGGCGGTCAGGGCGCCGGCGTAGTCGGCCGCCATCTGCTCGATGAGCCCGTTCGGCGGGGCGTTGAGGAAGCCGTTCAGGTCCGGGACCTCGATGCCCACGACCTCCGCGAGGCCCGGTGAGCGGCGCCGGATCTCGGTGATCAGCGCGCGGTACGGCATGATCGTCGCGGTTCCGGCGTGGACCAGGACGGTGGTCGGTTCGCCCTCGGAGCGGGCGCCGTGCAGGTGGATCACCGGGTCCGTGCGCACGGCGTCGGCCGCCGGAGCGTCCTCGGCGCCCGCGAGCCCGCGCAGGAACGCGGCGAGCCCGGCGACCGTCGGGCGGCGCAGCATGTGGCGCAGCACGACCTCCCACTCCAGGTCCGCGGCCCGCGGCACGCGTTCCCGCAGGCGCCCCACCATGCGGGCGACGAGGAGCGAGTCGCCGCCGAGGTCGAAGAAGTCGTCGCCGCGGGCGACGCCGTCGACCGCGAGGAGTTCCGACCACAACTCGGCCAGGTCCCTCTCCAGGGCGTCCATGGGCTTCTCGCGCACGAGGGCCGGGGCGCTCTCGCGGGGCAGCCAGCTCCGCAGGCGGGCACGGTCGGTCTTGCCGTTGGCCGTGCGGGGCAGGGCATCGACGACCTGCCACACCGAGGGGAGCATGTACTCCGGGAGCCGGGTCGCCGCCGTGCGGGCCAGTTCGCCCACCGGGACGTGGTGGCGGTCGGCCTTCATCGTGGCGAAGAAGATCTCCTGGCCGGTCAGGGACAGTGCCTCCCGGGCGTCGGGCAAGGAGGTGACCTCGGATGCCCCGTGGGCGTCGAGGAGTTCGCGCCACTGCGCGTGGGTGAGGAAGGACTGCCCGGTGTGCTCGCGCACGTCGGTCCACGTCCGTCCCGCGACCTCCAGGAACTCCATGGAGACGAGCAGCGGCAGGTTCTCGTCGCGGGTGTTCTCCACGAACACGAGCTGTCCGCCCGGCACCAGCAGCTCCCGCAGCCGTCCCACGGCCGCGTCCGCGTCGGCGGCGGCGTGCAGGGTGTTGGCGCAGATCACCACGTCGAAGGTGTTCGGCAGCAGGTGCTGGGCGCGCGGGTCCTCGTCGACGTCGAAGCGCTGGTAGCGGATCCAGGCATGGTCGGCGAAGCGTTCGCGGGCCTCGTTGAGGAAGAACGCGGAGGCGTCGGTGAACAGGTAGTCGACGCCGTACTCGGCGAGGACGGGCACCAGTTCGCCCGTGGTGCCGCCGACGCCGCCGCCCACCTCCAGGATGCGCAGCCGCTCCTCGCCGGTGTGGTTCGCGGCGATCTCGCCCAGGGCGGCGACCATCGCGTGGTTGAGGTGCCGGATGGCGAGGTTGTCGCGGTAGGCGGCGTCCGCGGCCTCGGTCGCCGCGCCCGGGAAGAGCAGGTCCTGGATGCCCGTCCTTCCGGAGACCAGCTCGGGCAGCCGCTCCGCGCAGGTACGCATGACGGTGAGCAGTTCCGAGCTCCAGCCGACCTCGTGTTCCAGCTCCTCGGCCCGCCGCCAGCCCTGTTCCGCCTGGTTCTCCGGGACGGTGACGAGACCGGTGTAGGTGTCGTCGGAGCCCCGGTGGGTGAGGCGGTCGCGTGCCGCCAGGGCCCGCAGCCAGCGCCGCACGATGTGCCGGTGGCGGGGCGTGGCCCGCAGTGCCGTGCCCACCTCGTCCGCCGTGCGCTCGGCGCCGTCCGCGAAGACTCCGGAGGCGTCGAGGACACGGGTCATCTCCGTGAGGGCCACGTCGTCCAGGGCGGCCAGGAACTCCGTAAGCCGCGCGCCGTCGACGGCGGCGGAAGCCCGCCGGACGGCGTCGGCCGCGGCAGCGCGTGCCCGCGTCCGCGTCGCCGGGATTCCGGCACGGTCCTCGTCCGCGTCCGCCGTGCCGTCCTCGCGGGCCGTCTCCACGTACGCGGCGAGGCGCCGGCCTCCGGCCGCGGAGTCGTCGACGATGACGGCGCCCGCGGCGACCCGGGGGTGGGCCTGCACGGCGGCCTCGACCTCGGCCAGCTCGACCCGGTAGCCGCGGATCTTGACCTGGGCGTCCTCCCGGCCCAGGAACTCGATGGTGCCGTCCGGGAGGTAACGCCCGAGATCGCCGGTGCGGTAGAGCCGCTCGCCGGTGGCGGGGTCGGTGAGGAACCGCTCCGCGGTGCGGCTCTCGTCGCCGAAGTAGCCCAGGGCGACGCCCGCGCCGCCGATGTACAGCTCCCCCGGGACCCATTCGGGTCGTGGCCGCAGGTGACGGTCGAGCACGGCGAACGTCTGGTTGGTCAGGGGCGTGCCGTACGGGATGCTCGGGCGTGCGGTGTCCACCTCACCGACCGGATGGGCGAGGGACCAGATCGATCCTTCGGTCGCTCCGCCGAGGGAGACGATCTCCAGCCCGGGGAGGAGTTCACGGGCCTGGTCCGGCAGGGCAACCGGTATCCAGTCACCGGATATGAGGGCGAGACGCAGCGAGACGTCGTCCGTGGGGGGCTCCGAGCGCAGCCAGTCGCACAGCATGTGGAGCTGGCCGGGTACGGAGTTCCACACCGTGACACCGAACTCGCGGACCAGTTCGGCCCAGTGGGAGGGGTCGCCGCGCCGGTCGGCGTGGGGCAGGACCAGGGTGGCGCCGACGGCGAGCGGTCCGAACAGGTCGTAGACGGAGAGGTCGAAGCCGAGTCCCGCGATGCCGAGGACGCGGTCGCGCTCGGTGAGGGTGAAGCGGCGGTTGACGTCCTCGATGGTGTTGAGGGCGGCTCGGTGACTGATCATCACGCCCTTGGGCGTGCCGGTGGAGCCGGAGGTGTAGATGATGTAGGCGAGGTCGTCCGGGTCGCGCGGCGTCTTGTCCGCACCGGATGCGGCGGCGTGCTCGGGGAGCAGGTCGACGGCGAGTGCCGTGACGTCCGCCGGGAGGTCGTCGATCTCGGCGAGCCAGGACTGCGTGAGGACCGTGCGAACGCCCGCGTCCGCGATGATCGTGTCCCGGCGGGCCGGTGGCTGGGCCGTGTCGACGGGCAGATAGGCACCGCCTGCCATGAGCGTGCCGAAGACGGCGACGACCTGCTCCCAGCCCTTGTCCGCCCAGATGGCCACGGGTTCCCCGGGGCGCAGTCCGGACGCGGTCAGTTTCTCGGCGAGAGCGCTCGCCCGCGCCACGAGTTGCCGGTAGGTGAGGGCCGATTCGGGGGTGCGGACCGCGATGGCGTCCGGTGTGGCCCGGGCCTGGGCGAGGACGGGTTCGTGCAGGAGGGCGTCCGGCAGGGGTCCCGCGGTCGCGTTGACCGCGTTGCGGCGCAGCGCCTGTGCCTCGGGGAGCCGGATGTCGGCCGGTGCGTCCCAGGCGGCCTCGCCGCTCCCGCCCTCGGCCGACAGGGCCCGTACGAGTGCGGTGTACGCCTCGAACATGGCGTCGGCCACTCCGTGGGCGAGCGCGCCCTCGCGGATGTCCCAGGACAGGCTCAGCGTGTCGCCGCGGTGCATGACCTGGCAGTCGAGCCACACCTGCGGGGTCCGGGTCACGGCGTACGTCACCTCGGGCGGTACGCCCTCGGAGGTGGCGCCGGTGCCGAGGGCGCTGGTGAAGACGAC
The DNA here is from genome assembly GCF_010548245.1 of Streptomyces sp. SID11385. Classification (GTDB taxonomy): domain Bacteria; phylum Actinomycetota; class Actinomycetes; order Streptomycetales; family Streptomycetaceae; genus Streptomyces. The sequence continues at coordinate 27,163 of NZ_JAAGLR010000971.1, forward strand.
CGGCATCAGCACGGGGGCGCCGGCCCCGCGGGACAGTTCGGCGAGCACCTCGGAGCCGGTGAACAGGGGATGCGCGAGGTCCTCCAGAAGTCGTCCCCCGACGGAACGCGTGCGCTCGGCGAAGGTGGCGGGGTGGTCCAGGTCCACGGCGAGCAGTTCGAGCGAGGTGAAGTCGCCGACGAGGCGTCCGATGTCCTCGTGCGGGCCGGGCCGGTCCACCGTGGGCACGTTGAGCGTGAAGCGGCCGGTGCGCGACCAGCGGCCCACCGTTTCGGCGTACGCGGTGAGCAGCGCCGTGGAGAGGGTCAGTCCGCGCCGCGCGGCCCGCTCGGCGAGGCGGTCCCGGTCAGCCGCCGGCAGCAGGACTTCCAGCCTGCGGAAGGTCACCGCGTGCGTGGCAGCCGGAGTACGGCCCGTCTCCCCCGGGTCGCCGTTCCCGGCCTCCCAGGCTTCGGCGAGGGGCAGTTCGGGCGCGGGCGGCAGGGTGTCGAGCCGTTCGGTCCAGTAGGCGCGGTCGCGGGCGTGCGCGTCGGAGTCGGCGAGGGCGCGGCGGGCCAGGACGTAGTCGCGGAAGGCGATCCGGGGTGCCGCGGAGAGGGGTTCGCCGCCGTAGCTCCGCTGGAACTCCGCGAGCAGGATGCGCAGGCTGGCGTGGTCGACGACCAGCATGTCGAAGGAGAGGTGCAGCACGGCCCGCTGCGCGGTCCGGCTCACGTGCGCCGCGAAGAGCGGCCACCGGTCGGTGGGCGCCTCGCGCGCGGCCAGCCGCGCACGGGTGCGTTCCACCTCGGCCTCGGCGGCGGCCGGCGCGAGAGCGGTCAGGTCGTCGGCCTCGACGGCGAAGGGGGGTACGTCGGCCAGGACTTGCTGGTAGCCGTCGTGGTGGATGACGGCGCGGAGCATGTCGTGCCGACGGACCAGCTCCCGCCACGACGCGGTGACGCGGTCCACGTCGAGGTCGGGGTATTCCAGTTCGACGTAGGCGTGGCAGCCGACACCGCCGTAGGCGTAGGCGTCGGTGCGGCCGATCAGGTAGGCGGCCTGGATGTCCGTCAGCGGGAAGGGCTCGTGGCGGTTGTCCGGGTCGGCCCGCAGCGTCGGTTCCTCCGCCTCCAGGTGGCGCAGGATGGCTTCCTTGTGGCTCCGCAGTTCGTCGCGGTGTCCGTCGGTGAGGCGGCCCTGGGGGGCGCGGAAACGCAGTTGCCCGTCCTGTGCCCAGAGCACCACGCCCTCGTCGGCGTAGCGGGCCAGCAGTTCAGCGATGTTCACAGCTCTCCGGTCTCGTAGGCGGTCCCGTGGGCCGCGAGCGTTCGGGTGATGTCCGCGGCGAGCGCGGCGAGGGTCGGTGCGGCGAAGAAGCGCCGGGCGGGCACGGTGGCCCCGAGGCGGCGCTCGATCGCGGTGAGCAGGCGCAGGGCGGTGAGGCTGTCGCCGCCCGCGGTGAAGAAGTTGGCGTGGCGGTCGGGCGTCCAGTGGGGCAGGTGCTCGCTCCACAGACCGGCGAGGGCGGTCTCGGTCTCCCCGCGCGGCGATTCGGCCACCGCGGGTGCCGTCTCCGGCCCGGCCAGAGCGGTCAGGGCCGTCCGGTCGACCTTGCCGTTCGCGGTGAGCGGCAGGGCCGGCAGCAGCTGGATGCGGGAGGGGACCGCGTAGCCGGGTACGCGCTCGGCCAGCAGGGCGAAAAGGCTCTCGGTGAGGTCGGGGCCCGCCGCGGGCGCGCCGGGTTCGACGGCGCCTGCGGGCTCGGCCTGCCTCGGCTCGTGCGGTACGGCGAAGGCGGCCAGGCGCTTCGCGGTACGCTCCCCCACCGCCACGACGGCGGCCCGGGCGACGGCCGGGTGGGACTCGAGCGCGGCCTCGATCTCGCCGGCCTCGATGCGGTGGCCGGCGATCTTCAGCTGGCTGTCGAGGCGGCCCAGGAACTCCAGCAGGCCGTCTCCCCGGAACCGGCCCAGGTCACCGGTCCGGTACCAGCGCCGCCCGTCCTGTTCGACGAACTTCTCGGCGGTGCGGGCCGGGTCGCCCAGGTAGCCGCGGGCCAGTCCCGCACCGCCGATCCACAGTTCGCCGGGTGCCCAGTCGGGGCAGTCCCGTCCGTCCCGGTCGACCACACGGTAGTGCTGCCCGGTCAGGGGGCGTCCGTAGGGGATGGAGACCCAGCGAGGGTCCGTTACCTCGACGGTGAGCGTGTTGGACCAGATGGCGGCCTCGGTCGCACCGCCCATGGCGACGAAGGCGCAGGGCCGCGCGGTGCGTTGCCGCAGCCGGCCGGGCAGGTCGAGGCCGATCCAGTCGCCGGAGACCAGTGCGGTCCGCAGCCCGGCCAGGCGCCCGCCCTCCGCCTCCTGCTCGTCCGCGTCGAGGAGCAGGTCGAGCAGGGCCGGGACGGTGTTCCAGACGGTCACCCCGTGGCGGTCGAGCAGGCTCGGCCAGCGGGCCGGTTCGCGGCGCAGGTCCTCGGTGGGCAGCAGGAGTGATCCGCCGGCGCCGAGCAGTCCGAAGACGTCGTACACGGACAGGTCGAAGTCCAGTGCCGACAGGGCGAGGACCCGGTCGTCCCCGCCGATGCCGTGACGGGCGTTGATGTCGGCGATCGTGTTCCAGGCGGCTGCGTGGGTGATCCGCACCCCCTTGGGCTCGCCGGTGGAACCCGAGGTGAAGATGACGTAGGCGAGTGCTTCGGGAGACGTCGGCGACGGTGCGGGCAGCGGCTCGGGGCCCTGCGTGTCCGCGACGGACAACGCGCGAGGAGCCGTTCCCCCGGGAACGGGCCAGTCGCCGATGACGACGTGGAAGGCCGCGGTGGCGCGCACCCGCTCCAGTCGTGCGGCGGGCTGTTCGAGGCTCAGCGGTACGTAGGCGCCGCCGGCCGCGAGGACGCCGAGGACCGCGGCGATCTGCTCCGGTCCCTTGGGCAGGGTCACCGCGACCAGGTCGCCCGGAGCCACGCCGACATCGCCGAGGGCGGCGGCCGTGCGCAGCGCCCGGTCGGCGAGGGCCGCGTACGTCACCTCCTCCCCCGCGGTCGTGACAAGGGCGGTCCGGTCGGGGGCGGCCTTCGCGTGGGCGAAGAACGCCGCGTGCAGCGGGCGCGGCACCACCGGTTCCAGGGCGGCCTCCCGTGCGGCGGCGGCGCGCCGTTCGAGGTGGGAGGAGGGCGGCAGGTCGGGCAACGGCGCGTCCCAGTCACCGGCGGCGACGTACTCCAGCAGCCTTTCGTAGGCGCCGAACATCGCGTCCAGCACACCCTCGGGGAAGAGTTCGTCGACGGCGTCCCAGGTGACGACCAGGTTCCCGGACTCCTCGGTGACCTGATTGTCCAGACACACCTGCGGAGACTGCGAGATGCCCCAGACCTTCGCGGGGAAGCCGGTGTCCGGCCCGGCCAGCGTCGCGTCGCCGACGCCGATGGCGCTGGTGAACACCACGGGCGCGGCGGCGTCGACGGTGCCCGTCCGGCGGCCGAACTCCCTCAGCAGCCAGTCGATCGGGACGTTCAGGTGGTCCAGGTCCTCCGCCTGGCGGTGTTGCAGTGCCTCGGCCGCCGCCAGCCAGGACGCCCCTTCGCGCCGGTGCCCCGCCAGCGAGAGGGAGGTGAAGTCGCCCAGTACCCGGTGGATGTGGGGGTGGACGTCGCGGCGGTTGAAGAGGGTGAGCGTGACGGTCACCGCGTCCGTCCCGCTCCAGGTCTCCAGCACCTCCGCGTACAGGGCCAGCAGGACGGTGGACGGGGTGAGGCCGTGCCGGGCCGCCTCCCGCTTGACGGCCAGCCAGTCCTCGGCGGGCAGACTCAGCCGGCGCCGGGTGAAGACGGGCGTGTCGAGAGTCGCCGGGTCCCGGTCGAGGGGCAGAGCCGGCGGGGGCGGGAGTGCGGACAGCCGTTCCTGCCAGTGGGCGCGGGCCCGCTCGGCCGACTCCGGGTCTGCGGGGAGCCTGGTGAGGTAGTCGCGGAACGACACGCCGACGGGCGGCAGTTCGTGCTCGGGGTCTGTGTAGAGCGCGTTCAGTTCGGCGTAGAGCGTCGTGATGGAAAGGGCGTCGAGGACCAGGTAGTCCAGGCCGACGCCGACGCGGGTGCGTGCGGTGTCGGCGTCGTGGTAGCGGACCGCCTCGACAGCGAAGAGGGGCCACCGGGCGGGGTCGCGCACCTGCTGGGACAGGCGGGCGCGCAGGCCGGCCAACGCCTCGGTGGCGTCTCCGGCCGGGGCGTCCGCCACCGGTATGCGCAGAGGCGGTACGTCGGGCAGGACACGCTGGTGTCCGTCCTCCACGACCGCCCGGAGCATGCCGTGCCGCCGGACAAGGGTGTTCCAGGCACGCTCCAGTCGGCCGAGGTCGACGTCGGTGCCGTCGAACTCGGTGTAGTGCCAGGTGCCGACGCCGCCGAGGGTGAAACGGGGGTCGCGCCCGGTGGAGTAGGCGGCCTGGACGTCCGTGAGCGGGAAGGGCTCGTGGGCGTGGTCCGGGTCGGGCACGAGGACCGGGGTGGCGGCCGGAGCGGGATCTGCGTCGGCGGCGGCCCGGGGGTGCAGCGTCTCGCAGAAGTGCCGCAGCACGGGGTGGGCGAAGAGGTCGGCCACGCGGGCGCCGGGAAACCCGGCGGCACGCAGCCGGCCGATCATCCGGGTCGCGACGAGCGAGTCCCCGCCGAGCAGGAAGAAGCTGCTCTCCCGGCCCACTCCGGGAACGCCGAGCAGATCGGCCCACTGCGCCGCCACCACGGCCTCCACCGGTCCGACCGGTGCCGAGACGCGGGGGCCGTCGTCCCCGGCCGCCTCGGTCAGCGCCCGGCGCACGGCCGCCCGGTCCAGCTTGCCGTTGGCGGTCAGCGGCAGGTCGCGCAGGACGAGCAGGCGTTCGGGGACCATGTAGGCGGGAAGCCGCCGCGCCGCCCGCAGCCGTACCTGGTCGGGATCGGGTGCTTCGCCGGGGGCGGACACGGCCGCCGCGAGGTGCCGCACGGGCGTGTCGAGGACGCAGGCGACCGCGTGCAGCACGGTGGGGTCGTCCTCCAGGGCGGATTCCACCTCGCCGAGTTCGATCCGGTGACCGCCGATCTTCACCTGGTGGTCGGCGCGGCCGAGGAACTCCAGTACGCTGTCGGGCCGGTAGCGGGCCAGGTCCCCGCTGCGGTACCAGCGTGCGCCGTCGTACTCGACGAAGCGTTCGGCGGTGCGCTCGGGGTCCGCCCGGTAGCCGTTGGCCACGCCGGGCCCGCCGATCCACAGTTCGCCGGGGACGAGGTCCGGGCAGTCGCGCCCCCGTCCGTCCACGACCCGGGCCCGCATGTTGCGCAGCGGAACACCGTAGGGGACGGACTTCCAGGCGGGGTCGGTCTCCTCGACCTCGAAGACCGTGGAATGGACGGCGGCCTCCGTCATGCCGCCGAGCGCCACGAAGCGGCAGCCGGGCACGAGGGCGCGCAACCTGCGGGGCTGGTCGAGGCCGATCCAGTCCCCGCCGAGCAGCACCATGTGCAGGGAGTCGCCGAGGTCGTCGTCCTCGCCCGCGGCCATCAGCAGGTCCAGCAGGGCGGGCACGCACTGCACCAGCGTCACCCCGTGCGCGCGCACCAGGCGGGCCCAGTGGTGGGCGTCGCGGCGGTGCTCCTGTCCGACGGCCACCACCTGGCCGCCGAGCGACAGCGGCGTGAAGATGTCCCATGTGGCCAGGTCGAAGTCGAGCGCGGAGATCGCGAGGGTGCGGTCCTCGGGGCCGAGGCCGAGCCGATCCGCCATCGCCTCGACGGTGTTGACGACCGCGCGGTGGGACACCTCGACGCCCTTGGGCAGCCCGGTGGAGCCGGACGTGAACAGGACGTAGGCGGGCAGGGCGGGGTCCGGCTGGACGACGGGGGCGGGCTCATGCGTCCCGGCGTCCTCCAGGAACAGCACCGGGGCCGCGGAGACCCCCTCGCAGAGCGGTGCGTGCTCCCGGTCGGTGAGCACGGCGGAGGCACCGGCCACGGAGTGGATGCGTTCGCGGCGTACGGCGGGCTGCTCGACGCCGACGGGGGCGTACGCGGCGCCCGCGGCGAGGATGCCGAGGACGGCGGTGATCTGGTCGGCGCCCTTGGGCAGCGTGAGCGCGACGGTGTCGCCCTCGCGCACGCCGTGGCGACGCAGCAGTGCGGCGGTCCTCCGGGCGGTGTCGGCGAGTTCCCCGTAGGTGAGGGTGTCGCCGCCGGCGCGGACGACGGCGACGCGGCCCGGGTCGGTCTCGGCGAGCCGGAAGAAGCGGCTGTGCAGGGCGCGGTCCGGCACGGGGGTGGGCGGCAGTTCGGCCACCGCGCGTCCTGGCAGGACGCCGGGGGCGAGCAGACCGTCCACCGGCTTGGCCCACGTGCCGGGGTCTGTGATCAGACGGGTGACGAGACCACGGTAGGCGTCGAACGCGGCGTCGGGCACTCCTGCCTCGAACACGCCGTCCCTGACGTCCCAGTTGAGGAGGAGACCGCCGTCGAGCTCGGTGACCTGGGCGTCCAGGTGGACCTGTGGGCCCTGGGAGATGATCCAGGAGGGGCGGCCGAAGGTCTTCTGCACGTCCTGCTCGAAGATCTCGCCCAGTCCGATGGCGCTGGTGTACACGACCGGGGCCAGCACCGGGGCTCCCTCGGCGCGGGCGAGGTCGCGCAGGACCTCGACACCGCCGTACGCGCCGTGCGAGATGCCTTCCTGGAGGCGTTCCTGGAGGCCGCGGGCCTGCCGGAAGAACGGCAGGGACGCGCTCATGTCCGCGTCGAGCAGGACCGAGCTGCTGAAGTCCCCGACCAGAGCGGCCACGTCCGGGGTGAACATCTCCCGGTCGAACAGCGGGAGGTTGAGCAGGAAGCGCCGGCTGTCGCTCCAGGCGGCGATGACCTCGGCGAAGGCGGTGGCAAGGGCCGCGGCGGGGGTGATGCCGTACCGGCGTGCGGCGTTGATCAGCGCCGCCTTGTCCGCGGGGCCCAGCCAGTGGTGCAGGCGGCGCGAGTGGGTGAGCGCGGTGTCGCCGGCGCTGACCGGGGTGAGCGGGTCGACGGTGGTCGGCAGGCGCGGCGCGCGGGGCAGGTTCGGCAGGCGCTCGCGCCACCAGGCCGCGTGCCGCTCGCGTTCCGCCTTCCGCCGGGCGTCGTGCTCCACGAGGTAGGTGCGGTAGTCGAGGCCGAGTGGGCGGGGCCGGTCGTCGGGACAGTCGTAGAGGCGGCGCAGATCGGACAGGAGGACGCGCAGGCTCAGGGCGTCGCCGGCCATCATGTCCAGGTCGATCTGCAGCCGGGTCCGGCCGTCGGGGAGCAGGCACAGGGCCGCGCGGAAGACGTCGCCGGAGGTGAGGTCGGGGCGGGCGTGGGTGTTGCGTTCGCGCAGCAGCTCCAGCTCGGTCTCGGCGTCCAGCGGCTCGCGATCGCGCAGGTCGTGGACGGTGAGGGGGGTTCCCGGCGGGCCGAAGCGCTGCCGGCCCTGCTCGTCGAAGACGGCCCTCAGCATGCCGTGGCGGAGCACGAGGGCGCGCAGCGCGGTGGCGAGCCGGTCGGGGTCGACCTCCTGGCCGTCGAGTTCGACGTAGAAGTGCGCGGCGACGCCGCCGAGGGGCTGGCCGTCCTGTCGTCCGATCCAGTAGGCGTGCTGCATCGTCGCCAGCGGGAAGGACTCCGCCGGTTCCTCGTCGGCGGGGTCGCGGAGCGCGGTGGCCGGACCGGCCGGCGCGGGGGGCGTGGGGGCCTCGACGGGATGCTCCTGCCCGAGCAAAGCCCTCCACGCTCCGAGGGTCGGAACGCGGGTCAGCTCCTGGAAGGTGACGCCGCTGCCGGCGCGCCGCCATGTGCCGACCAGGGACATCAACATCAGCGAATCGAGGCCGAGTTCGAAGAGGTCGCGGTCGTCGTCCAGCTCGCGCGGTGTCATCTCCAGCGCGCGAGCCACCGTTTCACGCACGACGTCCGGCGCGAAGAGGGACCTGTCGCCTTTCGCCGTTCGCGCTGGGACGACTGCTTCGTCACTCACTGAGGGGGCCTTCCGGTCCGGGGGGGCGGGTGAAGGGGCCGCGTCGGCGGCGGGGCTTGGCCCGAGAGGCCGAAGCCGCCCTAGATAGAAATGATTTTCATTTCTATACTTCGCATCGTAGTCACACAACGGGCCGTGGCGCCAGAGCCCTCGGCCCGGCGATGAGAGGCAGAACCCCATGACCGAGACAGAACAGATCTGGCCCCAGGCGGAATCGGCCCGCTACCGGGCCGCCGGCCACTGGGAGGGAGTCACCTTCGGCGCACGCCTGCGCCGGGCGGCGGAGGACCACGGCAGCCGGGTCGCCCTCGTCGACGGGGACCGCCGGTGGACCTACGCGGGGCTGGACGCCGAGGCCGACCGCGTCGCCCGCGGACTGCGCGGACTCGGCATCGGACGGGGTGACCGCGTCGTGGTCCAGCTCCCCAATTGCGCCGAGTTCGTGCTCCTCTGGTTCGGGCTCCAGCGCCTCGGAGCGGTTCCGGTGCACGCCATGCCCGCCCACCGCCGGCGGGAGATCAGTCATCTGGTACGCGCGTCGGGTGCGGTGGCCTGTGTGGTGCCCGACCGGCACGCGCGGTGCGACTACCGTGAGCTGATGCGCTCGGTGCGGGCGGAGAGCGGGCCGGGTCGCCCGCCGACCGTCGTCGTGGTCGGCGATCCCGGCCAGGAGGACGGCTTCGTCTCGTTCGAGGCGCTGCGGGCCGCCTCTCCCCCGTCGCCCGGTCGTACCCCCTCGGACGCCCTCGTGTCTCCGGGCGCCGACGACGGCGGGGCGGACCCCTGCCACGTCGCCCTGCTGCTGCTGTCCGGCGGCACCACGGGCCTTCCCAAGCTCATCCCGCGCACGCACGACGCCTACGCGTACAACGCCCGCGCGTGCGCCGAGGTCTGCGCTCTCGACGACCGGACCGTCTACCTGGCGGTGCTGCCGCTCGGGTTCAACTTCTCCTTCGCCTGCCCCGGTGTGCTCGGCACCCTCATGGCCGGCGGCACGGTCGTTGTCGCCCCGGACCCCAGCCCGCAGACGGCGTTCGCTCTCGTCGAGCGGGAGGGCGTCACCCTGACCTCCCTCACGCCGCCGCTCGTCTCCCCCTGGATGGACGAGGCCGCCTCCGGCTCCTGGGACCTCGGCAGCCTCGCCGTGGTGCAGGTGGGCGGGGCCCGGCTGCCCGAGGAGCAGGCCCGGAAGCTCGGCCCGGCGCTCGGGGTGACCGTGCAGCAGGTCTTCGGCATGGCGGAGGGGTTGATCAACCTGACGCGGCTCGACGATCCCGAGGACCTGATCTGCGCCACCCAGGGCCGTCCCGTCTCGCCGGACGACGAGATACTGGTGGTGGACGCCGACGGCAGGCCCGTGCCGGACGGGTCGGCGGGTGAACTGCTCACCCGGGGCCCGTACACGCCCCGCGGTTACTACCGCGCCGAGGAGCACAACCGCACGGCCTTCACCCCCGACGGCTACTACCGGAGCGGCGACGTGGTGCGGCGGCTGCCGTCCGGGCACCTCGTGGTGGTGGGCCGGCTCAAGGACCAGATCAACCGTGGCGGCGAGAAGATCGCCGCGGTCGAGGTGGAGGAGCAGTTGCTCGGGCATCCGGCGATCACCGCGGCGGCGCTGGTGGGTGTCCCGGACGAGCGCAGGGGTGAGCGGAGCGTCGCCTTCGTGGTCTGCGACGGCGAGGCCCCCGGCGTACGGGAGGTGGCCGCCCACCTGAAGGCGCGCGGACTCGCCGAGTACAAGGCGCCGGACGAGGTCGTCCAGGTGGCCGGCCTCCCGCTCACCGCTGTCGGCAAGGTCGACAAGGCCACTCTGGCGCGGGAGTTGCTCCGCCCGTGACGCACGGCACGGAGGGCGCCCGCTGCTGTTCCGGGCGCCCTCCGGCCCACCGTGTGCGGCCTTTCACCCGTGTCTACTTCGGCACGGTGAGGACCGGTCCGCCCCCGTGGGCGAGCAGACCGCGGGTGACGGCGTGTCGGGGGTTCACCAGGACGCGGTCCGCCCGGCCGGCTTCCACCACCCGCCCCTCGTCCAGGACGACGACCTGGTCCGCCCGGGAGGCCGCGGCGGCCAGGTCGTGCGTCACCATGACGACGGTCAGGCCCAGCGTCCGCCGCAGCTCGTCGAGCAGGTCCAGGACTCGGGCAGCCGTCTCCGGGTCGAGCGCCGAGGTGATCTCGTCGCAGACGAGGACACGCGGTCCGGCGGCGAGCGTCCGTGCCAGTGCCACGCGTTGACGCTGGCCCCCCGACAACTCCCCGGGCCGGCGCCCCAGTACGTCCGCCTCAAGCCCGACGAGGCCCAGCAGCCGCACCGCTTCGTCGGACGCGTCCCGCGCCGACCTGCCTCCCACCCCTCTGAGCGGGCGCGTGAGCGCGGCGCTCACGGACTCGCGCGGATTGAGAGCACCGCGGGCGTCCTGTGCGACGAGTTGCACCGGGGCCCCACGCCCCCGTGGTGTGCCGTCGCCGCGCCACTCGGCACTCCCCGCCGCCCTGGGATGAAGCCCCGCGAGGCATCGGGCAAGAGTGGTCTTCCCGGACCCCGACGCCCCCACGACGGCGGTGCAGGAACCGGCCGGGACGGTGAGGGAGACGTCGTGCAGCACGGCTGACCGGCCGTGGCGGGCGTGGAGACCCCGCACGAAGAGCCCGTCGGCCGCGACGGGTTGGGCGGCGGGAGCGCGTCGCGGAGCTTCGCCGGGGGCGCCACCGGCCGAGGAAGCGCGGGAGGGCTGGACGGGCGACGGCGCGACCGGCGACCCGCGCCCGACGATCCGGCCCCCTTCCAGGCGGATCACGTCGCCCGACACCGATCCGAGCCACGCCGGGTCGTGGCTGACCAGCAGCGCGGCGCGGTCCCCCGCCCGCAGGATCTCGGCGAGCAGACCGCGCATCCCGTCCGCCAGAACCGGGTCCAGGCCGCTGGTGGGCTCGTCGAGGACCAGCAGGCCGGGACGCCCCGCCAGGGCCAGCGCGAGGGCCACCCGCTGGGCCTGCCCACCCGACAGTTGCCGGGGCAGCCGACGCCGGAAGTCCCTGTCCGCCGGCAACCGCACGGACAGCAGCAGTTCTTCCACCCGCGCGCGGACATCCTCGCGGCCCGCCGCGGTCGAGCGCAGTCGTACCGCCTCGGCGATCTGGGGGCCGACGCGCAGCGCGGGATTGAGCGAGGAGGCCGGGTCCTGTCCCAGGAAGGAAACGGTTCCGCCACGCAGCCGGCGCGCGTCCGCCCGGTCGAAGGGATCGAGGCCGGCCACCCGGATGGTTCCGGCGCGGACCACCAGCCCCGGACGGGTATGCCCGACCAGGGAGTGCGCCAGGCTGCTCTTGCCCGAGCCGGACCGGCCGACGACTCCCAGCACCTGACCGGGCGACAGCGAGAGGGACGCCTCGCGCAGGACGGGCGGCCCGCCGGCCGCGGGGCCCACCGTCAATCCGCTGATCTCGGCGAGCGTTGCGGCGTCCGAAGCGCCGACAGTCACGCGGCCGGTCACGCGGCACCCCGCCCCGCCCAGTCCGCCAGCCTCCCGGCCAGCAGGCCGACGCAGACGGACAGCAGCACGAGCAACAGCGCCGGAGCGAGGAACGGCGCGACGGCCAGTGTCGCTCCGGGGACGTTCTCCCGCACCATGCGTCCCCAGTCGGGCGCCGTCCCACCCGGTCCGAGGCCGAGGAATCCCGCGGTGGCGGTGAGGTGGAGGGAGGCGACCAGGCGCAGCGCGGTGTCCGTCAGGGCCGGTCCGGCGATGTTGGGCAGCACGTCGTGGCGCAGCACGGCCCAACGGCCGTCGCCCCGGGCCAGTGCGGCTTCCACGTACGCGCTGCCGAGGACGGTGTCCGCCGCGGCACGCAGCACGCGGGTGGAGAAGGGGGCGGTGGCCAGGGCGACCGCCGCCACCAGGGCGGCGTCGCTGCCGGGGAATCCCGCGGCCAGGACGAGGACGACCAGGAGGCCGGGGAGCACGGCGAGTGCGTCCACGCAGCGGAGCAGCAGGTCCCCCAGCCTGCGGGAGACCAGCGCCGCCAGTACGCCGGCGGCCGTCCCGACGACTCCGGCCGCCGCCGTACCGGCCAGGGCGGTGAAGACGATGGCGCGGCCTCCGGCGAGCACCCGGCTCACCACGTCCCGGCCCAGCACGTCGGTGCCGAGGAGGAACCGGCCGTCGGGCGGCTGGAAGGGTGCGGCGAGCTGGGCGGTGGGGCTGTGCGGCGCGACCAGCGGGCCCAGCAGGGCGAACAGAAGGACGAGCAGGGTGGCCGCCCCCGTGATCAGCGGTGGCCGACGGCGTCGGAAGGTGCCCGGCCGATCGGTGCGCACTCGTCCCCCCGGAGGGGTGAGGGCCGTCGTCATCGTCCGCCTCCTTCCCGAGCGCCCAGCAGACGCGCGCAGACGTCACCCGCCAGCAGCACCACGAGCATGACTCCGGCGAGCGCGGTGGCGATGCCCTGCACCATGGGTATGTCCCTCGCGGCTACGGCCAGTTGGAGCTCCCGGCCGATCCCGGGGTAGTCGAAGACGTTCTCCACCACCACCGCCGAGCCGACCAGCGCTCCGGTGGTGAGAGTGAGCGCCTGGAGGGCGGGGCCCGCTGCGTTGGGCAGGATGTGGCGGACGGCGAGCCGCACGCCGCGCACGCCGTTGAGCCGCGCGGCCTCGCAATAGGGACTGGCCGCGACATCGGCGACGGAGACCCGCAGCAGCCTGGTGGCCACCGCGAGGCCGACCGCGCTGAGCGTCAGCACGGGCAGGATCAACGCGTGCGGCACGTCGAGCGGTGTGCCGCCCAGCGGGATGACGGAAACGCGCGGCAGTACCCCCAGCCACACTGCCAAGACGGCGACCAGCAGCGCCGCGATGACGAACTCCGGTATCGCGGCCAGTATTTGGGCGGCCGTCGAGACGAAGCGGTCCGCGGCGCCGCCGCGCAGGCCGGTCCAAAGGCCCAGCAGGGTGGCGAGCGGCGCGGTGACCGCGAGAGTGAGTCCGGCGAGGAGCAGGCTGTTCGGCAGCCGGGACGACAGGACCTCGGTGACCGGACGCTCCCCCACGAAACCGCGGCCCAGGTCCCCCTGCACCGCGTTCGTGAGCCAGTCCGCGTAGCGCTCAGCGGCCGGACGGTCCAGGCCGAGCTCGGCCCGCACCTCGGCGCGCTGTGCCTCCGATGCCTCCACGCCCGCGACCGCGCTCACGGCATCCCCGGGAAGAACCGCCGTCGCTGCGAAGATCACCGCCGACAGCACGACGAGCAGAACGGCCGCCCCCGCGAGGCGACGGCCGACGAAAGCAAGCAGCTTCACGCCAGCGACGCCTGGGAGAAGCCGGGGAACTGCTCGAAGAGGTCGTCGCGTATCCCCCTGACACCCGCAGCCTGGGCGTTCAAGTTCGGTTTGAAGACCGGCAGCACCTGATTGCCGTCCTCCCAGCGCCTCCGCTGCGCCTTCGTGCTCAGCGCCTTCGCTTCCCTGCTGTCGCTCTCGGCACGGGCCTTGGCGACGAGGCCATCGGTCGCGGACTCCTTCCAGCCGAAGGCCGACGGCGATCCACCGGCCGTGTTCATCTGGTAGGTCGACAGGGCGGGGATGGGCATCTGGTAGGAGCCGGCCAAGGGAAGCGCCGCATACGCGGAGAAGTCCGCGTACAGCTGTCCCGCAGGCAGTTCCCGGAGAGAGGCGCGGACACCCACCTTCTTCAGATCCTCGACGAAGAGAGTGGCCATCTCCACCATGCCCGGCGTCTCGGGGCCGGTCGTCAGTGTGACCTTCATCCCATCGGCCCCCGCATCCTTGAGCAGCGCACGGGCCTGCTCCGGGTCGTGGGCGCGCTGGGGCAGGCCCTCGGCGTAGTCGGGGAAACCGACGGAGGGGAGGTCGTTGCCGACCTTGGCGTTGCCGTAGAACACCGTTTTCACCATGGCCTGCCGGTCGACGGCGAGTTTGAAGGCCTTCCGCACCCGGGGGTCGTCGAAGGGCTTGGCGCCCATGTTCATCTGGAAGGAGAGACCGACGAGGTAAGGGCTCTTCGTGGGGGCGAGTTCGACCTTCCCGTTGTCGTCGAGCGTGCGGGCGGTCACGGGTGACAGATCGTGGGCGAAGTCGATCTCGCCGCTGGTGAGCGCGCCGGCCCTGGCGGTGGAGTCCGCGATGGACCGCAGCTCCAGGCCGTCCAGGTGGGGCACGTGGCCGTAATGGTCGTCGAAGCGCTCGAACGCCGAGCCCTGGCCGGCGGTGAACTCGGTCAGCCGGAAGGGACCGCAGCTGGGCATGCCCTTGCGGAAGGTCTTCGTGCCGTTCTTGACGACGAGGAAGTTGCCCTGACAGAGGATCATGCGGCCGTCGGCGATGGGCCGGAGCGTGGGCAGGACGACCTTCAGGTCACCGTCGGCCTTGGCGTGCGCGAGGTCGAAGTTGGCGGCGGCGAGCCGGTACACGGGCAGGGCGCTCTTGGCCGCGAGGGTACTGAGGGAGTGCAGGATGTCGGCGGAGGTCAGTTCGGAGCCGTCGGTGAAGCGGACGCCGGGCCGTACGTGCAGGGTGTAGGCCGACAGGTCGTCGGAGATGTCGATGCCCTTGAGCACGCCGTAGCGGACTCCGTCGGTCCCGCTCGGGTCCAGGTTGCCGAGTGTGCCGTGCCAGGCACGGGCGCGCACCAGATCCAGTGCGGAGGGGCCGTTGAAGAAGTCGAGGGATTCGGAGGCACCGCCGCCGACGAAAGCGGCTCGCAGCGTGCCCCCCGAGCGGGGCGAGGCCCCCGGTGCCGCTTTCCGGTCGGAGTGCGGCTCGTCTGTGGAACAGGCGGCCAGCAGGCCGGGCCCCACCGCCAGAGCCGCGGCGCCCGCCGCGCCTCGGCGGAGGAAGGCGCGGCGATCGAACTGTCTGGGCATGTCTCTCCTTGACGTTCTGCGAGCTGAAGCGGGCACCGGGATGTCTCCACGGCACGTGCACCGGGACGAGGGCTACCGCAGGGTGAGAGCTCCGGACGGGCAGGCCCACAGGGCCTCGCGTACGGCGTCCGACTGGGACTCCGAGGGCTGCTCGGCGAGGACGCGCACGAGCCCGTCCTGCTCGTCCTGGTCGAAGACGGCGGGCGCGGCGAGCACGCACTGCCCCGCCCCGACGCACCGCTCCCGTTCCGCGTTGACCCTCCCGCGTCCGGACGCGCGCTCCTGGTCCGACAAGGCCATGAGGGCCCCCTCCCCTGTCACCGCGCATGCCCTCGGCAGCGCGGCAATCAGACCATAGACGAAAACGACATCCATATTCAACTACTGACTGTGCCGCAGCTGAGGCTTCCGGGCGGTATCGGGGCGCGCGGCCCCCTGGAGTCCGGAAGACCCTGTCCGGCAGGACGTCACTCGGCCCGGGCACAGGGCACCGACGCGAGCCCGTACCGGCGTCGCCCGCGCCCCGCACCCCGCGCGACCAGGAGCGCGAGCTGCCCGACTTCACCGAGTACCGGCTGCGGGAGAGGGACGACAACGGTGTCGACGTTCACGTGCCGCCCCTGACCACATTGGGCACGCAGATGCAGCCGGACACCGCCGTCGCGCGCTCCGACGCGCGGCTCGCCATCGACGTCCCGGCCACCACGATCAAGGAGAACCCGGCCCGCTTCGCGCGCCTCGCCGCCGTCCCTCTCCAGGACCCGGCGGCGGCCGTACGCGAACGGGACCGCGCGGTGAACGACCTCGGTCCCGCCGGGGCGCTGGTCAACGACCGGCACAGACCGGCGCGCACGCGCTGCGCCTCGTCTTCAGCGGTCTCTTCGACCGCTTCCCCACCAGGAAGAGCCACAGCCCTCGCACGACCAGCAGGGCGGCACCCACGGCGGCGAACACGGGGAAGCCGCTCCGTGCCGGGAAGTACGCGCGCTCGTCGGCGACTTCGCGTACCTCGCCGTCCTTCCGGCCCTCCGGCCGCGGGCCGACGCGGGCGTACCCCTCACCGGAGGAACCCGGCAATCAGCGCGGACACCCGGAAGGACACCAGCAACGCCGGCAATGCCTGCCAGGCCCGCGGAGAACACGGCGGCCGGAAGCGGAGCACAGACGGGCTGGGCCGCGTCAGTAGCGAGGGGCGAGGCGGCTTCCCCCCACCGCCATCCGCGCCCCGCACCCCTACCCCGCCCATCGCCCTGACCCGCCGAAACACCGGTCAAGCGAGCCCTGGTCCCCCACTGGTCCCCCAAACGCCTCAGGGCCGGTGTCGGATTTCTCCGATACCGGCCCTGAGCTGCGACTTCGTAAAGTCGGGACGACAGGATTTGAACCTGCGACCCCTTGACCCCCAGTCAAGTGCGCTACCAAGCTGCGCCACGTCCCGATGCGCGAGTGACCTGGGCTTTCGGGTGGGAATCCCGGGCCGGACGCGCACAGAAAGCTTACCGCATCCCGGGCCGTGGTCGTGCCAGGTTTCCGGGCGGGCGGGCATTGACCTCAAGTCCGGTTGAGGTTCTAACGTCGTCGGTATGACGCTCTTCACACCGGCGCAGGCCGGTTCTCAGGGGTACGCGCGGCTTCCGGGCCTCATGTCGCGGCTGACCGGCGACGAGAAGCACGGTCCCGCGGCGACCTCGACGCTCGACGCCCTGTGGGTGCTCTACGACCGGGTGCTGCGGGTGACACCGGAGACGGTGGACGATCCGGGGCGGGACCGGTTCCTGCTGTCGAAGGGGCACGGGCCCATGGCGTACTACGCGGTCCTCGCCGCGAAGGGCTTCGTGCCCGTCGAGTGGCTCGACGACTTCGGCGGCTTCGACGCGCCGCTCGGCTTCCACCCGGACCGCACGCTCGTGCCCGGCGTCGAGATCAGCAGCGGCTCGCTCGGCCACGGGCTGCCGCTCGGGGTCGGGGTCGCGCTGGGTCTCAAGGCGCGCGGTCTGGGCGAGGCGGCCGTATGGGTGCTCGTCGGGGACGCCGAGCTGGACGAGGGCTCGAACGAGGAGGCCGTCGCCTTCGCGGGTGCCTCCGGGCTCGACCGGCTGCACACCCTCGTGATCGACAACGAGTCGGCCCGCTGGGGCCGCCGCGGCGCGCTCGCCGCACGCTTCGCGGCGGGCGGCTGGGCGGTCGAGGAGGTCGACGGCCGCGATCACGAGGCGCTGTACGCGGCCTTCACCGTCCCGCACGCGGGCCGCCCGCTCGCCGTCGTCGCCCACGTCGAAGCCAAGAACTGAACGAGGAGCACCACCGTGGAATCCATGCGTGACCGTTTCGGCACCACCATGACCACTCTGCTGGACGAGGACGAGCGGCTCGCCGTCGTGCTCGCCGTGATCAGCGGCGACCGTTTCACCGAGGCCGCGGAGCGACATCCCGATCGGGTCATCGACCTCGGCATCCGCGAACAGCTGCTCGTGAGCGCGGGCGGCGGGCTCGCGCTCGCCGGGATGCGGCCGGTCCTGCACACCTTCGCGAGCTTCCTCGTGGAACGGCCCTTCGAGCAGGTCAAGCTCGACTTCGGGCACCAGGGCGTCGGCGGCGTCCTGGTCAGCTCCGGGGCCTCCTACGACATCGCCTCGGGCGGCTTCACCCACATGTCGCCGGGCGACGTGGCCCTCGTCGGCACGCTCGACGGGTGGACCGTGCACGTCCCCGGCCACCCCGACGAGGCCGAGACGCTGCTGCGCCACGCGGTGCGGGGCGAGGACCGGGTCTACGTCCGGCTCTCGGAACAGACGAACGCGAAGGCCCGGCCCGTCGACGGGAGCACCCCGCTCGTGCTGCGCGAAGGCCGCGCGGGCGTCGTCCTCGCGGTGGGGCCGCTGCTCGACGAGGTGCTCGCCGCCACCGAGGGCCTCGACGTCACCGTCCTGTACGCGACGACGGTGCGGCCCTTCGACGGCGCGGCACTGCGCGCCGCCGTGGACGCCGCCGACGCGGCGGACGTCGTCCTCGTCGAGCCCTACCTCGCCGGTACCTCCACGGCCGCCGTCGCCGAAGCGCTCGTCGACCGGCCGCACCGCGTCCTGGGCCTCGGGGTCGGCCGCGCCGAGCTGCGCCGGTACGGCTCCCCGGCCGAGCACGTCGCGGCG
>NZ_JAAGLR010000004.1 GCF_010548245.1 Streptomyces sp. SID11385
CTCGTCCTGCACACCGGGGGCGAGGCGGCCCGTACCGAGGCGGCGGCGCTCGTCTCCGCCGCGCGCGGCCTGGGCCTTACCGCGTACGCCGCGACGCACACGGCCGAGGGGCGTCGCGCGCTCGCCGGGCTGCTCGGCGCGAAGGAGCCGGCGCTCACCGTCGCCGGTCTGCTCTCGGGTACGCAGGGGCCCGCGCGCGACGAGGAGGGGCGCTTCGCCCTCGATCTGCTCGTCGTGCTCGACGCCCCCCAGCTCGGCGTCGAGGAGGCCGCGCTGCTCGCGGAGTCGGTCCCGGACGGGGCGCGGCTCGTGCTGAGCGGGGACCCCGGTGTGCTCGGTTCGGCGGGCGCGGGACGGGTGTTCGGGGACCTGCTCGCCGCGCGCTTCGCGCCGCACGTCGTCTCGCGCACCCCCGACCCGGGCCCCGTCGGCGAGTTCGTCTCGGGGCTCGGCGTCGGCGAGTTCGAGGTGCCGCGCACGGGCGGGCACGAGGTCGTGGTGGTCCCCGTCCGCGACCCGGGCGAGGCCGTGCACCGCACGGTGCAGCTCGTCACCGACTCCGTCCCGCGCGCTCTCGGCGTCGCCCCCGACGAGACGCAGGTCCTCGTCCCCGGGCACGGCGGCGCGGCCGGTACGCGGGTGCTCAACGCGGCGCTGAAGGAACGGCTCAACCCGGGACCCGGCCGCTTCGGCGGCTTCGACGCGGGCGACCGGATCGTGTGGTCACCGACGCCCGGGCGCACGGCGCTCGGACGGGTGGTCGGCGCGGACCAGGAGGGGCTGCGCCTGGAGTGCGAGGGCGCCCCCGTCCGCGTCGCGCCCGCCGACACGGGGCGTATGGTGCGCCACGCCTGGGCGCTCACCGCGCACCAGGCGGTCGGGCACCGCTGGGCGGCCGTCGTGGTCGTGGTCCCCGGCGACGCCGTCCCGGTCCTGAACCGCGCGTGGTTCTACACGGCGGCGGGACGTGCCGAACGTCACCTCTCCGTCGTCCAGGGCACCGGCGAAGCCCTCGCCCAGGCGGTGGCCACGCGCCCCGCCGCGGAGCGCCGCACCCGCCTCACGACGCTGCTGAGCAGGCCGGCGGAAGGCTGAGGGGGGCGGAGAGGGCTTGGGCGGAGAGGGCTTGAGGGGGCGGAGACGGGCCCTCCGCTCGTCCCCGGAGCGGCCCCCTCAGAACTCGTCGCCCTCGTCCTCGTCGATCTCGTCCTCCGCCTCCCCGCCGTGGCCGCGCAGACCCGGGCGGTGGGCGGGCCGTACGTCGTCCTCGGGGTCGTCGTCGAAGACCGCGCTGACGTCGAAGCGGCAGATGACCGACTGCGGGTCGGCGCCCTCGAAGGGCGCGTCGAGCCACTCACCGGGCTCGGGCGGGTCGTCGGTGGCGGCGACCCACAGCGTGGAGTCGCCCTCCTCCAGCCCGAATTCCCGGTGCCGCGAGGCGATCTCGTCCGGCTCGTACTCGCCGAAGAGGACACCGAGCGCCGCGTGCAGCCCGGCGCCGGGCGACTCGGGGTGCAGGTCGGCGACGCGTTCGGCCTGGCCGAGCAGGAGGTCGGGGCGGGCGACGGTGTAGTCCCTGCGGATCAGCACGCTCAGAGCGCTGGGGTCCTCGGGCCCGGTGTAGGGCGGCAAGGAGTCCTCGGCCCCCGGGATCTCGAAGGGGGTGACCTCGTCGTAGCGCTCGTAGAGCAGTTCGTCGTAGGTCTCCGCGGCGGTGGCCAGCTCGTTGAAAGCCTGGTAGACGGCGGGGTCGTCCTCGCCCGAGCGGTTCTCGACCGCGGCCAGGTGACGGTCGAGCGCGGCCTTCACCGCCTCGGCGGCGGCACGTACCTCGGCAACCGGGGGCTGCTCAGCATCAGACATAGTGCAGACGCTATCCGTACCGGGCCGGTGGACGCACAATAGATACGATGCCGGAATACGAATTTGTCGACGTGTACGTGCCCAGGGGCGTCAGCCGCAAGGACACGACCCGCCTGCTCACGGACCACGCGGAGTACGGACACTGGGAGTTGGACCGCCTCAGGCTGCATCCCGACGGCAGCCGCCGGGTGCGGCTGCGGCGCAGGATCATCCGCCAGCCGCGGGCCACGTGGTGAGAGGGGGCAGCGGCGGCCGCGGCCACGCCTCCCGTTCCTCACCCGGACGGGCGACCCGCTCTCCACGTGTTGCCGGGCCCCGCTCCCCCTGAGCGGGGCCCTTCCGCATGCCGTGCGCGGGGACGTCGGCGCGCGCTCGCGCACGGCCGCGCCTCAGGCGTTCGCGCGGGCCTTGCGGTAGACCACGGCGCCCGCGAGGAGCATCCCGGCCGCGGCGGCACCGAGCGCGCCCGCGGGGACCTCACTGCCGGTCTCGGCGAGCTGCTGGGTGTGCGCCGGGGTCTTGACCGAGACCTGCGAGGTCGGGGGCGTGGTGCGCTCGACCGGGGGCTTCGGCGTCTCCGGGGTCTTCGGGGGCTGCGGCTTCTCGGGCGTGACCGGGTTGCCGGGGTGCTCCGGGTGGCCCGGGTGGCCGGGGTGCTCGGGGTGGCCCGGGTGCTGCGGCGTCGACTCGTTGGCGCAGTCGTTGCCGAAGACCGGGTTGAGCAGGCCGACGACCGAGATGTTGTTGCCGCACGCGTTCACCGGCACGTCCACCGGGACCTGCACCTCGTTGCCGGAGCCGACGCCCGGCGAGTGGGTGGCGTGACCGCCCGCGTGGGCACCGCCGCCGCTCTGGTGGCCGCCGGCGTGGTGACCGCCGCTCTGGTGGCCGCCGCCGTCCTCGTCGCCGTAGCCGCCCGGACGGGACTGGCCCGAGCCGTTCTGGCAGTGGTTGCCGAAGGCGGGGTTGAGCAGGCCGACGACGTCCACCGTGTTGCCGCACACGTTGACCGGCACGTCGACCGGTGCCTGCACGAGGTTGCCCGAGAGGACGCCGGGCGAACCCACGGCCGCGCCCTGGGCGCCGGAGTCGGCGACCGCGTAGCCACCGGTGACGGCGAGTACGCCGGAGGCGGCCGCCACAGTCATCAGGCCCTTGCGCGTGACCTGTCGCATAGCAATTCCCTGTCGTAGTCACAGCTTCGAAGCGCACGGCACCTCGCGCGTGCGCGGTGTGGTGAGAGCCGCGGCCCCGGAGCGCGAGCGCGCTCCGGGGCCGCGAGGACACCCCCGGCCGGGGGTGGCGTCCTGCCTGATCAGGCGTTGACGCAGGTGTTGCCGAAGGCCGGGTTGAGCAGACCGATCACGGAGATCGTGTTGCCGCAGACGTTCACCGGGATGTGCACGGGAACCTGCACGACGTTGCCCGAGAGCACGCCGGGGGAACCGACGGCCGCACCCTGGGCGCCCGCGTCGGCCGAGGCCAGGCCCGCACCGGCGAGCACGAGGCCACCGGTCGCGGCGACCGTGGCGACGATCTTCTTGATCATTTTTCCTCCTAGGTGGACAGCGCGGTCCCAGCCACGGACCGCAACACCTGTAACGAGGAGGGAGTATTCGAGCTACGACCGGATGAGTGCATTCACCCGTACCAGTGGGACTGGTACAGACACTCGATTACCGGCCGGTCGCGGTGAGCAGGCCGCCGCACCGGGCCGGCCCCGCGCGGCCACCGCGCCGAACCGGGGAAAACGCCGCCGACCAGCACGAACGCGCGCCGTGTCCGTACGCGACAGGGAGCGTACGGACACGGCGCGCGCGCCGCTCGCGTGTGGAGGGCGCCCCCACACGTCCTCGCCTCAGGAGGCGTCGATGAAGCGGTCCAGGACGCGGACGCCGAACTGGAGCGCGTCGACGGGGACGCGCTCGTCGACGCCATGGAACATCCCGGCGAAGTCGAGATCGGCGGGCAGCCGCAGGGGCGCGAAGCCGAAGCAGCGGATGCCGAGGTCGTCGAAGGACTTCGCGTCGGTACCGGCCGAGAGCATGTACGGGACGGCCTTGGCGATGGGGTCCTCGGCGCCCAGCGCGGTCTGCATGGCGTCCACGAGCGCACCGTCGAAGCCGGTCTCCAGGGCCTTGTCGGCGTGCACGTCCTCGCGGCGCACGCGTGGGCCGAGGATGCGGTCGAGGTCGGCGAGGAACTCCTCCTCGTAGCCGGGCAGGAAGCGGCCGTCCACGTGCGCGGTGGCCTCGCCGGGGATGACGTTGACCTTGTACCCGGCGCCCAGCTGGGTCGGGTTGGCGGTGTTCTTGAGCGAGGCGCCGATGAGCTTGGCCATGCCGCCGAGCTTGGCGAGGGTCTCGTCCATGTTCTCGGGATCGAGCTCGGTGCCGAGCGCGTCGCCGAGTTCGTCGAGGAAGTGGCGGAGCGTCTTGGTGACGCGGATCGGGAACTCGTACCGGCCGAGACGGCCGACCGCCTCGGACAGCTCCGTGATCGCGTTGTCGCGGTGGATCATCGAGCCGTGCCCGGCGGTCCCGGCCACGGTGAGCTTCATCCAGTGCATGCCCTTCTGGGCCGTCTCGACGAGGTAGAGCCGCAGCTTCTCGTTGACGGTGAAGGAGAAGCCGCCGACCTCGCCGATCGCCTCGGTGACGCCCTCGAAGAGGTCCGCGTGGTGGTCCACGAGGTGCCGCGCGCCCCACGTGCCACCGGCCTCCTCGTCGGCGAGGAAGGCGAGGACGAGGTCGCGCGGGGGCTTGCGGCCGGTGCGTAGCCGGTCGCGGACGACTGCGAGCGTCATCGCGTCCATGTCCTTCATGTCGACGGCGCCGCGCCCCCACACGCAGCCGTCGGCGACCTCGCCGGAGAAGGGGTCGTGGGTCCAGTCCGCGGCGTTGGCGGGGACGACGTCGGTGTGGCCGTGGATGAGGAGACCGGGGCGCGAGCGGTCCTCGCCCTCGACGCGGGCCACGACGGAGGCGCGGCCCGGGTGGGACTCGAAGATCCGCGGTTCGAGGCCGACCTCGGCCAGCTTCTCGGCGACGTACTCGGCCGCCGCGCGCTCGCCGGGGCCCGAGTGGTCCCCGTAGTTGCTGGTGTCGATACGGATCAGGTCCCGGGTGAGGTCGACGACCTCGTCCTGGCCCGATGCCGCCCTTCCGGTGCTCGGCTCGCTCACGCTGCTCTCCTTGGCGGTCGGTCGGCCGGCGCCCTGCTCGGCGCCGCGCTCCCCCCATCCTCGCGCGCCCCCCACCGCGCCCCCAAGACCGCCCTCCCCCGGGACACACGCCGTTCACACGGGCCCGGGACCAGGGGTGATCGGACGCCCCCGGATGTTTGCTATTGTTTTCCACGTCGCCCCGGCCGAACGGCCGAGAGCGAACACCCTGTCCGGGTGGCGGAATGGCAGACGCGCTAGCTTGAGGTGCTAGTGCCCTTTATCGGGCGTGGGGGTTCAAGTCCCCCCTCGGACACACAGTGAGGGCCCTGCTGAAGCAGGGCCCTCAGTCGTTGCGCCAGGTCGGGGCTGGTCTTGGTTCAGAGAGGGGCGAGGAGGTTGTTGCTCTCGACGTACTTCTGCCCGGCAAAGGTGATGAAAACCCGGTGCCCCGTCTGGTGCACGTGCGCCTCACCCTCCAGAACACGGAGGGTGCGCCGAAGGTTGGTCTTCATCGGCCGAGGAACCCAAGCCAGTAGTTCCGGGTAGTCCACGCCCCTGACCCCGCACCAATAGAGCAGCGTGAGCACGTGATCCCTGACGGGGAGACCGGCTTTGAGCACCTTGGGCTGCCCATCGAACTCCTGGATGGCTGGCACCTTGAAGGTGACTAGTTCCTTCACCAGGGCATTGGCTCCCGCCAGGTCCGCACTTCCACTGAGACGCACGAACTCGGCCAGTACCCAGTCCAGGATGGTGACGACCAGGGTGGCGTCCTGGACGTTGGAATCAATCTCCGCCGCCAAGTGGGCGACGCCTCGGTTGTTGCGCACGTCGTAGGCGACCCGCAGCGCTCTCGGGATGAAGTGACGTACAGCTCGATCATGAGTGTGCGGTGATCGCGCCAGCCGATCTTGCAACCTAGAGGTGTTGAGCCCGTCCCCGAGAGCCGTGTGGCGTCCGTCAACGATCTCCTCCAGGAGACGGTAGGCCGCCTCGCAGAAGCGGCCTCCGGCCACGGAGCTCAAGCGATACACACCCGCGTAGTAGGTGGTCTTCGCTTCCCCGTAGGCGGCAATGAGTTCGTCGACGAGGCTCTCCGGGTGGGTCCGCACGAGTACTTCCCGTACGGTCGTCACTCGTCCGTTCCCTTCGGCGTTGTCGGCCTGGCCGAGGAGGCATGGCGCCGGGGCTTGAACCGGTGCTCGGCAAGGGCTTGCTTCACCTGCGCCCGGTCCGGGAGAGCCCGCACGAGCGCCTCTCCCCGCGGGGTGAGCTGCTTGACGCCGTGGGACGCGGCGACGACATAGCCGTTCTGCCGATCGGCGTTGTCCATGTCGCGCGCGGGATTGCCGAATTTCTGTCCGGCCGCCTCGGTGTTGAGTTGCGTGATGTCCCGCACCGTGAAATGCGGATGCTCACGGTGATAGGTGAGGTAGAAACCCAGGCACGCGATACGCTCGACCAGAGAATCTGGCCGCTTCTTCGCCATGAATTCTCGGACGGTCATTTCCTGTCGACTGTTCTCGCTCGTGTGCCGCTCGTCCGAAACGTCCGCGATCCGGAATCCCGAGATCTCGAACTGCGTGGCCAGCAGCATCAGCGCCTGTTCACGGAATGGCTGACTCAGCCCTTCCAGACCCGAGTAACTTTCCTGTACCCACACCAGCATCTTCTGGAATTCCTGACCGACGGCTCCCCCTCCTCGCGGAAGGAGCACGAATCGCTCGGACGCTGTCTGTTCCTCCTGGCCCCCACTGGGCACCGGGTTCAGATCGTGCACTGCGTCACCCCTCACAACAGACGTGACAGCGCCTCTTGACGCGCCGCACTTACTGACCTCACCCTCGCAGACGTAAGTCGCAATTACGTCGCAGAACTCCTTCGCATTGCGACCGAACCGGGAAACACGAGGCGAGGCAGCGTTTCATACGGCCGGTCCCGCACGAGAATCGCTACAAGCGGACTACCTGAACCCTTCGGAGCACCAGTGAATTTCGAACACTCGCTCGTTGATCGCCACCGCAAGACGGGAGCGATGCTCAGGGAACTATTGGAGAACACTCCCCGGTATCAGAGGAAGTGGTACCGCTACGCACAACGGGACCGGCCGCCCGTGAACGCGATGGCGGTGGCACGCATGATGAGCGAGCAGTTGATCCTCTCCGGCACGTTCGACTACGACCAGACACCTCACTCCATCAAGGCTCGCGTGGCACGCGCCCTCGCCGGCACGGTCCTCACGGCCAAAACCCTGGAGGAGTTCATCGAGGCCTTCGAGATGACGTCGGAGGATGCAGCCAGGCTACGATTTACGCTGAGCCCCGCCCCGTCGGTACCGGACGGCATCTCGAACACTCTCCGCCGGAAGATCGAACTGGCGCGTGTCCAGACCCATAGGACCGTCTCACTCGTCGAGCGGTACCGAGTCGACGACGAGGGGCGCGTCACGGAACGACACACGTACCAGACCATTCGCGCAGTACAGGACCCCGTCGAGTGCTACGTCTTCAACCACGAACCGAGCGCTCATCGCATCGAGGTGTTCACTGGCGGAACTCTGGGCACCCGGCACGCCTACGGGGGCGGGCTCTTCGGGACGGAGATCCAGCTGTCCCACCCCTTGAGCAGATACCAAACCGCAGCGCTGGAGTACCGAACCGTCTTCGACCGGATCAGTGCACCTACCGCAGAGGTGCGACGACCCGCGCATGGCCGAGCGGAAAACGTTTCTCTGGCCGTAGCGTTCACCGGCCCTCGCCGACCGGTAACCGCTTGGCTGTGCGTGTGGGACGACCCGCTGACCGAGAACCCCGTACGACAGGAGGCTCTCGCGGTGGCTGGGCCCCGTATCGACTGCTTCCTGCCCTACATCGAGGAAACCGTGGTCGGCCTGCGCTGGCAGTACACGGACGAGGGTACGTGAGGCCCACACGAGCGCCGCAGGCTTCATATGCGCGGTGGCTCCAGCGCGATCACCCAGCAAAAACCGCAGGTCAGCGTGGTTGTGGCCATATCGTGGGACCTGGGCTGTCTAGATGCATCGCGCATTGATATAAAGATTATGTGACTGAGCACCGCGTTGTTTCGCGTGGGCCGGTCATCCGGACGCTTATGTGTGCGCGGCCCCTGCCCGGCCGCGCGAGCGCACCTCGGCTCCTGCCACGACCTACGGGCCCCACCCAGGCCCCGTGCCATGACAGCCGTCCGATCTGTTTCTCCAGGCGTTGCCGGATGTCGCCGTCCGCGCGTGTCCAAGAGTCGTCGTCGACCAAGACGGCACCCGTCCCCCGAACGGGCCATGCGCCGCTGTCTTCGGCGACGTCGCACGCCTGTAGGGCCTCACTTCCATAACGTAACCACTGCCGTCCCCGAGACGGCTCCATCACCGAGCCACGGATGCCCCGCGGCCCTCTTCGTGCTGCCCGGCCACCGGTCGCGTGTGCGGCCGAGGGGGCGGCGCGTGCGCGTGCGCGGTTCGGTGTGCCGCCCATGGCCAGGGAGAAGCACGACCCCATGCACCTTCTTGTCAAAGGGATTCAGCACCAGCTCACCGGTGAAGTCCTCGTCCCCAACTCCAAGTACCACGCGCACCGCGCGCTGATCCTCGCCTCGCTGGCCGAGGGCGTCAGCCGCGTGCACGGGCTCTCCGACGCCCGGCACGTCCAGTACACCGTGCAGTTGCTGCGCGGCCTGGGGGTCAAGATCACCACCGAGGGCGACACCTTTGTGGTGCACGGTCTCGGCGGGCGCTACCGCCCGCGCCGCGCCGCTGTTTCCGCCGGTTCCTCCGGCACCACCCTCTACTTCATGATCGGCCTGGCCTCGCTCTCGGACCGCGATGTCGCGGTGACCGGGCAGAAGTACTTCCGCCGCCGACCCGTGGGCCCGCTGCTCGCCGCGCTGCGGCAGATGGGCGTCGGGGTCGAGTCGGCCGACGACTGCCCGCCCGTGCAGGTCTCCGCGCGCCGGCCGAGCGGCGGACACGTCCGCATCGCGGGGACGCTCTCGCAGTGGATCTCCGGGCTCATCCTGCTCGCGCCGTTCGCGACCGGGCACACGACGATCGAGGTCGAGGGCGAGCTGAACGAGCGCTCGTACCTGGAGCTGACCGTCGCGATGATGCGTCAGTTCGGCCTCCAGGTCACGGTCTCCGAGGACTGGCGGCGCTTCGACGTCGAGCCGGGGCAGTCGGCCGTCGCGACGGAGCTGACGCTGCCGCCGGACATCGGCTCCGCCGCCTTCGGGATCGCCGCCGCCGCGCTGCACCCCTCGGACGTCCTGCTCAAGGGCATGAGCCGCCTGGAGGGCGGTCCCGCCGACCACCCCGAGTTCCATTTCCTCGACATCGCCCGGGCGATGGGGGTACCGATGGAGCTGGACGAGGCGGCCGGCGGGGTGCGCATCCGGCAGGAGGCACCGATGCTCAAGGGGGTCGAGGTGGACTGCCGGGACGTGCCCGACATGCTGCCGATCCTCTCCACGCTCGGCTCCTTCGCCTACGGCGAGTCCGTCTTCCACAACATCGCGCACACGCGGCTCAAGGAGTCCGACCGCGCCGCCGCGATGCTCCAGCTCAACGCGATGGGCGGTGACCTGGAGCTGGACGGGGACGCGCTGCGGGTGCGCGGCGTCGAGGGGCTGGTGGGCGCGAAGCTCTCCTCGTTCAACGACCACCGGGTGCTGATGTCGCTCGCCGTCGCGTCCTCGCGGGCGCGCGGCCACTCGACGCTGACGTACCCGAACGCGTACCGGATCTCGTACCCCACCTTCCTCGACGCGATGAACACGCTCGGCGTGCCGATGAGCGTCGAGGACGGGCCCGCTCCCTCGGGGCGGCCCCGGCAGCGGCGGCTGGAGAAGGAGGTCACGAAGCCGGATCTCGCGGCGCGCGTGACGCTCCCCGAGTGGCTGCGGCGGCGCGCGGCGAGCCGTCCGCACGATGTCGCGGTGGTCGACGTACGGGCCGACAGCGACGAGACCGTGACCTGGCACGAGCTGCACGAGCGGGTCGAGCGGGCGGCGTCGCTGCTGCTCGGGCTCGGGGTGCGGCCCGGGGACAACGTGGCGTACCAGTTGCCGAACCGCGTCGAGTTCGTCGTGCTCTCGCTCGCCGCGCTGCGGATCGGCGCGGTGTGCTGCCCGGTCATCCCGTTCTTCAGGGAGCGGGAACTCGGCTTCGTGCTGCGCCGCTCCCGGGCGAAGGTGCTCGTCGTCGCCGACCGGTACCGCGGCCGGAAGCCGGCCGAGGAGGTGCTGGGGCTCTCCGCCGAGGAGCGCGGGGAGCTGTCGCAGCTCGTCGTGCTCGCGGAGGACGGCGGGAGCGCGGCGCTGCCCGCGGCGGACGGCTCGGGTGTCACGGTGCGGGACTGGGAGAAGGCGCTCGCGGGCACCGAGGTGGACCGGGCCGCGCTCGACGCGTACGTCCCCTCGCCCGAGGCGACCGCGCAGCTCCTGTTCACCTCGGGCACCACCGGGGAGCCGAAGGGCGTCACGCAGCCCTCGCAGAACCTCGTGCGCGCGGTCTCGATGGAGATCAGGCACCTCGGGCTGCACGCGGGGGACGCGATCTGGGTGCCCTCGCCGCTCGCGCACCAGACGGGGTTCCTGTACGGGATGACGCTGGCGCTCGTCCTCGGGGTCCCGCAGATCACGCAGGCCGAGTGGGACGCGAAGCGCGCGCTCGCCTCGCTCAACACGCACGGGGCGAGCTTCGTGCAGGCCGCGACGCCGTTCCTGACCGACCTCGTGAAGGCGGTCGAGGACGGCGGGGACATGCCGCGCAAGCTGCGGATCTTCGTCGCGACCGGGGCGCAGGTGCCGCGGGGGCTCGCCGAGCGGGCCGGGCGGGTGCTCGGCGCGGACGTGTGCGGGGCCTTCGGGACGACCGAGACGTGCCTCGGGGCGCTGTCGGCGCCCGGGGACGAGCCGGCCCAGCGCTGGGGCTCGGACGGGCGGCCGCTGGACGGGATCGAGCTGCGGATCACGGACGACCAGGGGCACGTGCTCCCCGCCGGGGTCGAGGGCAACTTCGAGCTGCGCTCCCCCACCGTGTTCGACGGCTACCTGGACCGGCCCGACCTGACCGCCGAGGTGTTCACGGAGGACGGCTGGTACCGCACGGGCGACCTCGCGACGCTCGACGCCTCCGGGTACCTGCGGATCACCGGGCGCGTCAAGGACGTCATTAACCGGGGCGGCGAGAAGATTCCCGTCGCCGAGATCGAGCAGTTGCTCTTCGCGCACCCGGCCGTCGAGGACGTCGCCGTCGTCGCGATGCCCGACGCGCGGCTCGGTGAGCGCGCCTGCGCCTTCGTGGTGTGCAAGGAGGGCGAGCGGCTCGGCTTCGGCGAGATGCGCGCGTACCTGGACGAGCACCAGGTGGCCAAGCAGTACTGGCCCGAACGGCTCGAACCGCTCGACGTGCTGCCGCGCAACCCGATCGGCAAGGTGCAGAAGTTCGCACTGCGCGAGAGAGCGAGGGAACTGAGGCCGCAGGAGGGCTGAGTCCCCGGGGCCGGAGGGCGGTGCGCCGCCCTCCGGCCCCTCCGGGCGTGAGGGCCCGGTACGGCGGGGAGGCCGCGCGGTGTCCCCGGCGACGCAGAGCTGGACCGTACGAGATGAATGAAGAGGCAGCACATGAGTGACGAGCAGTCCTTCGAGCGGCTCCGCGCCCAGGTCGAGGAGTGGGTGGAGGGACCCGGCGAGCGCTGGGCGGAGCGCATCGAGGAGACCGGGGAGGTCCCCGAGGCGCTGTGGGCCGAGCTGAACGAGCTGGGCTTCCTGCGGATGGCGGCGCCCGTCGCGTACGGGGGGCACGGGCTGCCGTTCTCGCGCTGGATGGAGCTGATGGAGGTCTTCTCCCGCTCGCACGGCTCGGTCCGCATGATCGTGCACGTCGTCAACGGCATCTGGCGGGCGATGGACGGGCACGCCACCGAGGAGCAGCGCAAGCGCTTCGTCCTCCCCTCGATCACCGGCGAGATCAAGATCGCCTTCACGCTCACCGAGCCGGGCAACGGCACGGGCGCGGACATCACGACGTCCGTGGTGCGCGAGGGCGACACGTACTACCTCTCGGGCGAGAAGCACCTCATCACCTTCGGCGTGCGCTGCGACTACTACCTGCTCGCGGCGCGGATCGAGGGCAGCACGGGCCACGAGGGCACCGTCGCGCTGCTCGTGCCCCGCGACGCGCCGGGTGTGCGCGTCGAGGACACCTCGAACACGATGGGCGTCACGGGTACGGACCACGCCTCGCTCGCCTTCGACCGCACCCCCGTCCCCGTCGACCACCGGCTCGGCGCGGAGGGCGAGGGGCTCGACGTCTTCCTCGGCGGCTTCCTGACGCCCTCGCGGATCTCGGTCGCGATGAGCTGCGTCGGCCTCGCCGAGCGGGCCCAGCAGCTCGCGGTCGAGTACGCCCGGGGCCGGGTCACGTTCGGCAAGGCGCTGACGCAGCGCCAGGCGATCCAGTTCATGCTCGCCGAGAACGCCGCCGACATCGAGGCCGCCAAGCAGCTCGTGCTGCACGCCGCGCGCCGCTTCGAGCAGGGCGCCGAGGACGCGTCCATGCAGTCGTCGATGGCGAAGATGCACGCCGTGACGATGCTGACGAACGTCACCGACAAGGCCCTCCAGATCCACGGCGGGCTCGGTTACTGGAAGAGCCAGAAGATCGAGCGCGTGTACCGGGACGCCCGCGCGCAGCGTTTCGAGGAGGGCACCAACGAGGTGCAGAAGGCCGTCGTCTTCCGCGAGGTGCTGCGCCGCACGCCGGCGACCGCCCCCGAGGCCGGGCGCTGAGCCGCGCCCGGCCCTTGCCCGTACCCGTCCGAACCACGAAGGAACACAGCTCCCATGAGCACTGAGCAGGACCGCACCGCACAGGGCCGCGTCTCGCTGATCACCGGCGCCTCGCGCGGGATCGGGCGCGCGCTCGCGCTGACGCTCGCGCGCGAGGGCGGCACCGTCGTCGTCAACTACAAGAAGAACCAGGACCTCGCCGAGAAGACCGTCGCCGACGTCGAGGAGGCGGGCGGTCAGGGCTTCGCGGTCCAGGCGGACGTCGAGACGACCGAGGGCGTCAAGACGCTCTTCGACGAGGTCGCGCGGCGCTGCGGGCGGCTCGACCACTTCGTGTCGAACGCCGCGGCGAGCGCGTTCAAGAACATCGTGGACCTCGGTCCGCACCACCTCGACCGCTCCTACGCGATGAACCTGCGGCCCTTCGTGCTCGGGGCGCAGGAGGCGGTGAAGCTCATGGACAACGGCGGCCGCATCGTGGCGCTCTCGTCGTACGGGTCGATCCGCGCCTACCCGACGTACGCGACGCTCGGCGCGATGAAGGCCGCGATCGAGGCGTGGGTGCGGTACATGGCGGTCGAGTTCGCGCCGTACGGGATCAACGTGAACGCCGTGAACGGCGGGCTCATCGACTCGGACTCGCTGGAGTACTTCTACAACGTCAAGGGCATGCCGGACATGCAGGGCGTCCTCGACCGCATCCCGGCCCACCGGCCGGGGACCGTGCAGGAGATGGCGGACACCATCCACTTCCTGCTCGGCGAGGGCTCGGGCTACATGACCGGGCAGACGCTCGTCGTGGACGGCGGCCTGAGCGTCGTCGCGCCCCCGTTCTTCGCGGACGCCGGGCCCGAGTTGCAGCTTCCGCCGCGGCCGACGCGCGAGAGCTGACCTTTCGCGCCCGGCGGGCGGGGTGCCCCCGTCCCGCGCGGCGGCCCGGTCCGTGCAGACAATACGGGCCTTTCGGGATCGGCCGCCCCGCCCGCCGGGCATTCATCACCCAGACCCCGGGGAGCTGTGCCCCGGGGCCGGAAGCGAGGAGAGGGATCTTGTTCGACCACGTCTTCCGCCCCGGCACGCTCGGCCGTCTGCGCCTGCCGCACCGGGTCGTCATGGGCGCGATGCACCTGAACCTGGAGGCGCTCGGCGACGAGGGCGCCGCGCTCGCCGCGTTCTACGCGGAACGCGCGCGCGGCGGCGCGGGACTGCTCGTCACGGGCGGCACCGCGGTGAGCCCCGAGGGCGCGGGCGGTCCCGGGTACGGGATCGCCGGGGAGCCCGCGCACGAGGAGGCGCTGCGCCGTACCGCCGAGGCGGTGCACGCGGCGGGCGGACTCCTCGCGCTCCAGCTCTTCCATGCCGGGCGGTACGCGCTGCCCGGCGCGCCCGGCACGGACGGCGGGCCCGGCTGGGCGCCCTCGCCCGTCGCGAGCCGCTTCACGCGGACGACGCCGCGCGAGCTGAGCGACGCCCAAGTGCGGGCGACCGTCGAGGACTTCGCGCGGGCCGCGCGGCGGGCCGTGGAACTCGGCTTCGACGCGGTCGAGGTGATGGGTTCCGAGGGATATCTGATCAACCAGTTCACGGCGCCGCTCACGAACACGCGCGACGACGCGTGGGGCGGGGACGCGGAGCGCAGGCGCCGCTTCCCCGTCGCGGTCGCGACGGCGGTGCGCGAGGCGGTCGGCGCGGGCTTCCCCGTGCTGTTCCGCATGTCGGGCGCCGATCTGGTGGAGGGCGGTACGCCGCGCGAGGACGTCGGCGCGCTCGCCGTGGCGCTCGCGGGGGCGGGCGTGGACGCGCTCGCGGTCGGGATCGGGTGGCACGAGTCGCCCGTGCCGACGGTGCAGGCGCAGGTCCCCGCGGGGACGTGGGCGGCGTACGCGAAGGACGTGAAGCGGGCGCTGCGCGCGGGCGGGCACGGCACGCTGCCCGTCATCGCCTCGAACCGCTACTCGCGGCTCGCGCAGGTGGACGAGGTGCTCGCCGCCGGGGACGTGGACTTCGTCGCGCTCGCGCGGCCCTTCCTCGCCGACCCGGAAATCGTCGCGAAGTCGCGCGCGGGGCGCCCGGACACCGTGGACGTGTGCCTCGCGTGCAACGAGGCGTGCATCGACCGGTCCTTCGGCACCGAGCGCGTGTCGTGCCTGGTCAATCCGCGCTCCGGGTACGAGGCCGAGTTCCCGCTGACGGTACGCGAGCGGCGCGGCCGGTACGCGGTGGTCGGCGCGGGTCCGGCGGGCCTGGAGGCGGCGCGGACGCTCGCGCGGCTCGGGCAGGACGTCGAGGTCCTGGAGGCGGAGAGCGAGCCCGGCGGGCAGTTCCGCTGGGCGGCGCGCGTGCCGGGCAAGGAGGACTTCGGCGAGACGGTCCGTCACCACGTGCGCGAACTGGCCGAACTGGGGGTGCCGCTGCGGCTCGGGCACCGCGTGGGGCACCGCGACCTCACGTATCTGCGCGGGCTCGACGGAGTCGTGCTCGCGACCGGGGTCCTCGCGCACCGCCCGGACCTGCCGGGGCTCGCGCTGCCGCACGTCCTCGACTACCAGCAGGCGTTCGCCGACCCCGAGGCTCTTGGGCCGCGGATCGCGATCATTGGCGGCGGCGGGGTCGGCGTGGACCTCGCGCACCTGCTCACGGCGGACCCGCAGCTCAAGCGGACCCCCGAGGCGTTCCTCGCCCGGCACGCGCTGACGGCTCCGGCACGGGACGCGGCGCTGGCGCCCCGCACCCCCGCGGCGCTCCCCCGGCAGGTCACCGTCGTGCGGCGCGGGCGACGGATGGGCGCGGGCATCGGTCCCTCGACGCGGTGGGTCGTGCTCGACGAGCTGCGCGCGGCCGGGGTGCGGCTCCTGACGGAGCGGGGCGTCGAGGAGATCACCCGGGACGGCGTGGTGGTGCGGGACTCCGGGGGCGGTACGGAGCTGATCGCCGCCGACCATGTCGTGCTCGCCACGGGGCAGGAGCCCGAGCGGGACGTGGCGGCGACGCTGCGGCGCGCGGGGGTGCCCTTCGAGATGGCCGGCGGTGCCGCGGGCACGGGGGCGCTCAACGCGGTGCGCGCGACGGCCGAGGGGCTGCGCGCCGCGCACCGGCTGCTCGACGGGTACCGCCCGCTCGACGGGCACCGCCCGCTCGACGAACACCGGCCTCTTGACGGGCGGTAGGGGGAGTCACCGGTCGCGCGTGGCGGGGCCGGGGCGCAGGTTTTTCGCTGGTTTTTTCTAGGAGGAGTACGTGCAGAGCAATCGACAAGTCGTGGTGACGGGCTTCGGAGCCCTCACCCCGGTCGGCAACGACCGGGAGAGCACGTGGCAGGCGCTCCTCGCGGGGAAGTCGGGCATCGCGCCCATCACCGCCTTCGACCCGGCCGGGCTGCCGACGACGATCGCGGGCGAGGTGAAGGGCTTCGACCCCGCCGCGCTGCTCGACCGCAAGCGCGAGCGCCGCTCGGCGCGGTTCTCGCAGCTCGCGATCGCCGCCGCGCGCGAGGCCGTCGCCGACGCCTCGCTGACGGTGGGCGGTGACGGGGTCGACGCGGGCCGCGTCGGCGTCGTACTGAACAACGCGGTCGCCGGGATGGACGGCATCGAGCGCGCGGTGGACCAGATGCACGCCGACCCGCGCACGATCTCCCCGTACTTCGTCTCGTCCGTGATCCCGAACATGCCGGCCTGCGAGGTCGCGATCGACCTCGGCGTGCGCGGGCCTGTCACGGCGAGCGCGCTCGCCTGCGCGAGCGGCGTCTACGCGCTCCTGGAGGCGCGGCGGCTGATTCTCTCCGGTGAGGCCGACGTGGTGCTCGCGGGCGGGACGGACTCGGCGATCACGCGGGTCATGTTCCAGGGCCTGTCGAACATGGGCGCGCTCTCGAAGCGCAACGACGAGCCCGAGCGGGCCTCGCGGCCCTTCGACGCGGACCGGGACGGTTTCGTCTTCGGCGAGGGCGCCGTCGTGTGCGTCCTGGAGTCGGCCGAGCACGCCGCGGCGCGCGGGGCGCGCCCGTACGCGGAGGTCGCGGGCGGGGCGCTCACCTCGGACGCCTTCCACGTGAGCGCGCCGGACCCGAGCGGGGCCGGAGCCGTCTCCGCGATGCGGCAGGCGCTGGAGCGCACGGGGACGGCGCCGAGCGACGTGGACTACATCTGCGCGCACGGCACGAGCACCCGCATCAACGACCTCACCGAGTCCAAGGCGATCCGCGAGGTGTACGGCAACAGCGCCTACGACCTCCTCGTCAGCTCCCCGAAGTCGATGGTGGGCCACCTCATCGGCGCGGCCGGGGCGCTCTCGGCGATGGTCGCCGCGCTCGCCCTCAGGGACGGTGTCGTGCCGCCCACCATCAACCTCGACCAGCCGGGCGAGGAGTGCGACCTGGACTACGTCCCGCACACCGCCCGCAAGGCAGACGTCCGCGCCGCGGCCGTCAACGCCTTCGGCTTCGGCGGCCAGAACTGCGTCGCCGTGCTGAGAGCAGTCTGAGCACCGCCGTGCCCGCGCTCCTCAGCCCGCACACGGCCCTTTCCGCGATACGCGAGATACGCGAGACACAGATATGAACACCACCCCCGCCTACGACCCGGCCGGTTTCCGGGACGTCTTCGAGCAGCGCTTCACCTACTGGGCCGGTTTCGCGCGCAACACGCACCGCTACGCCCGTTCCACCGCGATGTCCGACCCCGCCACGGGGCGCACCTGGACGTACGCGGAACTGGGCGAGGAGGTCGAGCGGCTCGCCGCCGGTCTCGCCGCCCACGGGGTCGGCCCCGGGGACCTCGTGGCCTACCAGCTCTTCAACGGGCCCGAGTTCGCCCTGCTCTGGCTCGCCACGCAGCGCCTGGGGGCGGTGGGCTCGCCGGTGAACTTCCGGCTCGCCCCGGGCGAGACGGCGCACATCCTGGACACCGGGCGCCCGGCCGTCTTCGTCTACGACACCTCCGTCGCCGAGTCGGCCGGGCAGGCCCTGGAGCGGGCCGGGCACGCGCCGAAGCTCGTCGTGCACGTCCCCTCCGGGCAGGACGGGGACCATCCGCTGCCCGGCTCGGTGCCCTTCGTGCAGCTCGCCGAGCGGGGCGCGGGACAGGTCCTGCCGGCCGCGCCCGAGGCGGGCATCTACGCGGAGACGACGCGCCTGTACACCTCGGGCACGACGGGCCTGCCCAAGGGCGTGCCGCTCAACAACGCGGTCGAGGTGCTCTCCGCGCACGACGTGATCATGCACTTCCCGCTCTCGCCCGAGGACCGCACCCTCAACATGTCCCCGTGGTTCCACCGCGGCGGTCTCTACTCGGGCGGCCCCAACCCGGTCTTCTACGTGGGCGGCGAGGTCGTGCCGCTGCGGCACTTCGACGCGGACACCGTGCTCGACCTCGTCGAGAAGCAGGGCATCACCTTCCTCATCGGCGCGCCGACGAACCTGGAGCGGCTCGCGGAGGCGCAGGAGCGCCGCCCGCGCGACCTGTCCACGCTGCGCGGCATCGTGACGATGGGCGCGCCGCTGGACCGCGCCGCGTGCCTGCGGTACCAGGAGGTCCTGACGCCGCGGATCTTCAACGGGTACGGGACGACCGAGGCCTTCTGGAACACCTTCCTGCGCCCCGCCGACCTGCCCGCCCACGCGGGCAGCGCGGGCCGCGCCTGCACGGACGACGACGTCGCCGTCGTGAAGGTCTACGAGGACCGGCGCGCCGAGCCCGACGACCTCGTGGCGAAGGACGGCAGCGAGATCGGCGAGGTCATCGTGCGCTCGCCGAAGTCCGGCTACGGCTACGTCGGGCGCCCCGAGGAGCAGGCCGAGAACTTCCGGCAGGGCTGGCTGTACATCGGCGACCTCGCGACGTGGGACGAGGAGGAGTACGTGACGATCGTGGGACGCCGCGACGACATGATCCTCTCGGGCGGCGAGAACGTGCACCCGGTACAGGTCGAGGAGGTGCTCAACGAGCACCCGGGCGTCGCGGACGCGGCGGTGGTCGGGGCGCCGGACCCGGAGTGGGGGCAGCTCGTGACCGCCTACGTCGTGCGCAAGGACCCGGCGGTGACGGTGGCGGACCTGGAGAAGCACTGTCGCGCGCACGCGATGCTGGCGGCCTACAAGAGGCCGAGGGCTTATCGGTTCGTCGACGCGCTGCCGGTGACGTCGACCGGGAAGAAGATCCACTACCAGTTGCGGGAGACCGTTGCCGCGGATCTCGCGGCGGGGTTGCTGGAGCGGGTGAAGCGGGCGGGGTAGTGCTCGCTTTCTGCCGGGGCGGGCCTCACGGGGCTCCGCCCCGGACCCCGCTCCTCAAACTCCCCCAGCTTTCGGCCGGGAGGTACCCCCAGAGGGCTGGATCTTGGGGTCTCTGCGGAGGGGCTTGACATCATGTTTTCGCGTGCGTCACCGCCCCCTGGGCCAGGGGCGAGCGGGCCAGTTCCGCCACTCCCGCCGCGATCATCGCCGCTCCCGCCAGTTCCGGGACCAGCCACCAGCCCGTGCGGAGGTGTTCGCCGAAGAGGACGACGCCGTAGACGATGCTGATCAGCGCGTCCCCGAGGGTCAGCATCGGCTGGGAGGCGGCGAGGGAGCCCGCCTGGAGGGCGTTCTGGAGGAGGAAGAGGGCGCCGACGCCCGCAAGGGCTGTTCCGTACAACTGCCAGCTGGAGAAGAGCGCCGCGAGTCCTCCGCCGTTCTCCAGGCGGGCCAGCGCGTCCTTCATGAGCGCCGCCGTGAGCGCGTATCCGCACGCGGCGGCGAGGCCGAGGAGGGCGGCACGGGGGTTGCCCCTGGTGCTGAGCGCGAGGCCGAGGACGAGCGCCTCGAACAGGCCCGTCACGACGAGGACCGGCAGCCAGGTCAGCGCGTGCGCGCGTTCCGTGCCGCCGCCCGGGGCCGCGCTCGCCATGCCGAGCGCGAGGCCCAGTGTCACGGCGACGACGCCCGTCCAGATGCGCGCGCCGAGCCGGACCTTGAAGAGGTGGCCCGCGAGGAGCAGCGTCGCGGGCAGTTCGATCACGAAGATCGGCTGCACGACCGCGATCGCCCCCGTCGCCAGCGCCACCGCCTGGCACGCCGCCGCCACGAGCACCATGGCGATCCCCGCGAGCCACACCCGCTGCCGCAGGAGTTTCCCGATGAGCGAGACGTGCAGCACGTCGCTGTCGGGGACGGTCGCGGCGGCTCGCCGCTGGAGCACGGAGGCGGTGCCGTTGCTGATGGCCGTCAGCACGGCGAAAAGGACGCTGATCACACGGACCATCATGCGCTGTGCGGGCGAGCGGTGCCGGATGGAATGGGGCGCGCGGTGGCAGGGTTGGACGGTACGGACAAGGAGTGACCCCATGGGTGAAGTGATCCTGGTCAGGCACGGCGAGACCGCGTGGAGCCTGACCGGCAAGCACACGAGTTACACGGAGCTGCCGCTCACGGCGCGCGGCGAGGAGCAGGCGAAGTCCCTCGCGCCGCTGCTGGCCCGGCGCAAGATCGCGCTCACCGTCACGAGCCCGATGCAGCGGGCCGTGCGCACGGCGCGGCTCGCCGGGCTCGGCGACACGTTCACGGACCCGGAGCTGCACGAGTGGGACTACGGGGCGTACGAGGGCGTGACGACCGCGCACATCCACCAGGAGCGGCCGGACTGGGACCTGTGGCGCGACGGCGTCGACAGGGGACCCGCCGAGCACCCGGGCGAGACGCCGAAGGAGGTGAGCGAGCGGGCCGACCGCGTTCTGGCGCGGGTCGACAAGGCGCTGCGGGACGCGGACCTGGACGGTGAGGGGGGCGATGTGGTGCTGGTCGCGCACGCGCACTTCCTGCGGGCGCTCACGGCGCGAAGGCTCGGCCTGGACGTGTCGGCCGGGGCGCTCTTCCGGCTGGACGTGGGGTCGCTGAGCCGGCTCGGGACGGAGCACGGGAGGCCGGTCATTTCGGCCTGGAACGTGACGTCCGAGGACCGGGGCGAATGACTCCCCGGCGCGGGGCGCGCGGTGCGGGGCTCCGCCCCACGCCCCGCTCCGCAAGAGCCGGGAGGCGGGCCCCGCGCAAGCGGCTTAGCGTGGAAGGGCACGCCCCTCACAGGAGGTCACCCTTATGAAGGTCGGTGTCATCGGCGGTACGGGCCGCATCGGCTCGCGGCTCATCGCCCATCTCCAAGCGGCCGGCCACCAGGGCACCGCTCTCGTCCGCTCCACCGGAGTCGACGTCGTCAGCGGGGAGGGGCTGCGCGAGGGGCTCGACGGGTGCGCGGTGTGTGTCGACGTCTCGACGCCCCCCGCCTTCGACGAGAGCGCCCGCCGCTTCCAGGAGGAGGCCATGTCCAGCATGGTCGAGGCGGGGCGCGCGGCCGGCGTCGAGCACTACGTGGTGCTCTCCATCGTCGGCTGCGACGAGGTGCCCCAGGTCCCCTACTACGCGGCGAAGGCGTACCAGGAACAGGCCCTGGCCGACTCCGGGGTCCCGTGGTCGGTGCTGCGGGCCACGCAGTTCCACGAGTTCATCCCCGACGTCATGGACTGGACGACGGAACGCGGCGTCGTGCGGCTGCCGTCCACGCCGCTCCAGCCCGTCGCCGCCGCGGACGTCGTGAACCGGCTCGTGGAGATCGTGCTCGGGCCGCCGACCCGGGCCCGCGCGAACCTCGCGGGGCCCGAATCCCTCGCTCTCGACGACCTGGCCCGGCACGTCCTCGCCCTGCACCCCGACGGCCGGGCCGTCGTGACCGACGAGAACGCGGGACTCTTCGCCGCCGTCCCCGGCCGGGAACTGACCGCGCCACGTGACGCGATGCTCGCGCCGACCACGTTCGACCAGTGGCTGCGCGATTCCTGGCCCGCGTAGGCGGCGGGCACGGCGCGGGCCCACCGCGGGCACGGCGCGGACTCCGGGCGCCCGCCCGGCACAATGGGCGGCATGGCCCGTCGTAAAGCATCCCGCACCGCCCCCGCGGCGCCCCGTACCAGCCCCGCCGCCTGCCCCTGCGGGAACCCGGCTCCCTATGCCGAGCACTGCGGGAAGCTGCACGCGGGCGGGCTCGCCGCGCGGGCCGAGGACCTCATGCGGGCCAGGTACAGCGCCTTCGTCGTGGGCGACGAGGCGTATCTGCGGCGCAGCTGGCACCCCGGCACGTGTCCGCCCGTGATCGGACTCGACGGCGGGACGCGCTGGGAGGGCCTGGAGATCGAGGCGAGCGAGCGGGGCACCGCCTTCCACCAGGACGGCACCGTCACCTTCCGCGCCCGCTACCGCGAGGGCGGCGCCCCCGGCGCGCTCCACGAGCGGAGCCGCTTCAGCCGGGTGGGCGGGGAATGGGTGTACGTGGACGGGGACTTCCTGGACTGAGCGCGCGCCCCGGGCGGGGCGGGAGCGCCGCTCAGGGCGCGAGCACGTCCAGTTCGTGCAGCGCGCCCACCGTGATCTCGCGCGTCAGTGCCTCCGCGCGGGCCGTGTCCCGCGCCCGTACCGCCTCGGCGACCTGTACGTGCAGCGTGACCGCCGCCGGGTCGGGGTCCTCGAACATGACCTGGTGGCGGGTGCGGCCGGTGAGGATCGCGGCGACGACGTCGCCGAGGCGCGCGAACATCTCGTTGCGCGAGGCGTTCAGCACGATGCGGTGGAACTCGACGTCGTGCACGAGGTACGCCTCCAGGCGCCGTCCGTGCGAGGTCTCGACCATGCCGAGGGCCGCCTCGGTGAGCGCCGCGCACTCCTCGGGGGTGCAGTTGCGGGCCGCGAGCCCGGCCGCGATCGGTTCGACGGCGGAGCGCAGGACGGTCAGCGAGCGGAGCTGGCGGGGCCGGTCGGCGCCCGCGAGGCGCCAGCCGATGACGCTCGGGTCGTAGACGTTCCACTCCTCGATGGGACGGACCGTCACGCCGACGCGCCGGCGTGAGCTGACAAGCCGCATCGCCTCCAGGACCCGGATCGCCTCCCGGATGACCGAGCGCGAGACCTCGAAGCGCTCCGCGAGGGCGTCGGTACGCAGCACGCTGCCCGGCGGGTACTCGCCGCCCGTGATGGCTTTGCCCAGGTGGTCGAGTACGCGGCCGTGGAGGCCCCCGTCCTGCGAAGTCATGGGCTCAGGGTACGGTGCGTTGCGCACTCCGCAATACGTAGGAC
This sequence comes from Streptomyces sp. SID11385, assembly GCF_010548245.1. Taxonomy (GTDB): domain Bacteria; phylum Actinomycetota; class Actinomycetes; order Streptomycetales; family Streptomycetaceae; genus Streptomyces. The sequence continues at coordinate 22,926 of NZ_JAAGLR010000004.1, forward strand.
TTTTACGTCACATTCTCTTGAATACGTATGACGTATGGGCTTCAGTAGCTTGCGCAGACGATGTCGAAGAAGACAGCGAAGGACACCGAGCAGCAATGAGCACCCCCCCTGTCGTCGTGGTGATGGGCGTCGCCGGAACCGGCAAGACGACCATCGGGCCCCTCGTGGCCGAACAGCTCGGCGTCCCGTACGCCGAGGGCGACGACTTCCATCCCCCGGCCAACATCGCCAAGATGAGCGCCGGGACCCCGCTCGACGACGCGGACCGCGCCCCGTGGCTGGACGCCATCGGGCGCTGGGCGCACGGACGGGCGGGCCAGGGCGGAGTGGTCAGTTGCTCCGCGCTCAAGCGCTCCTACCGGGACCGGCTGCGCGCCGAGGCTCCCGGGCTCGTCTTCCTCCACCTCACCGGCGACCGCGCCCTCATCGAGGACCGCATGGGGCACCGTCAGGGCCACTTCATGCCGACCAAGCTCCTGGACTCGCAGTTCGCGACGCTCCAGCCGCTCGGCCCCGACGAGAGCGGCGTCAAGGTCGACGTGCGCGGCACCCCGGAGGAGATCGCGGCGCGCGCCGTCGCGGCCCTGCGGCCCTCGGCCTCCGCACCCGCCCCCGAACCCGCGCCCTGACCGTGCGGGCCGTGCCCCGGGACGGCTTCCCCCCACGGGTTGACCCTCCCCTCCCCCACACCCCCACCTCCCCATCCCCACTCCCCCCAAGGAAGAGACCGTGACCAGTCTCAGCGTCGAGATGCTGGCAGCGGACGCCGAGCCGATCACCTCGGCGGGCAACGCCCAGCTCGGGATAGCCGTCGTGCTCGGCATCGCCGTCATCGTCGTCCTCATCGCGAAGTTCAAGCTCCACGCCTTTCTGGCCCTGACGATCGGCGCGCTCGTGCTCGGCGCCGTGGCCGGTGCCCCGCTCGACAAGGCGATCACCAGTTTCACCACGGGCCTCGGCTCGACCGTGGCCAGCACCGGCGTGCTCATCGCGCTCGGCTCGATCCTCGGCAAGCTCCTCGCCGACTCCGGGGGCGCCGACCGGATCGTGGACACGATCATCGCCAAGGCGAGCCCGAAGAAGATGCCGTGGGCCATGGTGCTCATCGCGGCCGTGATCGGTCTGCCGATCTTCTTCGAGGTCGGCATCGTGCTGCTGATCCCCGTGGTCCTGATGGTCGCCAAGCGCGGCAACTACTCGCTCATGCGGATCGGCATCCCGGCGCTGGCCGGTCTGTCGGTCATGCACGGTCTCGTCCCGCCGCACCCCGGCCCGCTCGTCGCCGTCGACGCGCTCCACGCCAACCTCGGCATCACGCTCGCGCTCGGCATCATCGTCGCGATCCCCTCCGTGATCGTCGCGGGCCCGCTCTTCGCGCGCTACGCGGCCCGCTGGGTCGACGTGAAGGCCCCCGAGGAGATGACCCCGAAGCGCGCGAGCGACGACCTGGAGAAGACCCCCGGCTTCTTCGCCACCGTCGCGACGCTGCTCCTGCCGGTCGTCCTCATGCTGCTCAAGGCGATCGTCGACATCATCATCGACGACCCCACCGACCTGACGCAGCGCGTCTTCGACGTCATCGGCAACCCGATGTTCGCCCTCCTCGTGGCCTGCCTGCTCGGCCTCTTCACCCTCGGCCGCGCGGCCGGCTTCACGCGGGACCGGCTCTCCGAGACCGTCGAGAAGTCGCTCATGCCGATCGCGGGCGTGCTCCTCATCGTCGCCGCCGGCGGCGGCTTCAAGCAGGTGCTCGTGGACGCGGGCGTGGGCCAGATGATCCTGGACATCTCCAAGGACTGGTCCGTCCCCGCGCTCCTGCTGGCCTGGCTCATCGCGGTCATCATCCGCCTCGCGACCGGCTCCGCGACCGTCGCGACGGTCTCCGCCGCCGGGCTCGCCTCGGGCCTCGCCGACGGCATGTCCACGACGCACGTGGCGCTCATGGTCCTCGCGATCGGCGCGGGCTCGCTCTTCTTCAGCCACGTCAACGACGCCGGTTTCTGGCTCGTGAAGGGCTACTTCGGCCTCGACGTGGGCCAGACCGTCAAGACGTGGTCGTTCATGGAGACGATCCTGTCGGTGATGGGCCTGGTGATGGTGCTCCTGCTGTCGCTGGTGTTGTAGCGGCGGCGCGTGTACGCGCGTGAGGGGCGGGCCCGGAGGTACGGGCCCGCCCCTCACGCGTACGGCGGGCCCTTCGCGGGTACGGCATGCCAGGCCCCAACGCCCTTCGCTCAGGACACCGCCTTCGCCGCCGCCCTGCCCGCCGTGCGGCCCGAGAAGAGGCAGCCGCCGAGGAAGGTGCCCTCCAGGGAGCGGTAGCCGTGGACGCCGCCGCCCCCGAAGCCCGCGGCCTCGCCCGCCGCGTAGACGCCGGGGAGCGGGTCGCCCGCCTCGGTGAGGACGCGCGAGGACAGGTCCGTCTCCAGGCCACCGAGGGACTTGCGGGTCAGGATGTGGAGCTTGACGGCGACGAGCGGACCCGCCGCCGGATCGAGGATGCGGTGCGGGGCCGCGGCGCGGATGAGACGGTCGCCGAGGAATTTGCGGGCGCCGCGGATCGCCGTGACCTGGAGGTCCTTCGTGAAGGGGTTGGCGATCTCGCGGTCGCGCTCGACGAGGACGCGGCGCAGGGCCTCCTCCTCGATGAGCGGCTCGTCCGTGAGCGCGTTCATGCCCCGTACCAGCGCGCCGAGGTCCTTCTCCACGACGAAGTCGGCGCCGTGGTCCATGAACGCCTTGACCGGGCCCGGCACGTCCGCGCGGGCGCGGTCGATGACGCCGCGTACCGACTTGCCGGTGAGGTCGGGGTTCTGCTCGGAGCCCGAGAGCGTGAACTCCTTGCCGATGACGCGCCGGTTGAGGACGAACCACGTGTAGCCGTGGCCGGTGCTCATGATGTGGTCGAGCGTGCCGAGGGTGTCGAAGCCGGGGAAGAGCGGGACGGGCAGGCGCCTGCCCTCGGCGTCGAGCCACAGCGAGGAGGGACCGGGCAGGATGCGGATGCCGTGCTTGGCCCAGATCGGGTTCCAGTTCTGGATGCCCTCGGTGTAGTGCCACATGCGGTCGCCGTTGACGAGGTGGCCGCCCGCGTCGCCCGCGACCTTGAGCATGAGGCCGTCCACGTGCGCGGGCACCCCGGAGAGCAGCTTCTCGGGCGGGGTGCCGAGCCGGGCCGGCCACGCCGCGCGGACCAGGTCGTGGTTGCCGCCGATGCCGCCGGACGTGACGATCACCGCTTGCGCGCGCAGTTCGAAGGAGCCCGTCACGGTACGGCTGCTCGCGGTGCCGCGCGCGACGCCGGACGGCTCCAGGATCTCGCCGCTCACCGTGTCCACGCTGCCCGCCGCGCGCCCGAGCCCGGTGACCCGGTGCCGGAAGCGGAACTCCACGAGGCCCCGCGCCGCGGCCTCGCGCACGCGCCGCACGAAGGGCGCGAGCAGCCCGGGCCCTGTGCCCCACGTGATGTGGAAGCGGGGGACGGAGTTGCCGTGGCCGCCCGCGTCGTAGCCGCCCCGCTCGGCCCAGCCGACGACGGGGAAGAACCGCACCCCCATCCGGTGCAGCCACGCGCGCTTCTCACCGGCGGCGAAGTCGACGTACGCATCGGCCCAGCGGCGCGGCCACAGGTCCTCCTCGCGGTCGAAGCCCGCCGTGCCCAGCCAGTCCTGGAGCGCCAGCTCGCGGCTGTCGCGGATGCGGAGCCTGCGCTGCTCGGGCGAGTCGACGAGGAAGAGCCCGCCGAAGGACCAGTGCGCCTGACCGCCGAGCGACTGCTCGGGCTCCTGGTCGAGGAGGATCACCTTGCGGCCCGCGTCTGCGAGTTCGGCGGTCGCCGCGAGGCCCGCGAGTCCCCCGCCGATCACGATGACGTCCGCGTCGTAGGCCATGCGGCTCTTCCTGTCCTGTGAGGCCCGTCGGCGCGGGGGTCCGTACGGGGCTGCGGCGGACTCCCTGCCCGGCCGGGGTTACCGGTGAGTCAGTTCCCGTCAGATCCTGGCCGCGGCACGGGGTCGCGTCAACCGTCCGGCGGGCCCGGCGTGCGCCGTCCGGAAGCGGGTACCCGTCGGGCGAAACGGGCGGCGGGACGATATCGTCGGCTCGGCAGCCACCCCCCACCCGGTGTTGAGGTGCGCGACGTGTCGGTACTGGTCCTGGTCCTGGCGGTGGCCGCCGCGTTCTGCCTGGGCACGGGCTTCGTCTTCCAGCAGAACGCCGCGCAGCACGCCCCGCCCGGCGACTTCCTCTCGCCGCGTCTCCTGCTCGTCCTCGTCCGCAAGCCGCGCTGGCTCGCGGGCATCGCGCTCATGGTGGCGGGCATGGTCCTCAGCGCGCTCGCGCTCGGCGACGGGGAGATCTCCCTCGTCGAACCCTTCCTCGCCACCAACCTCCTCTTCGCGATGGCCCTTTCACGCTGGCAGACGGGACAGCCGCTCGGCCGGCAGGGCTGGAGCGGGCTCGTCCTGCTCACCGGCGGCGTCGCCGCGTTCATCCTGTCGGGGCGCCCGCGCGGCGGCGACGCGATCACCGACCCGCTGCGGCGCTGGCTGATCATCGGGCTCATGCTGGGCATCGCGCTGCTCCTCGCCGCGTACGCGCGCCGCTCCCGCCTCACCGCCGCGCCCGCGCTCCTCGCCACGGGCGCCGGACTGCTCTACGGGGTGCAGGACGCGCTGACCCGGGTGAGCGGCGAGGTCTTCGGCGACGGCGGCTTCGGCGCGCTCGTCCTGACGTGGGAGCCCTACGTCGTCGTGGCGCTCGGCATCAGCGGCCTCGTCCTCGTGCAGAGCGCCTTCGAGGCGGGCCCGCTGCGCACCTCGCTGCCCGCCCTCTCGGCGACCCAGCCGCTCGCCGGGATCGTGTGCGGCGTCGGCTTCCTCGGCGACCAGCTCCGCATGGACCCGGGGGCGCTCGCGGGCGAGGCGGCGGGGCTCGCGGCGATCGTGGTGGGCATCGTGCTCCTCGGACGGCACCCCGCGATGCCCTCGGGGAAGGCGGAGCCCCCGCAACCGGAGAAGGACCTGCAACCGGGCTGAGCGGGAGTCCGTCGCGAGGCGGAGCGCCCGGCCACGAGCCCGGCACGAGGGCTCGTCCACTCGGGCCCGCCCTGTCCGCGCCGGTCGCGCGCGCGGTGGTTGGATGGCTCCATGGCTTCTCCGCATCAGACCCCCGCCGATCCCGCCGACGAGATCCTCGATGTCGTGGACCTGGACGACCGGGTGACCGGGCAGGCGCGGCGCGGGGACGTGTACGCGCGTGGGCTGCGGCACCGCTGCGTGTTCATCCGCGTCAGGGACGAGGCGGGGCGGATCTTCGTGCACCGCAGGACTCCGGGCAAGCTCGTCTTCCCCTCGCACTACGACATGTTCGTCGGCGGTGTCGTCGGGGCCGGCGAGTCCTACGACGAGGCCGCGCTGCGGGAGGCGGAGGAGGAGCTGGGGGTGAGCGGGCTCGACCGGCCCGTACCGCTCTTCCGGTTCCTGTACGAGGACGCCTCCGCCGGTGCCTGGTGGTCGGCCGTCTACGACGTGCGGTGCACCCTGCCCGTCGCGCCGCAGGCCGAGGAGGTCGCCTGGCACGACTTCCTCACCGACGAGGAGCTGGCGGCCGGGCTCGGGGAGTGGCCCTGGGTGCCCGACGGTCTCGCCGCCTACCACCGGCTGCGCGCGCACGATGGCCGCTGAGCGCCCCCGGGAGACCGTGCGCCGGCTCCTCTTCTCGCCCGCCCGCGTCGCGCGCGAGGGCACGACGCCCGACTACCGCTTCTCGCTCGCCAACGAGCGCACGTTCCTCGCCTGGCTGCGCACCTCCCTCGCCCTGGTCGGCGGCGGTTTCGCCGTGGACCAGTTCCTCCCCGACCTGCGCTGGGGCTGGCGCGTCGGGCTCGCGCTCGCGCTCCTTGCCTGCGGGGTGCTGTGCGCGCTGCGCGCGGTCGTGCACTGGCTGCGCTGCGAGCGCGCGATGCGGCGCGGCGAGGACCTGCCGGTGACGCGCTTCCCGGTGCTGCTCGGGCTCGTCATCGCGGCGGTCGCCGTCGTGATGGTCGTCGTCGTGCTCTTCGGGTTCGCGGGATGAGCGGAAGGGGCGGGGCGGGCGCGGCAGGCGCTTCGAGCGGGGCGAGCGGTACGGGCGGCGGCAGCGGCGCGGGCGGCGGCTTCGCGCGTGATCCCGGGCTCCAGCCCGAGCGGACCCGTCTCGCCTGGCGGCGTACCGCGCTCTCCGCGACCGTCGCCGGGGTCCTCGCGCTCAAGGCCGCGCTCGCGCACGGGGTGCCCCTGGTGTGGGTGGCCGGCGTCGTGCCCGTCCTGGCGTTCCTCGCCCTCGCGACGCGGCGCGCGCGGGACCTCGCGGCGCCGCGTCCGCGCGCGCTGCCGCCTGGGTACGCACTTCTCGCCGCCTGCTGCGCCGGAACCCTGGCGCTGGCGGCCGTTCCTGTGATCCTCTGACAGTGTGACGGTACGGGTACGGCGGACGACGCCCCGGTGGCACACACATGAACTGCGGCTCGGCAGCGACGAGGTGACGAAGCGCTACCACGACACGCGGACGGAACCCGCCGAGCGCGAGTGGCGGGCCCTCGTCCTGCTCCAGCGGCACGCGCCCGGCCTCGCCCCGCGCCCGCTGCGCCGGACGCAGGGCAGGCAGCCGGATCTCGTGATGTCCCGGCT
>NZ_JAAGLR010000031.1 GCF_010548245.1 Streptomyces sp. SID11385
GCGACATGGGGATGGCGAGAAGGAAGACAGTGATCGAGGCGGACACGTCGGCGCCCGCGATACGGAATCGTCCGCCGCGATGCGGCGGTGGCGGGCTGTGAGGTCGCTTGACCCCCGATGACCGGGGAGGTCGCGAGCTGCGGGATGAGTGGTCATGACGAGTGGGGACGCAGGCAGACATGTTTCCCGTCTCCTCCGGGGCAGCGCGGTCGCGGAACGTGGGACGCGG
>NZ_JAAGLR010000099.1 GCF_010548245.1 Streptomyces sp. SID11385
TGCCCGAGCCGACCTTCCAGTTCTTCGGCACGGTGAAGGTACGGCGGTACCACATCCGGTCCTCGTGCCGTTCGATCCCGGAGAGCTGGGATTCGACCGGGTACGGGACGAGGATCTTCTCGCCGAGCTTCCTGCCCACCGGGGGCCGCTCCCCCGCCTTCGCCGCGGCGAACTCCCAGGAGCCGTTGAGGTTCTGCCAGTTGTCACGGGTGAGCTGGGGGCGCGGGTAC
>NZ_JAAGLR010000135.1 GCF_010548245.1 Streptomyces sp. SID11385
CTCGGCCTGTGCGGAGATCAGCTCCTCGCGGGCCTGGGTGTAGGTCTCGACCGTGAACAGCCCCAAGGTGTCCAGCAGCCCGGAGAACTTCAGGTACGCCTGCAGATCACTGTCCTCACCGGACAGCGCCGGCTCCAGCACCTCTTTCAGGGAAAACACACTGACCGCGGTCTCGCTGGGCCTGAAACCCTGCTCGGCGCGGTTGCGTGACAGCTCGCTCAGCAGCGCCCGCACCTCACCGAAGGCTTCGCCATGTCCGTCAAGACTTCCACTGCCCAGAGCTGACACCAGAGCGGTGTAGATCTCCTGCAGTTCGCGCTGGACCTCCGCCCGACTGACCCGTCCGCCCAGCGACCCGGTCACCTT
>NZ_JAAGLR010000170.1 GCF_010548245.1 Streptomyces sp. SID11385
ATCCCCACCCCGTGCCGGTCATCCCCACCCCGTGCCGGTCATCCCAACCCCTTACCGGTCGCCGGTTCCCCGCCGAGCAGGTCGCGGCTCGCGAGCACCGTGCCGAGCGCGAGCCCGAAGACCGGCAGCAGCACGGTCAGCGCCGCCCACAGCGCCCCCGGCACCGCGTCCGCCGGGAGAACGGGCAGCCCGAGCCGGTCCCCGAGCGGTCCGGCGAGCGCGCACGCGATCCCCGTACCGGCGCCGAAGCCCACGAGCCCCGCCGCCGTCCCCGTGACCCCGGCACCCGGCAGCAGCGAGCGCGGCGCCCCGGGC
>NZ_JAAGLR010000210.1 GCF_010548245.1 Streptomyces sp. SID11385
GGCTTCCGCACGATGCCGGCCTTCGCGAAGGGCTGCCAGGAGCGTTACGGCCTCGCATCCGATACGCGGGCGCGATTCGAGCGCTGCCTGTCCGAGAGCGCTCAACCTGATCTCCCCCTCCCGTCACGCGCAACCCGGACCTACCTAGACATCCTCTTCTTCCATCCGTTCGAGGACGGCAACGCCCGCGCGGCCATGCTGGCGTTGGCCTTCGTCCT
>NZ_JAAGLR010000241.1 GCF_010548245.1 Streptomyces sp. SID11385
ATTCGCCCACGGCGGCGCGGGCGCCCTGTGGACCACCCTGGCGTTCACCCTCGCCGCCACCGCCTTCGCCTTCTTCCACGCCTCCTACGCCGCACTGCCCGCGCTCCTGGCACCCGGACAGGAAGCCAGGACCCGCCTCGTGGCCGGCCGCGTCGCAGGCATCGCCGTAGCCGCCCTGGTGGCAGGAGCGGCCACCCCGGCGCTCATCAACGCCACCGGAGGCGGCCTCGCAGGACACCGATGGGCAGGAGTCGCCGGAGCCGCTGTCATCACGGCTGCGACCCTCGCGGTCCGCCGCACCGTCACCGCGACCGGCCCGACCGCCCCGGCCCGCCCGTCCTACGCCGAGCACCCCCACCCCT
>NZ_JAAGLR010000338.1 GCF_010548245.1 Streptomyces sp. SID11385
TCGTCCTCGCTGGTCGCGCTGCACCTCGCGGCCCAGTCGCTGCGCCAGGGCGAATGCTCCATGGCGCTGGCCGGCGGGGTCACGGTGATGGCGACACCGGGCACGTTCGTGGAGTTCTCCCGGCAGCGCGGGCTGTCGCCGGACGGGCGCTGCAAGGCGTTCTCCTCTTCGGCGGACGGCACCGGCTGGGCCGAGGGCGTGGGCGTCCTGGTGCTGGAGCGGCTGTCGGACGCACAGCGCGCCGGACACC